>NZ_OW969598.1:1200000-1500000 GCF_943181435.1 Neisseria sp. Marseille-Q6792
GATGAATAACATTACAGAAAAGAAACAAGAAACGGTACATTTGATAAAAACCTAAATCGTATTGGAGATTAATTATTATGTGTGAGTTCAAGGATTTTAGAAGAAACATCCCTTGTTTTGAAGAGTATGACGAAAATTCATTTATTGGCAAATGGTATGATGACGGGGTGTGGGATGATGAAGAATATTGGAAATTGGAGAATGCTTTAATCGAGGTTAGGAGAAAATATCCTTATCCGATGGATATACCAAGGGATATCGTGATTGGAATCGGTACCATTATTGAGTTTTTAATGGTTCCAAATTGGAAACTTTTTACAATTAAATCTTCCCCTTGGTTGCCTAAAAGTATCAAAATTAATGAGCGTTATGAAAGGTTCAGAGTAATGCTCCGTTATATTTTTACCGAGATAGACATAGTCAACGTGCGATTTGATTATTACAACAAAAAATAGCAAACCCCGGCAATCAAAATGCCGTCTGAAACCGTGTTTAATTTTCAGACGGCATTTCCTTCATTTGAAATAGGATATTGAGAACTGAGTTTTTCAAAAATCCTACACCTGCTCCTTCCACGGCAGCACCTTGGTCAAAACAGCAGACGGCTGAAAAGCAAACACCGTCCGTCGTGTTGCCGTTTGCGGATGAGTACGGGTCAACTCCAATGCCGCCGAAACCGTCGAAGCCGCCTTCAACATTGCCGCCGCCAAAGCCGCGAAGTTGGCAAAAACGGTAAAACCGGGGAGATAAAAGCCGATGGCAGGAAAGTAAATGTGAGGATAGACAGTACGGAGGCAGACCTGCTTTATCCGGCAGGGCAATAAGAAAACAAAAATTAGATATGGAAAACGATTGTGAAGATTAAACCATTACAATTTTCTAACAATAATCACAGATTTTATGTGGACAAAATTTGTGTTACCGAACAAGATGTGAACATTTTGGCATCCGACCGAAATTATGAATTAAATATTGAAATATTTATTGACAATATAATTCATTTTCAAATAACAGATGAATCTTATAAAGTAAAATTTTCAGAATATTTATTCGAAAATAAAGAAGAAAATAATTCGGATGGGAATCCTACTGTAAATTATTTTTTCGAGATAATAGATGACAGTTATATGGACTGGTTGAAAGAAGAAAGTTTTGATTTTTTTGAAAAGAAATATTATAAGGCTTATATTTTCTTTTTTAGCGATTCTGTAATAGAAGTTATCAGCTCGACAGAACCTGTATTTTATTCAAAATAACAAATTATCAAACAAAGCTCTGATTAAAAACCCAACAATCAAAATGCCATCTGAAGCGGTATTCGGCTTTCAGACGGCATCGGCAACAGCCAAACCCTGATTTCCAACCGCATCCACCCGTTTTATTCGGACGGCAAATGGATTAAGGCGGAAGATTTAAAAGCGGGAATCAGGCTGTTATCCGAAAGCGGCAGAACCCAAACTGTCCGCAACATCATTGTCAAACCAACACCGCTCAAAGCCTACAATCTGACCGTTGCCGACTGGCATACTTACTTCGTCAAGGGCAATCAGGCGGAAACGGAAGGGGTTTGGGTTCATAATGCGTGTCCGCCTAAAAGAACAGGAAGCTCCAAGAATGAAAAACATGGAGACGGCGGTCGAAGTCAAATATCAGCGGAATCAAGAATTGCTGAATTAAAAAATAAAATTATTCCCGGAATGCACAAAAATGAACGCTTAAAGATTGAGAAAACAATCAGAAATATTGCAAAAAATGCCAATCGAAAAGCAAAAGGAGAAGAGCATGGTCGACGCGGTCGTTAAAACTCCCGAATTTTTACCTTTTACTTCTGTAGGAATATTCCGTTTTGGTGCGGATATAACACAGTACAAAAACATACTGGAAACTTTTATGTATGAACCTCCTGATGAGTTTAGAACAGAATATTATGAATCTCCCGACTCAAATTTACTCATTTCCGTCGAAAAAAACAAAATTATTTCGATATTTTGTTATCAGGAGCTATATTTTATGGGCGTTAATATAATAGGTCTAAATTTTGAAGATTTTAAACAGCTTTTCCATCACCCTAAATCATACGGTGTTGATAAATATTATTTATCAAATGAATCTTATCCGACATATGTCTATGAGTTTGATGAAATAGGAGTACAAGCTTGGGAAGCAAAAGGGAAAATTGTTACTATCATTGCCGGGGGCAAAGACAATTATTCAACAGAACCTTACTACGATGAATAACATTAATGGCAGGCATAGGTTGGGTTGAGAACTCAACAACAAAAGGTCGTCTGAAACCGTAATCGATTTTTCAGACGACCTTTCTGTCAATCCAAACAGATTGTCGAATCTTAATCCAACCTGTGCTTGCTGTACGGAACAGGCACGGTGTTCATTCACAAGTTAAGTCATATATTGAATCAAAAGGCGGCATTGTTAAAACAGGTTTAGGAGATTAAACATGGCATCATATGTTTCCATCAAAGGATGGATTGAATGCTCTGACGATGATATAAAAATCATCCAAGAAAACATTAATAATTTTTGGAATAATTGTCCCTTCAATATCGAAGAGAAAGAATCTGCAAAAATATATAAACATGGGTGGGTTTTCCCGACAAATAGTTTTAATTGGAGCAGCTATATTTTTTTTGGTGCATGCGTAAAGTCTTATTTCATTATTTATTTTGAAAAATGCATTAAAACAATAATGGAATTGGATATTGAAATATCAGGTTTTTTTGAATTAGATTATTATGAAGATAGTTATAAAGTAAATTGGAAAATAAATAATGGCAATTTAATACAAACGACTAATTAAATGGACAAAAAATGATGGCTGATAAGGAACAAGTAGAAAAGATGATTTATTCTGAAAATAAACAGAGTGTTATTGACGGTATGCTCGGTATGACCTTCAGTTCAGAGGAGGATGAAATCCCTTGGATTTCTGAGAAATTGACGGAGTTGTCGAAGCATAAAGACTTGGATATTGCCAGATTGTCATTAACCTGTTTCGGACATCTCGCCAGGATGCATGAAAATATCGGCGATTGCGATAAAGTGATTGCTTTATTGCGCTCAAAACAAGGCAATCCGGATTTTCAAGGTTTTGCCGAAGATGCGTTAGACGATATTTCCTTCTTTATATTTAAAAAGCGTCCGTAAGCACCGGCAAGGTCAAATCTGGCAAATGCCGTCTGAAGCGGTATTCGGCTTTCAGACGGCATTTTCTCCGATTAGCACAGGATGCAGGGGCTTGCCGGCTTGATTTTACCGAAGTTGTTGGCTCGTATAGTGGATTAAATTTAAACCAGTACAGCGTTGCCTCGCCTTGCCGTACTATCTGTACTGTCTGCGGCTTCGTCGCCTTGTCCTGATTTAAATTTAATCCACTATAATTTGGAAGAGGCAGCAATTTATGGAAAATAGATTTGAAAAAATCGTTAAGGATATTTTTAGTTTTACCCAATTTGTTTCCGAAGCGGAAAATAAAATTCCTAACCAATCCTCCCGTTATTACGACTGCTGGTGGGAATTGGAAATCTTGAATGCCTCCGCATTGGAAGATTGGGAAATATCGGGAAAGCCTGAAAAATGGGAGAAATGGACAGAAAAATATCAGACCGAAGCGTTACAGTTAGTCAAGAATCTATTTGCCGAAGAAGTTCCTGAAAATAATATAGTTTGCGATATTTCTCATTTTTTGCATTTTGCCGATCGGGCAGAAGCCGACATTCCCAATCAATCACGTTCATATGCCGAATATTGGTGGGAAATGGAAACGTTCAAAATATCGGTTTTAGAAGATTGGGAACGCTCGGGAAAACCGTTAGATTGGGAAAAATGGCAAAGGCAATATCAATCCGAAGCATTTGAATTAGTCAAAAAATTGAATCAAAGCAAACAAGAGTAACAAGCCGCAGCCTGCATAGGGGTTTTTAAAGTACGGCAGCAACCGTAGATTAGATTAAAAATCAAACAATTAAAGCTAGTCTGATATAATCGATATATCCTTTTAAACGGAAAATAAATATGTTTAAAAAATTCAAACCGGTATTGTTGTCATTTTTTGCACTTGTATTTGCCTTTTGGCTGGGGAAGGGTATTGCCTATGAGATTAATCCGCGTTGGTTTTTGAGCGATACAGCAACTGAAATACCTGAAAATCCGAATGCTTTTGTGGCGAAACTTGCCCGCCTGTTCCGAAATGCCGACAGGGCGGTTGTCATCGTGAAGGAATCGATGAGGACGGAGGAAAGTCTTGCCGAAACTGCGGATGACGGTCCGTTGCAGTCGGAGAAGGATTATCTTGCGCTCGCTATCCGGCTCAGTCGTTTGAAAGAAAAGGCGAAATGGTTTCACGTAACGGAGCAGGAACATGGGGAAGAGGTTTGGCTGGATTACTATATCGGCGAGGGCGGTTTGGTTGCGGTTTCGCTTTCGCAACGCTCGCCGGAAGCGTTTGTTAATGCCGAATATCTGTATCGAAACGATCGTCCGTTTTCTGTAAATGTGTACGGCGGAGCGGCTCACGAAGAAAATTATGAAACGACAGGAGAATATCGGGTTGTTTGGCAACCGGACGGTTCGGTATTTGATGCGTCGGGGCGCGGGAAAATCGGGGAAGATGTTTATGAGCATTGCCTCGGGTGTTATCAGATGGCCCAGGTATATTTGGCGAAATACCGGGATGTCGCGAATGACGAGCAGAAGGTTTGGGACTTCCGCGAAGAGAGCAACCGGATTGCGTCGGACTCACGCGATTATGTGTTTTATCAGAATATGCGGGAATTGATGCCCCGAGGGATGAAGGCGAACAGTCTTGTGGTCGGCTATGATGCGGACGGTCTGCCGCAAAAAGTCTATTGGGGTTTCGACAATGGAAAAAAACGCCAGAGTTTCGAATATTATTTGAAAAACGGAAATCTTTTTATTGCACAATCTTCGACGGTAGCATTGAAAGCGGATGGCGTAACGGCGGATATGCAGACCTATCATGCGCAACAGACGTGGTATTTGGATGGCGGGCGGATTATCCGCGAAGAGAAACAGGGGGACAGACTGCCTGATTTTCCTTTGAACTTGGAAAATTTGGAAAAAGAGGTGAGCCGTTATGCAGAGGCTGCGGCGAGACGTTCGGGCGGCAGGCGCGGCCTTTCTCACTGAACGCAAATGCCGTCTGAAACCGGTTTTCAGACGGCATTGGAGAGTCAAACGCTTTTTGCAATGCCGTATATGCCGAATCCGATTCGCTACAAATTGAAAACCACAATCCAAAAAACGGAAATACACATTAAACGGATCTTTTTACCGACCGTATCATCCCATAGGTTTTCCACCCTTTTTTCATCCATAAATTCAAACCATTTAAGTTTGTATCCTTACCGACAATTGCGGCAGCATTATCCGCATAACGGTTACCCAAATTAGCCAAATAACGCCAACCGTCATAGGTATCGCCACGGGAAGCATAACCACGCAAGGTTTGGATTTGTTCTGGTGTTAAAACAACTTCACCCTCATTCATAATAAGATCCTTTAAATTATTTTTTACTTGAATTGTTTACGAAACTCTGTACCAATTGCTCTACTTGTTGGTGATAACCTACCAACTCCTGCTGTGTGAGCTGCTGCTTTTCCCGAATAAACGGGTAATACTGTACCGTGAAACCGTTAATACAGGAACCTACGCTAGTGCTATAATTATCTTCTTCAGTTTGGTTTATTCGATTATTCCGATGAGTAATAATCGCCGGATTTTCTCCTTTTTTAATATAGTAAAGTTTATGAAAATATGGATTTTCAGGAATATGTCTTTTATCTTCATAAGCTTCATATTCAGGATAGGCAGATGGCATTTTTTTAACCCCGTAAGTAAGCAATCTTTCTCCCATAGTCGTGCTTAAACTACACGCATCTTTTCGGATAACAATATCGTCCACGCTATCCAAACCGTCGCGTAGAAATTGGATAAAGTGTGCTTTGTTTTGCTGGTTGTATGGCTCAAGAACCCAGCCTTGGTCGGTTTTTTTGTAATAGACGCTAATCTCTATCAAATTAATGGAGTAAGCATCCTGCCCGGGCATGTCGGAAAGCCATTTTGTGGCATTGTCTTGCGTATACCGTGCAAGATAGCCATAGGGGATAACCATTTTGGTGCCCTGAAAATCAAATGTAACCGTATGTTCAAATCCTGTCATTGGCTCGGGATTGTTGAAACTGGTTTGTTCATTAACAGGTTTACATGAGGTCATAGTAAAAACACTCCCAATAAACAAAATAAAAAGTTGATAAATGGTAGTAGCATATGGTCTCATAATTTCAAGCTTAGAAATTAGTTAAAGAATATATTCATGGTAGATACTAACTCTTTAAGTTGACATATTGTGCGATATCGAAAGCTGTACCGTATTTTCCCATCGGGTCTTCCCCGTTCTTTATATGAGCGGCAGGCATCCTCATAAAAGAAGGGATACCGATAAGGAAAAATACCTCGGCATAAAAAATATACTGATTAATCAATACAAATCCAACAAACAGTTTATCATTTTCTTTTCTGTTGGCGTATAAAAACCGCTTGGAAAAAATAAAATATCAAAACGGCAAAATAAAAAAACTGATATATGCCTTCACTTTCATAGGGCGACGCTTTATGTGCCGTCCTGTGTGTTGAAACGTCGGTTTTCCTTTTTCAAAACTCCGTAAAAAAAAGCGGCATCCGCCGCAAAACGCCCCGTTTTTCCAAACAAAGGGCAATAAAAATGCCGTCTGAAACCAAGTTCAGACGGCATCAAGCCATCAAATCAAACCCTGCCTCCTCATCATCCGATAAGCCTCATCCACATCATCGGTTTGCAGATAAATACCGACAACCCGCTTCAACTGCTCTTCATCATAATCATACGGCTGCATATCATCCCGAAACTCCACAGGACAATAACTGTCGACAGCCAAACTCAAAGACTGTTCGATATAGGGAACAGGCACACGCACGTCATCCGGCTTGCTACTGTTGGCAATCCAATCGTCCATAAACCGGTTGTAAAACGTTTCGGCATCCGTTTTCCCGTCGAAGAAATCTTGCGCCATCTTGGAAAAAACCGTTCTTTTCATTACAGATAATCCGTATTCAAATAATGCTCGCGCTGTTTTCCACTTATCTTCATTGCCGTTACAAACCTATTGTCTTTATCAAAAACGACAGCGTCGCCTGCCCTGCTTTGTCCTGATTGTTGCCAACTGCTGTAACCATGCCGTCCGAACCTGAACCGTCAGGTTTCAGACGGCATTTTTTCTGTCTGCTCCCACAATTGCCGTTTTTGTGCGGCGGTCAGTTTTTTGACGGCGATTTCCTGTTTGAGTGCCGTGCCCTTATCCATCCCGCCTGCAACGATACGCATCGCCACCGGTTTGAATACGCGGGTATATTTCGCGCCTTTTCCGGCTGTGTGGGCGGCAAGCCGCTGTTGCGGATTCGTGCTGATGCCGCAATAGAACGCGCTGTTTTCACACAATATCAGGTAAACGCTCCAGTTTGACGCGTTCATCTGCCTGTATCCTGAGTTTTTTCCCCGTTCCAAGGCGAAACTTTCAGCAACAACAGCATACCCGGCAGGGCAAGTATGAAACACAACTGGAAAAACGGTACATAACCGAGCCATTCGATCAGATAACCGGCAAAGGAATTGATGACCGTACGGGGAACAGCGGACAGACTGGTAAACAGCGCGAGCTGCGTTGCTGTAAACGCGGGATTGGTCTCGCGCGCCATATACGATACGAACGCCGCCGTCCCCAAACCCACGCCGACCGCTTCCGCGCCGATAACTGCCGCCAGCATCAGCCTCTCGCCTGTGCCGACCGTGTCGAAATGTCCGAACCCTGCCAGCCATACAAACCCCAAAACGGTTACAGCCTGCACCGCGCCGAATATCCACAAGGCTTTGTTTACGCCGATTTTCAGCATCCACACGCCGCCCAAGATACCTGCCGCCACTGCCGGCCACAGTCCTGCATTTTTCGCAATCAAACCGATGTCGGTCTTGCTGAAACCCATATCCAGATAAAACGGCGTTGCCAACGCGGTTGCCATACTGTCGCCGAGTTTGTAAAGGAAGATAAACAGCAGCACGCATACAGCCGAAGCGATGCCTTTACGTGTAAAAAATTCTTTAAACGGCTCTACCACGGTCTGCTTCAACGTTTTAGGAACGGCAGGCGGCAACACGGGTTCGCGCGCGAGAAACAGCGTCATCAGAAGACCGGGCAGCATAAACAGCGAAGTGATGACAAACACCTCCGTCCACGGCATCCTGTCTGCCAACACCAAACTCAATGAACCGGGAATCAGGGCGGCAACCCGATAGGCGTTCACATGAACCGAGTTACCCAAACCCAATTCTTCGTCCGACAAAATCTCGCGCCTGAACGCATCCAATACAATGTCCTGACTGGCAGAAAAAAAAGCGACAAGCACCGACAAGCCGGCAATCAACGGCAGATGTTCTTTAGGGTTAAGCAAGGCATAAGCCGCCAAAGCCGCCAGCAAACCTGCCTGCGTCAGCAGCATCCACCCGCGCCGCCGCCCCAAAACGGGCAGCCTGACCGCGTCCATCAGCGGGGACCACAAAAATTTCCAAGTAAACGGCAGACCGATTAACGCCATCAGCCCGATGCTCTTCAAATCCACCTGCTCGCTGCGTAACCATGCCGGAATCAGGTTAATCAGAAAGTACAGCGGCAGCCCCGAGGTAAACCCCGTAAAAATACAGACGAGCATATTGCGGGAAAAGATTTGCCCGATAAAACCTGATTTCGATGCAGTCATGGTTCAAACAGCCAAGAAATAAAAGCCTATTGTAGCAAATATCACCCAACCGCTGAAAAACACCGCCCCTGCTCCGCCGTTTTGCCGTTTAAATGCAAAATGCCGTCTGAAACTGTGTTCAGACGGCATTGCTTTTCTGAAAACCCGACGTGCTTACAGGCTGTAATACATTTCAAATTCCAGCGGGTGCGGCGCCATGCGGATGCGGCGGACATCTTCCTCTTTAAAGGCGATGTAGCTGTCGATCCAGTCTTTGCTGAACACGCCGCCGCGCAGCAGGAATTCGTGGTCGGCTTTGAGGGCGGCCAGTGCTTCTTCCAAAGAAGCGCAAACGGTCGGCACCAATGCATCTTCTTCCGGCGGCAGGTCGTACAGGTTTTTATCGGCTGGGTCGCCCGGATGGATTTTGTTTTGAATACCGTCCAAACCGGCCATCAACAAAGCGGCGAACGCCAAGTATGGGTTGGCAGTCGGATCGGGGAAACGTGCTTCGATGCGGCGTGCCTTGCTGCTGTTTACAGACGGAATGCGGATGGACGCGGAACGGTTTTTGGCGGAGTATGCCAGTTTAGTCGGTGCTTCAAAGTGCGGCACGAGGCGTTTGTAGGAGTTGGTGGACGGATTGGTAATTGCGTTCAGGGCTTTGGCGTGTTTGATGATGCCGCCGATGTAATAAAGGGCGGTGTCGCTCAAGCCGGCATAGCCGTCGCCTGCAAACAGGTTTTGACCTTCTTTCCAGATGGATTGGTGGACGTGCATACCGCTGCCGTTGTCGCCCATAATCGGTTTGGGCATGAAGGTGGCGGTTTTGCCGAAGTTGTGGGCAACGTTTTGAATCACGTATTTCATGTCTTGGGTTTGGTCGGCGCGTTTGACCAGAGTGGCGAAGCGCGTGCCGATTTCCATTTGGCTGCCGGTACCGACTTCGCTGTGGTGGACTTCGACTTCGATGCCGAGTCCTTCCAAAATGTTTACCATCGCGGAACGCAAATCCTGACCGCAGTCAATCGGCGCAACGGGCGCGTAACCGCCTTTGACGGCAGGGCGGTGGCCGGTGTTTTGACCGTCCATATGCAGACCGCTGGCCCATGCGCCGCTTTCGGACGTGATTTCGTAACGGGTTTTGTGCATATCGGTTTCAAATTCTACGCCGTCGAAGACGAAGAATTCGGGTTCGGGGCCGAAGTATGCCGTGTCGCCGATACCGGAAGATTTCAAATAGGCCTCGGCGCGGCGTGCGATGGAGCGCGGGTCGCGGTCGTAACCCTGACCGTCGGCAGGGTCGATGACGTCGCAGGTAATAACGACGGTAACATCATCATAAAAAGGATCGACGAAGGCTGTGGACGCATCGGGACGCAGCTGCATATCGGAAGCCTGAATGCCTTTCCAGCCGCCGATAGACGAACCGTCAAACGCCTGACCGTTTTCGAACCACTCTTCGGGGTCTTTCAACACGATGCGCGCAGGCACGGTAAAGTGGTGCTGCTTGCCTTTGGTATCGGTAAAGCGCAAATCGACAAAGCGGGCTTCGCTTTCTTCAATCAATTTTACGGCGTTTTTAATAGACATTTTTCAGCTCCTGGAAAAGGGAAATAGCAAAATATGCGGAACGCGGCAGATTAGCTCAAAGCCAGCATGATTCTACCACGTCCATGCCGTCTGAAACTCGCCCTGCGTCAAATTTCAAGCTGTAAAATATAGTTTCAGACGGCAAGATTGTCAACAATATGGATAAAATTGCATATCATGTCCGGATTTCTCCCCAGCTTATACAGGGAAAAACCGTACCGCCTGACAACCGTTTCAGACGGCATCGTTCCCATCTGTACGCCGCCGTTATAAAATAGCCTTCCCGTCTTTTGGAACACGACCATGACCGCCCTCCCCCGCTATGCCGTTTTCGGCAACCCCGTCGCCCACAGCAAGTCGCCGCAGATTCATCAACAATTTGCACTTCAGGAAGGCGTTGAAATCGAATACGAACGCATTTGCGCCGACATCGACGGTTTTGCACAGGCGGTTTCGACATTTTTTGGAACAGGCGGTTGCGGGGCAAACGTTACCGTACCGTTCAAGCAGGAAGCTTTTGCGCTGGCGGACGAGTATTCCGAACGCGCTTTGGCAGCAGGTGCGGTCAATACGCTGATTCTGTTGAAAAACGGCAAGCTGCGTGGCGACAACACCGACGGTATCGGTTTGGCCAACGACATCACGCAGGTCAAAAACATTGCCATCGAGGGCAAAACCATTTTGCTTTTGGGCGCAGGCGGCGCGGTGCGCGGCGTGATTCCGGTATTGAAAGAACACCGTCCTGCCCGTATCGTCATTGCCAACCGTACCCATGCCAAAGCCGAGGAATTGGCGCGGCTTTTCGGCATTGAAGCCGTCCCGATGGCAGATTTGAACGGCGGTTTCGATATCATCATCAACGGCACGTCCGGCGGCTTGAGTGGTCAGCTTCCTGCCGTCAGCCCTGAAATTTTCCGCAACTGCCGCCTTGCCTACGATATGGTTTACGGCAACGCGGCGCAGGCATTTTTGAACTTTGCCCAAAGCAACGGTGCGGCTGAAGTTTCAGACGGCCTGGGTATGCTGGTCGGTCAGGCTGCCGCTTCCTACTCCCTCTGGCGCGGGTTTACGCCCGATATCCGCCCCGTTATCGAACACATGAAAGCCCTGTAACCATGTTCCGCATCATCAAATGGCTGATTGCCCTGCCCATCGGCATCTTTATCTTTTTCAATGCCTATGTGTACGGCAACATCATCACCTACCGTGCCGTCGCGCCCAGCAAAACCGCCTTTATGTCGATGCGGATGAAGCAGTTTGAACAAGAAGGCCGCAATGTCGCCCTGGATTACCGCTGGGTTCCCTACGACCGCATTTCCACCAACCTGAAAAAAGCCCTGATTGCTTCCGAAGAT
Organism: Neisseria sp. Marseille-Q6792; assembly: GCF_943181435.1. Next base: position 1,211,755 of record NZ_OW969598.1, read on the forward strand.
GCCCATTTTGCCGGACACGGCGGCTTCGATTGGGGCGGCATTCAAAACGCCATCAGGCGCAACCGGAACAGCGGCGAAGTGAAGGCGGGCGGATCGACCATCAGCCAGCAGCTTGCCAAAAACCTGTTTTTAAACGAAAGCCGCAGCTATATCCGCAAAGGCGAAGAAGCGGCGATTACCGCGATGATGGAAGCTGTTACCGACAAAGACAGGATTTTCGAACTGTATCTGAATTCAATCGAGTGGCACTACGGGGTGTTTGGTGCGGAAGCTGCGTCCCGGTATTTTTATAAGATACCCGCCGCCAAACTGAGCAAACAGCAGGCGGCAAAACTGACGGCACGCGTCCCCGCCCCGCTCTACTACGCCGACCATCCGAAAAGCAAACGGCTGCGCAACAAAACCAATATCGTGCTCAAACGCATGGGTTCGGCAGAATTGCCCGAAGACGACACGGACTGAGTGCCGCCGCAATATAAAATGCCGTCTGAAATATCATTCAGACGGCATATACTTTCTGCCTTTACCCTCTTCTCCAAAACGCAACGGGGCGATCATTATCACTTTTGTCCTTCTACATAATGGTCAGACACAAAACGTGTCCGACACGGACAACTTCCCAAAAACGGCAGGCAAAAAAATAACCGCTCATCAGCGGTTTTTTGGTGGCCAGAGGCGGAATCGAACCGCCGACACACGGATTTTCAATCCGTTGCTCTACCAACTGAGCTATCTGGCCTTTGTCTGTCTCGTTAAGAGATGCGTATTAAACCAAACTTCGGGACAACACGCAAGCGGATTTGTCGATATTTTTTACCCAACCGACTAAGTCGATGTTTTAAGTTTAAATTAATTTCACAGAAAAATAGTGCAAATCGGTTTTTTGCCGTTTGTTCGGCGATGTTCTGCTTTTCAGACGGCAAAACGCTTCAATATTTGAAGTTCTCACCCAGATAAACAGAACGAACCTGTTCGTTTCCGACCAAATCATCAGGTTTTCCCGATGCCAACACCGTGCCGTCTGAAATAATGTAGGCCCGATCGCAGATGCTGAGGGTTTCGCGTACGTTGTGGTCGGTAATCAATACGCCGATACCGCGCGACTTGAGAAATCCGATGATTTTCTGGATGTCGATGACAGCGATGGGATCGACGCCGGCAAAAGGCTCGTCCAGCAAAATAAAATGCGGTTTCATGGCGAGTACGCGGGCGATTTCGACGCGTCGGCGTTCGCCGCCCGACAAAGATGGGGCAGGATTATTGCGCAAACGCTCGATATTCAGGTCGGCAAGCAGTTTTTCGACTTCGCCGTCGATGCGGCTTTTGTCTTTGGTACTGATTTCTAAAATGGCGCGGATGTTTTGTTCGACGGTCATTTTACGGAAAATAGAGGCTTCCTGCGGCAGGTAGCCGACACCCAGGCGGGCGCGTTCGTGTATGGGCAGGTGGCGCAATTCCTGCCCGTCCAGCATCACGCTGCCCGCATCGGCGGCAATGAGTCCGACTATCATGTAGAAGCTGGTGGTTTTACCCGCACCGTTGGGCCCGAGCAGGCCGACGACTTCTCCGCTTTCGATTTCGAGGGAGAAGCTTTTAACGACTTGGCGTTTTTTGAAACTTTTTTGCAGGTTTTGAACAACAAGGCGGCTGACGTTTGCGCTCATAAATATCTCTTCAATATCTTCGGTCGGCATATGCCGTCCGAACCGGGTTTATGTTTCAGACGGCATTTTGGGATTATTCGGATTTTTGCGTACTCGAAGGCTGGATGATGACGCTGACCCTGCCGGATTTAGAAGCGGATTTTGCGCCAGATTTTGTGCTGCCGCTGATGGTATAGACTTCGGTTTTGGTGTTGTAGGTAATCACCGCGCCTTCGGCGACATCGCCGCCGCGCTGTACTTTAGCATTACCGGTTAAGACTACGGTGCTGCCTGCAGACGAATAAGCAACGTTGTTTGCCTGACCGCGCACCGTCCCTTTGCCCCCGTCCAACGTTTGGCTGAAGCGTACGGGCGAGCCGTCGGCCTTCATAAACTGTTCGCCTTTGTCATTACGCGTTACGTTGACGCGGGCAGCGGAAATATTGAGCGTACCTTGCCTGATGACGACATTGCCGCTAAATGTGGTGCTTTGGTTGGCTTGATCGAGCGAACCTTGGTCGGCCTCAATCTGAATAGGCTGCCTGCTGTCGCTTTGAAGGGCAAAAGCGGGAGATGCCGAAAAAAATGCTATTAAAACAAAAATTTTACATATTTTTTGTATCATAAATTGTGGCTTTCACTTTAGATGAGAAGTTCAACAGGCCTGTTTTGTGGTCGTAAGTCATGCCGCCCGCCTGCCCATGCGACGCGCCGTATTGAAAGCTGACGGGCGTGTCGGTTTGGGCATATTGAGATTCGGTATCGACGTGCAGCTTTTCGGTTTCAACTTTACCCGCCTGCCGTTTGCCGTCGGCGGTTTTGGTCAGCACAACGTTGTTTTTAAAAAGAACCTGTTTGTTTTCGGTATGGTAAACGGCTTCATCGCTGCCAACTTCGTACAACAACCTGCCTTCTTGGAAGAACACGAGATGCGGCGAATCAAAATGGATGTCGCTGCTTTCGGGAAACTGTTTCGCACCTTTCGCGCTCAAATGTTCTTTCAAGTATCCCTGTTCGTCAAACCGCCTGCCGTCCAAGCCGTCCATTGTGTATTGGGGTTCGTTGGGATTGAGCCTGACTTCCTCGATTTCGACTTCGCTGATACGACCCAACCATGCCGACAGACCGCCCAAGGCAACCGCCAATATCAATGGGAACGCAATTCCGTACCGCCATCTTACTTTCATTTGATGTACTCGTTCAAAGCCGCGCCCAGCGTACCTTTCGCGCGCATAATCAGGTCGCACACTTCGCGCACCGCGCCCGCACCGCCGGGGCGTTTGGCAATATAGGCAGCGTGTTGCAGCGTAAACCAATGCGCGTCGGGGACGGCAACCGGCAATCCGCAGCGCACCATCACCGGCAAATCGACCACGTCGTCGCCGACAAAGGCGCACTCGGCTTCTTCCACGCCTGCCTGCACGCGCAGCTCTTCATACGCGGCGCGTTTGTCCGAAATGCCTTTGAAGTAGTAATTTATGCCCAACTGTTTGACGCGGATGCCGACGGAGGGCGCGTCCCGACCTGTGATAATCGCAGTCTGCACGCCGCTTGCCTGAAGCATTTTCAGACCGTGTCCGTCCAGTGTGTGAAACGATTTGATTTCTTCGCCGTTATCGCGGATAAAGATGCGCCCATCGGTCAAAACACCGTCCACATCCAGGATCAGCAGTTTGATTTTGGCGGCGCGCGCCTGTAATTCGGGAGAAATTGCCTGCATGGGATTTCCTTGTTTTCAGACGGCATATCTTACCACAAATGCCGTCTGAAACGGCTGCAACGCCTTATACAATCCGTGCCGCCAGCAGGTCGTGCATATTCAGCGCACCTGTCAGCACGCCGTCTGCATCGGTAACCAGAAGCCCGTTCACATGGTTTGCCTGCATGACTTTCAGGGCTTCGGTAGCGAGGCGTTCGGCGGAGATGGTTTTAGGATACGTATGCATGACTTCGTCTATCGAAAGACCGGTAAAATTGTCGCATTCTTGAAACAGGCGACGCAAATCGCCGTCGGTGAATACGCCTTTCAGACGGCATTGCCCGTCCGTTACCGCCAACATGCCCAAACCTTTCTCGCTCATACTGACGATGGCTTCTTTCAAGGGCGTGCCGAGTCGGACAGCAGGCAGGCCGCCGCCTTTGTGCATAATGTCGGCAACGCGTAAAAGCAGGCGTTTGCCGAGGCTGCCGGCAGGATGGCTCAAGGCGAAATCGTCGGGCGTGAACGCGCGTGCGCGCAGCAGGACGACCGCCAACGCATCGCCCAAAGCCATGACGGCGGTGGTGCTGGTGGTCGGGGCAAGCCCCAGCGGGCAGGCTTCTTTGGAAACCGACGCCGTGATGTGGATGTCGGCATGGCGCGCCATGGTTGAATCGGGGCGGGCAGTGATGCAGACGAGGGTAATGTCTTTGCGTTTGAGTGCGGGGATGATGGCGGCGATTTCATCACTTTCTCCGGAATTGGAAATCGCAACGACGACGTCGTTGTCCACAATCATGCCCAAGTCGCCGTGTGCCGCTTCCGCAGGGTGGACGAAAAACGCAGGCGTGCCGGTCGAGGCCATGGTTGCCGCCATTTTGCGCCCGATATGTCCCGACTTGCCCATGCCCGTGATAACAACCCTGCCCTTGCAGTGTAACAACGCGTCTGCCGCAAGGACGAAGTTTTCGTCCAATTCCGCCGCAATTTCGCGCAAGCCTTCCGCTTCGGTGTGCAACACTTCGCGCGCCCAATCGAGATATTTTTCGTTTCCTGCCATCGCCATCCGCCTTTGCTGTAATAAAACTACCCAAAATTTCCGAATCGGGGTAGCATAAACCTTTGAAACATACACATCTGTCCAAAGGAATCAGAAATGACTATTTTATCGGACGTTAAAGCATTAGGACAACAAATCTGGCTGGACAACCTTTCCCGCTCGCTCGTGCAAAGCGGCGAATTGGCGCAAATGCTGAAACAAGGCGTGTGCGGCGTAACTTCCAATCCCGCCATCTTCCAAAAAGCCTTCGCCGGCGACGCGCTTTACGCCGATGAAATTGCCGCCCTCAAGCAGCAAAACCTCAGCCCCAAACAACGCTACGAAACCATGGCGGTTGCCGACGTACGGGCAGCCTGCGACGTTTGCCTTGCCGAACACGAATCCACCGGCGGTAAAACCGGTTTCGTCAGCCTCGAAGTTTCTCCCGAACTTGCCAAAGACGCTCAAGGCACGGTAGAAGAAGCCCGCTGCCTCCATGCCGCCATCGCGCGTAAAAACGCCATGATTAAAGTTCCTGCCACCGACGCAGGCATCGATGCGCTCGAAACCCTCGTTTCAGACGGCATCAGCGTGAACCTGACCCTGCTGTTCTCACGCGCCCAAACCCTCAAAGCCTACGCCGCCTACGCGCGCGGCATTGCCAAACGCTTGGCAGCCGGACAAAGCGTTGCCCATATCCAAGTTGTCGCCAGCTTCTTCATCTCCCGTGTGGACGGCGCGCTGGACGCAACACTGCCCGACCGGCTCAAAGGCAAAATCGCCATCGCTCTTGCCAAAGCCGCCTACCAAGACTGGGTGCAATACTTCGGCAGCCCCGAATTTGCCGCGCTGGAAACCAAAGGCGCAAACCGCGTGCAGCTTTTGTGGGCATCTACCGGCGTGAAAAACCCAGCCTATCCCGACACGCTCTACGTTGACAGCCTAATCGGCGCGCACACCGTCAACACCGTTCCCGATGCCACACTCAAAGCCTTTATCGACCACGGCACAGCCAAAGCCACGCTGACCGAAGGTGTAGAAGAAGCACAAGCGCAGCTTGCCGAAACCGCCGCGCTCGGCATAGATGTCGAAACCTTGGCGGCGCGTTTACAGGAAGACGGTTTAAAACAGTTTGAAGAAGCGTTTGAAAAACTGCTCGCACCGTTGGTTTAAACTTTTCATCCCCGATGCCGTCTGAAAGGCTTTCAGACGGCATCGCCCGTTTGACCGGACACAGTGCGGCATATCAAGGATTCACCCTAAAAATATTAATCAACAAGAAGTTAATGCACGACATTACCCACCAACACAAAAGGAAATAGAATCATGGCAAAAGCACTCGAAATCATTTCACCCAATGAAATTTATTCAGATCTAATTTTTAAGGATCCGGTACCTCCCCATACTATCTTGCGCTCAATGGGTGCAGAAGATATTAGGATCAACCAGCAGCAGGTCAATAACCAAATGTGCCGTGTAGGGATCTGCCGTCCGGATGTTCAAGCCACTCTACCAAATTCCAATAAACGAATTTATATCGAATACGATCGCACCAGCTCAAACCGTGGAGCCGGACATGCATCGAGAGCATTGAGTAATGATCCGGATGCTATTGTAATTTTAAGGACTGTGGATTAAATTATGAATGTAAACAAAGATTTTTTTCTTGCAAGAGACGGCCATCCGAGCCTGAAACAGTTTTATTTTATTGGCGCGCCATTTGAAAAAGCACTGGATCTTTATCTAAAAAGACGTATGGATTTAAGTGATTTTTATCAAAATCTAAAACCGAAACTATCGTATTTGGATGAGGAGTATACCCTCAGTCAGAAATTGGATTTCTTGAATCCGCTTGAGATTACCGGATCATCCAAATATTTATTGTTGGAAACGCAGTCTGATTGGTCATTGCTAATAGGTAATAACCGGAACGGCACAGACTTTTCAAGTGTGCCGTATGAAGCCTTGCTGTGGAAAATCAGATTATTGACTATGTATTTACGTCCATATTTTGGCAAAGACGAATTCGGTGCGGTCTCATTTACCCTGTATGAGGGCAGCAAACAGGTTTCCCGTCATGACTGCGAAACCAGAAATGTTATGCTGCATAAAGAAACCAGTCGTGTCGAGTTTATGGAATATGGCACGCCGCTGCCGTTTGAACAGACAGAAAAATATACCGAAAGACTCAAAAAAAACAGGCTGACTGTGGAGATGATCGAAGAATATTGCAAACATTTAGGCATTTCATTATTTGATTTGGACTTCTACCAGTCCAAAGCCGCCCTTATTGAGATATTGAGAAACAAATAACTTCCATCTCTTCATATACAGAATTGATGAAACTGGTTGGTATAGTGGATTAAATTTAAACCAGTACAGCGTTGCCTCGCCTTGCCTACTATTTGTACTGTCTGCGGCTTCGTCGCCTTGTCCTGATTTAAATTTAATCCACTATAGAAATGCAAGCAATGAGAGAATTGCAGATAGAGCCTTCGATTTTTTCTCGTCCGGCCTTATGGATGATTCGGCTACCGAAGAGCAATATAATGCCCTATATGATTTAACCTTGCTTGAAGAGCCCGGGATGGAACTGAATAAAGATGAGATAATGGCTTTGATTCATAGTCTTAAATAAAGGGGCTGTACCGGATATGTACACAGGACGTTTCGCCCCCAGCCCGACCGGGCTGCTCCACATCGGCTCGCTGCTGACCGCCGTCGCTTCCTATGCCGATGCACGCGCACACGGCGGAAGGTGGCTGGTTCGCATGGAAGACCTCGATCCGCCGCGCGAAATGCCGGGGGCGGCAAGCCATATTCTGCACACGCTTGAGGCATTCGGATTCGAGTGGGACGGAGAAGTCGCCTATCAGAGCCGCCGTTACGCCCTGTATGAAGAAACCCTATGCCGTCTGCAAACCGCCGGACTGGTTTATCCCTGCCATTGCAGCCGCAAAGACTGGCAGGCCGGGGCAAGGCGGGGCGCAGACGGGTTCGTCTATAACGGACGTTGCCGCCACCCCGACCAACGCCCTGCACCGCAAGGCAAACATCCGGCGTGGCGCATCCGCGTCCCCGACCGCGTTATCGGTTTTTCAGACGGCATCGTCGGCGGTTACGCCCAAAACCTCGCCCGCGACATCGGCGATTTCGTCCTGCTTCGTGCAGACGGTTACTGGGCATACCAGCTCGCCGTCGTAGCCGACGATGCCGAACAGGGCGTTACCCACATCGTCCGCGGGCAAGACCTGCTCGTTTCTACGCCGCGCCAAATCTATTTGCAGCAGTGTTTGGGCGTTCCGACACCGCGATATGCCCACCTGCCGCTGCTGACCAACGCACAAGGGCAGAAATGGTCGAAACAGACGCTCGCCCCCGCATTGGATTTAAACCGCCGCGAACAACTCCTCCGCCAAGTGTTCCGTTACCTCAAGCTGCCCGATGCACCGGAAACCGACCGCCCTGCCGAACTTCTCGACTGGGCGGTGGCACACTGGGATATGGACAAAGTACCGAAACACGCCATTACCACCCCCTAAACACCGCCCGACAAACACACAAATGCCGTCTGAAACCTTCAGACGGCATTTCACACATACAGCCCCGCCCTATTCGCGCATATTTGCCCGTTCGACCTCTTTCCATGCTTCGAGAATCAGGTTGCCGTCGTTGTCTTTCAAGAGCGTCGCGTCGGAAAGCATACGCCGCCAAGTGCGGGCGTTTTTCAGACCGTGCATCAGCCCGAGGCTGTGGCGGACGATGTGGCGCAATATTGTGCCGCGTCCGGCTTGGATTTGGGCTTGGCTGTATGTGTAGAGACGCTGCACCAAATCAGCATATTCGATCGGGGCGTGGGTATCGCCATAAAACAGCCTGTCCCATTCATGCATGACCATCGGGTTGTGGTACGCCTCGCGCCCGACCATCACGCCGTCAACGTGTTGCAGGTGTCCGGCAATTGCTTCGTTGGCGGTAATGCCGCCGTTGATGATGATTTCCAGCTCGGGAAACTCCTGCTTCAGGCGGTAAACATAATCGTATTTCAAGGGCGGAACGTCGCGGTTTTCTTTGGGGGAAAGACCGTCCAGCCAGGCGTTGCGGGCGTGGACAATAAAGGTTTTGCAGGCGGTTTTGTCGCGCAGCGTGCCGACGAAATCGGCAACGGTTTGGTATTCGGTCTGCCTGTCCACGCCGATGCGGTGTTTGACGGTAACGGGAATATGCACCGCGTCCTGCATCGCGTTGAGGCAGTCGGCAACCAGCCCGACTTCGTTCATCAGACACGCGCCGAACGCGCCTTTCTGCACGCGCGGACTGGGGCAGCCGCAGTTGAGGTTGACCTCGTTGTAACCGTATGCCTCGGCGGCTTTGGCGGCTTTCGCCAAATCGGACGGATCGCTGCCGCCCAGTTGCAGGGCGACGGGCTGCTCGCCTTCGTTGAACATCAAAAAGCGGTCTTTGTCGCCGTAAACAATCGCACCGGCATTGACCATTTCGCTGTACAGCCAAGTATTGCGGGTAATCTGGCGCGCCATATAACGGTAGTGCCTGTCCGTCCAGTCGAGCATGGGGGCGACGGAAAGGCGGCGCGGGGGAAGGGTGTGTGTATTGTCGTTCATTGTCGATATTTCATCATTGCGGATTCAATTTCAATCCGGAACAACCTTCATTTTTGGGGAAATCCGCGTCATGAAAGAGTCCAGCAGTATGGTTACCGGCCCGTCGTTGCAGAGCGACACCTGCATATGCGTGCGGAAACGCCCTGTTTCGACATGAATCCCGTGTCCGCGCAACAGTTCCGCCGTTCGCAGGTAAAGCTGCTGCGCCTGTTCTGCAGGTGCGGCTTGGGAAAACGAAGGCCGCCGCCCGCTTGTCGCATTGGCATAAAGCGTAAACTGCGACACCAGCAGCACCGCGCCGCCGACATCTTTCAAAGACAGGTTCAACTTGCCCGCTTCGTCTTCAAACACGCGTAAATGGGCGATTTTGTCGGCGATATAGCGTGCGTCTTTTTCTGTGTCGCTATGCGTTACACCGAGCAGCACGACGAATCCGCCGTCGATTTTGCCGCAGGTTTCCGTGCCGTTTTCAGACACGACATCTACCTTCGCGCCCGTCGTTTTCTGTATCACCGCACGCATAAGCCGTCCTCCTTGTCTAAAAGCGGATAATGCCGTCTGAAAAGGATTCAGACGGCATCGGTATCGAAAATGCCATTACGGTTTGACACCGTTTTCTTCCAAAAGGGCATCGATTTTCAAGCGGGCTTTTTCCTGTCTCAAACCCTGCTCCAATTGGTTTCTGACCAACTCGAAAGGCTGTGCGTCGGGGTTTTTCCCAACCTCGCTGAGTTTGAACAGATAATAGCGTTCGCCCAATTTGACCGGATCGCGGGTAACGTCGCCCCGATTCATCGCGGCAAACTGCGAAGCCAGCGGCTCGGGAAGCTGCTGCGCCATAATGAAACCGTCAAAAGCCTGCTCGTCGTTCGGATAACGCTTCATCAGCCCTTCAAAAGACAGCCCTTTGAGCAGGAGCTGCTGCGCCTGGCGCGCCTCATCCTCCGTGGCAAAACCGACCTGCTGCAATTTGATCATGCGGATTTGCCGCTCATAAAACTGACGCAGTTCGCTTTCGGAAACCGTTTCCGAACGTTCCAAAAAGCGGACGTATTCTTGGGCGTAAAAAGACGCTTCGGCGATTTTAAAGCGGTTTTGAACGCCTTGATCCTTATCCAAACCCGCCTGCAATGCCCCGTTTTTCAAAACTTCCAAAGTTTGCAGCCGGCGGACGGCATCGTTTCGGATTACCTGCCCGTCCGGTTTTTGGGACTGCTCCTCATGCCGGTCTGCCTGCTGCATGATCTGCGCCACCAGCGTATCCACCAAAGCCGGGTCGATTTCGGGTACTTTGGCTGCCGCAAAACCTGCCAACATTGCAGCAATAACTGCGGCAGCGGTTTTTTTCTGTTTCATGGTATTCCCTGTCCTGTGCGGCGGCAAAACGCTTGTCTGAACGTCTTGCCGCCGTATCCCGTTTTCAGATTATTTTGCAGGTTTGATGTCTGCCTTGCCCAACAGCGCGCCGACGGCACGGTCGATTTGTTCCGCCTGCAAATCGCCGGCAATCTGTCCTTTCATTTCGTCAAAAGAAGGCACTTTCACCTCGCGGCGGTCGTTGACATAATAAACGCCGTAGAAATCGCCGTTTTTCAGCGGCGTTGCCGTAAATTCGCCTTTTTTCAAGTCCTTAATTGCTTGATAAAGCGGCGGAACACCCTGTTCCAAATCTTTCAGCGGCACATATCCGTCCGGCGCGCCGGTCTGTTTGGTGCGGTCGTTGAGGGAATATTGTTTCAAAACGGCATCAAAACCTTTTTTCGCCTTCAGATCGGCAACGGCTTTTTTCGCATTTTCTTCCTTGTCGGTCAGGATTTCGCCTAACTGGACTTCCTGCGTACCTTTATAAAAACCGCTGATATTGTCGTAAACGGCTTTTACTTCCTGCTCGGAAACCGGTTGGGTTTTGGCGATATGCAGCGCGTATGCCCTGCCGTTCAATTCATATTCCACTGCTGACCAGACGGTTTTAAAAGACGGTTTTTTATCATCGCCCGACTTCTTCGCCTCGGCACGCAATTTGGCCAACGTGTCTTTAAACTCTGCCGACTGGTCGAGTTTCAAACGTTTGACTTCCTGCGCGACCACGGTGTTGACCACTTCGTTTTCCAGCAGGGATTGGCGCAATTGCGGCGTGTCTTCGGCACGGCTGTTTTCCGCACGGAATGCGGCAACCTGCGCATCGATGACGGAACTGTCGATTTTTTGACCGTTGACGGTTGCCAGTGTTTGGGCAAACAGGCTACCTGAACAGGCAAGCAGTGCAACGGAAGTCAGGATTTTTGCTTTCATAATCTTCTCTCTTTAAATTTTAAATTGAAATATTCGGGCAGACTTCATTCAGTCCGCCGTATGGAAATATTCGTCAGGAGTAGCCGCCCGGATGCCGAGCGCGTGGATGATGCCGTCTGAAAACAAATCTTTGAGCAGCGATTTGACCGTTTTCTGACGGTTCAGGCGGCTTACGCCTTCAAAACGGCCGCTGACGACCAAAACAGCATAATGTCCGCCGCCGGTATTGCCCGCGTGTCCTTTGTGCAGATGGCTCTCATCGCCGATTTCCAACACCAGAGGATCGAGCGTCTGCAGGCGTTCGCGGATCAAATCGACGGCCGGCATTATTTGAACACCGCTTTAAACGGTTTAATCAGCACTTCGCTATACACGCCGGCATGAACATAGGGATCGTCTTCCGCCCAAGCCTGCGCCGCATCCAAAGACTCGAACTGCGCCACAATCAAACTACCCGAAACGCGGTTCGGATCCTCCGGCAAAGGATTCGGACCTGCGGTCAGCAACCGCCCTTCCGATTTCAGCACCTCCAAGCGTTTGAGGTGTTCGGGACGTGCCGCCATACGCGCTTCATGCACATTCTCCCCGTCTGTTGCCAGCAACATAAAATATTCCACAGTCAATCCTCCTTTTTCAGATAGGTACTCAGATAAATACCCTGAATAATAAAGAAAACAAGCATCAGCGCAGTCGAACCGAACATCTTATAGTTAACCCATTGCGCTTCAAACCTAGTAAACACAAACCAGTTGGCAATACCCATAAAAATCAGAAAACCGACCCACATATAAGTCAATTTCGCCCATACGGCATCCGGAAGCTGAATCTCCCTGCCGATACTTGCCTTTAAACCGTTTTTACCCGCAAGGTGGCTACCCAGCAGGAATAACGCCCCGCACCAGAACAATACTGTCGGCTTCCACATAATGAAGCGGCTGTCGCCCAAAACAATGGTTGCGCCGCCGAATACGACAATCAACAGCAGACTGACCCACTGCATCGTATCCAGCCTTTTATGCTTCCAATACAGGAAAACTGCCTGAACCACACCGGCAACCAATGCGACCGCCGTGGCGGCAATCATATTTTTGGTAACGGTATAAGTGGCGAAAAACAGGATGACGGATAAAAGGTCGCTGACAAATTTCATATCCAAATGAGAAAGCAAATCAAATAAACGCTAATCATACAGGCAGAACCCTATTTTTGCACCTGCAAAGCCAACAAATTTTGTTTTGATTAATGAAAATATGCACAGATGTTTTTGAAAAAAGATGGAGATATGTCATAATTTGTAAAATTGGCTTTAAAATACAGCTTCGGCTGGGACCTCTGCCTATCCGCACCCTATCGTCCGTATTGCCGATGCCTGATGACGAAATTTACAGACTGTACGCGGTCAAACCGTATTCAGCCGCCAACCCACAGGGGATACATCTTGAAAAACAACAGACAAATCAAACTGATTGCCGCCTCCGTCGCACTTGCCGCATCCTTTCAAGCACATGCGGGACTGGGCGGGCTGAATATCCAGTCCAACCTTGACGAACCCTTTTCCGGCAGCATTACCGTAACCGGCGAAGAAGCCAAAGCCCTGCTAGGCGGCGGCAGCGTTACCGTTTCCGAAAAAGGCCTGACCGCCAAAGTCCACAAGTTGGGCGACAAAGCCGTCATTGCCGTTTCTTCCGCGCAGGCAGTCCGCGATCCCGTCCTGGTGTTCCGCATCGGTGCAGGCGCGCAGGTACGCGAATACACCGCCATCCTCGATCCTGTCGGCTACTCGCCCAAAACCAAATCTGCACTTTCAGACGGCAAGACACACCGCAAAACCACTCCGACAGCAGAGTCCCAAGAAAATCAAAACACCAAAGCCCTCCGCAAAACCGATAAAAAAGACAGCGCGAACGCAGCCGTCAAATCGGCGCATAACGGCAAAACCCATACCGTCCGCAAAGGCGAAACGCTCAAACAGATTGCCGCCGCCATCCGTCCGAAACACCTGACGCTCGAACAGGTTGCCGATGCGCTACTGAAGGCAAACCCAAATGTTTCCGCACACGGCAGACTGCGTGCGGGCAGCGTGCTTCACATTCCGAATCTGAATAGGATCAAAGCGGCAGCACCCAAAAAAATCAAAGCGGAACAACCCAAACCGCAAACGGCGAAACCCAAAGCCGAAACCGTATCCATGCCATCTGAACCGTCCAAACAGGCAACGGTAGAGAAACCGATAGAGAAACCTGTCGAAAAACCGGTTGAAAAACCTGAAGCAAAAGTTGCCGCGCTCGAAGCAAAAGCGGAAAAACCGGCCGTTCGACCCGAACCCAAACCCGCAGTGTCAGAAACTCCGGCTTCGGCGACAGAACGCCAACCCGAACCTGTACCCGCTGCAAATACTGCCGCATCGGAAACTGCTGCCGAATCCGCCCCTCAAGAAGCCGCCGCTTCTGCCATCGACACGCCGACCGACGAAATCGGCAACGCCGTTTCCGAACCTATTGCGGAAACAGCCAGTGAAGTTGCCGCCGAACCCGTTGCCGAACCTGTCGAACAGGTTCCTGCCGAAGAAGAAACCGAAAGCGGACTGTTTGACGGTCTGTTCGACGGTTCGTACACCTTGCTGCTTGCCGGCGGAGGCGCGGCATTGATTGCCCTGCTGCTGCTTTTGCGCCTTGCCCAATCCAAACGCGCGCGCCGTACCGAAGAATCCGTCCCTGAAGAAGAGCTTGACCTTGACGACGCGGCAGACGACGGCATAGAAATCACCTTTGCCGAAGTCGAAACTCCGGCAACGCCCGAACCCGCTCCGAAAAACGATGTAAACGACACACTTGCCTTAGGTGGGGAATCTGAAGAAGAGTTATCGGCAAAACAAACGTTCGATGTCGAAACCGATACGCCTTCCAACCGCATCGACTTGGATTTCGACAGCCTGGCAGCCGCGCAAAACGGCATTTTGTCCGGCGCACTTACGCAGGATGAAGAAACCCAAAAACGCGCGGATGCCGATTGGAACAAAATCGAATCCACAGACAGCGTGTACGAGCCCGAGACCTTCAACCCGTACAACCCTGTCAAAATCGTCATCGACACGCCCAAACCGGAATCTGTCGCCCAAACTGCCGAAAACAAACCGGAAACCGTCGATACCGATTTCTACAACAACCTGTTCTCAAACAACCATATCGGCACAGAAGAAACAGCTTCCGCAAAACCTGCCGCACCCTCCGGACTGGCAGGCTTCCTGAAGGCTTCCTCGCCCGAAACCATCTTGGAAAAAACAGTTGCCGAAGTCCAAACACCGGAAGAGTTGCACGATTTCCTGAAAGTGTACGAAACCGATGCCGTCGCGGAAACTGCGCCTGAAACGCCCGATTTCAACGCCACCGCAGACGATTTGTCCGCATTGCTTCAGCCTTCTGAAGCACCGGCTGTTGAGGAAAATGTAACGGAAACCGTTGCCGAAACGTCCGACTTCCACACCGTTGCCGACGATTTGTCCGCACTGCTGCAACCTGCTGAAGCACCGGCTGTTGAGGAAAATGTAACGGAAACCGTTGCCGAAACGCCCGATTTCAACGCCACCGCAGACGATTTGTCCGCATTGCTTCAGCCTGCTGAAGCACCGGCTGTTGAGGAAAATGTAACGGAAACTGTTGCCGAAACGCCCGACTTCCACACCGTTGCCGACGATTTGTCTGCATTACTTCAACCTACCGAAGCACCAGTCGTTGAGGAAAAAGCGGCGGAAACCGTTGCCGAAACGCCCGACTTCCACACCGTTGCCGACGATTTGTCTGCACTGTTGCAACCTGCTGAAGCACCGGCTGTTGAGGAAAATGTAACGGAAACCGTTGCCGATGATTTGTCCGCGCTGCTGCAACCGTTTGAAACGCCTGACGTTGGGGAAACCGCAGCAGAAACCGTTGCCGAAATAGCTGATTTCAACGCCACCGCAGACAATTTATCCGCATTGCTTCAGCCTTCTGAAGCACCGGCCGTTGAGAAATTTGAAGCACCGGCTATTGAAGAAAAAGCAGCGGAAACCGTTGATAAAACGCCCGACTTCCACACCGTTGCCGACGATTTGTCCGCGCTGCTGCAACCTGCTGAAGCACCGGCCGTTGAGGAAAATGCAGCGGAAATCACTTTGGAAACGCCTGATTCCAACACCTCTGAAGCAGACGCTTTGCCCGACTTCCTGAAAGACGGGGAAAAAGAAACGGTAGATTGGAGCATTTCCCTTGCGGAAGAGAATATCCCAAATAATGCAGATACCGGTTTCACTTCGGAATCTGTGGGTTCTGACGCACCGTCCGAAGCGAAATACGACCTTGCCAAAATGTATCTCGAAATCGGTGACCGCGATGCCGCTGCCGAGACAGTGCATGAATTGCTGGAAGAAGCGGAAGGCGACGTACTCAAACGTGCCCAAGCATTGGCGCAGGAATTGGGTATTTGATTCCCAACTGCCCTTTCGCAAATCAAGGATGCCGTTTCAGACGGCATCTTTTTTTGCCTTATCGGTGTAACGGATAAAGTTTGAACCGGCACAGGCTCAAACAGCAGGCCGCCGGCAACAAAATGCCGTCTGAACCCCCTAAAGGCTTCAGACGGCATTGGCGGCGGCGGTATCAGGCAGTTTGATAGGCAACCGAATCGTCGCCGCTTTTCTTTTGAATGAACTCGATTTTGTATCCGTCGGGGTCTTCGACGAAGGCTATCACAGTTGTGCCGTGTTTCATCGGACCGGCTTCGCGGACGACGTTTCCGCCCTGCCGCTTCACACGTTCGCAGGCTTCGTAGGCATCGTCCACTTCAATCGCGATGTGTCCGTAAGCGTTGCCCAAGTTGTATCGTTCCGTATCCCAGTTGTGCGTCAGTTCCAAAACCGTGCTGTCGGTTTCGTCGCCGTAACCGACGAAGGCAAGGGTAAACCTGCCCTCGGGATAATCTTTTCGGCGGAGCAGTTTCATACCCAAAACATTTTGGTAGAAATCGAGGGATTTTTCGAGATTGCCCACGCGGAGCATAGTATGGAGTAAGCGCATTTTTGTGTTCCTCTCGGTAGTGGTTAAACCTCGATTTTGTTTGGCGTAAACGTCTGCCATTTATTGCAGGCAGGACAGTGCCAGAAAAAGACTTGTGATTTGAAGTGGCAGTTTCGGCACCGGTACATCACGCTTCGCTGTAGCTGCCGTCCGATAACCGAACGCATCATATCGGCATCGGCTTTCCAAGTCGGATCCATATCGCTGATTCTTAAACCGAGCAGGCGGTAAACACCGTTCAAGTCCGGTTTGCGCCGAACAAGCTCGATAGCAGTTTGTGCAGCCTCTTTCTCCCCCCTGAGCAATAAGGATTTCTCGTACACGACGTTAATCAAATCAAGTTCCGGGAAGGTCTGCATATACCCTATCAGGCGATTTAATCCTTCTTCAAGCTTTCCTTGCGCCGCATAAGCGTCATAAAGTTTCTCTCCGACCATGCTCAAATAGGCATGATTTTGCTGCTCGATGGCGGCATACGCTTCAACCGATGCAGGAAAATTGCCCTGCCTGTATTCAATGTCGCCTAAAATCATATTGGCACGGGTACATCTTTTGTTGGCCTCAAGGGCTTTACCGACATTAAAACGTGCAACATCAAAATTGGACTTAAACAATGAAGCCTGTGCAAGTTCGCAATAAAACTGTGCGATTTCAAACTGATATGTCTGTTCGTCGTGACTGAGAAGTTGGGCGGTTTCAATCGCTTTTTCCCAATCCCTGTCCTGCTGGTAGATATTGAGCAGGTGCTGTCTGGCTTCACGCGCCATTTCACCGTCTTGCAGACTGAGGAAAATCTGTTCGGCACGGTCAACCAACCCCGCACTTTGATAGTTTTGCGCCAATTCAAATAATACGCGCGCACGCTTGGCTCTGGTTGTATCGGGAGAGTCAAGCAATGTTTGGTGCATATTGATGGCTTTGTCGTTTTCGCCACGCTGACGGTAAAGCTTGCCTAGGGTGAGGTTCAGGTCGTATGACTGAGGCTGCTGATCGATGACCTCTGCCAATTCCCTGGCGGCACGTCCGCTGTTGCGGTCAACCAGTGCATCCAGACTTTTATAAAATCCCGACGGTATGCTTTTTGCCTGCTTTAATACAGTCTTCATATCCACACGGGCGGCAAACCAGCCCATCGCGAAGAAAACGGGCAAAAGGATAATCGGCAGCAGGATAATCCACAATTCATTGTCCATATCGGCTTTCTCAAGGCTGTTTGGCAGATTCGGGCGCATTTTGCGCCGGTGGCGCGGTCAGCTCTTTCCCCGTCAAACGCGCATTTTTCTTTACTTCGGCACGCAACCTGCCGTTCTCGCCACGTAACGACAACAACCGTCCGAACAAGGCAAACATTCCAAAAACAATACCGACTACAAATGCGCCAAACAATATGACAATCAGCGGCAGATTAACACTCTGCCCCGGAAGATAGGAAAAGGTAACCGCATCTGTATTAATAACGGCAAGCAGCAGGAAGAGCAGCAGGATAATGATTTTGATGAAGGTATAGATAAGTTTCATGTTTGCTCCGTAAATAAAAACGCCGCCCAGACAGCTTCGCACTCTGAACCAAGATTGCGCTAGTTTAAACGATTTGCACGGTTTCGGATAGGATGCGGCAGCGTGTTCAGACGGCATACGGAGTATGCGATTGCCGACAATTTTACCAAATACACCGTTCCTTTCCATTTGAAAAATAACGGATTGGACACCGCATCGACAGAAAAACCCGCCGCGCACTTGTCAAAACCCTGTTTGCAGGCGTATCTTTACAGTCTTCAAATTTAAACCGTTCATATCAGAATAAGAAAGGCTTTTCATCATGAGCAGACCCGTACCCGCCGTATTCGGCAGCGTTTTTCACAGTCAAATGCCCGTCCTCGCCTACCGCGAAGGCAAATGGCAGCCGACCGAATGGCAATCTTCCCAAGACCTCTCCCTCGCACCGGGTGCGCACGCCCTGCACTACGGCAGCGAATGCTTTGAAGGTTTGAAGGCCTTCCGTCAGGCAGACGGCAAAATCGTGCTGTTCCGTCCGACTGCCAATATCGCGCGCATGCAGCAAAGTGCGGACATTTTGCACCTGCCGCGCCCCGAAACCCAAGCTTATCTCGACGCACTAATCGAATTAGTCAAACGTGCGGCAGACGAGATTCCCGATGCACCTGCCGCGCTGTACCTGCGCCCGACCTTAATCGGTACCGATCCCGTTATCGGCAAGGCCGGTTCTCCTTCCGAAACCGCCCTGCTGTATATTTTGGCTTCCCCCGTCGGCGACTATTTCAAAGTCGGCTCGCCCGTTAAAATCTTGGTGGAAACCGAACACATCCGCTGCGCTCCGCATATGGGCCGCGTCAAATGCGGCGGCAACTACGCTTCCGCCATGCACTGGGTGCTGAAGGCGAAAGCCGAATACGGCGCAAATCAGGTTCTGTTCTGCCCGAACGGCGACGTACAAGAAACCGGCGCGTCCAACTTTATCTTGATTAACGGCGATGAAATCATTACCAAACCGCTGACTGACGAGTTTTTGCACGGCGTTACCCGCGATTCCGTACTGACGGTTGCCAAAGATTTGGGCTATACCGTCAGCGAACGTAATTTCACGGTTGATGAACTGAAAGCTGCGGTGGAAAACGGTGCGGAAGCCATTTTGACCGGTACGGCAGCCGTCATCTCGCCCGTTACTTCCTTCGTCATCGGCAGCAAAGAAATCGAAGTGAAAAGCCAAGAACGCGGCTATGCCATCCGTAAGGCGATTACCGACATCCAGTATGGTTTGGCGGAAGACAAATACGGCTGGCTGGTTGAAGTGTGCTGATGCTTTAAACAAAAAAATGCCGTCTGAAACCCGTTTGGCGTTTCAGACGGCATTTTCGCGTTCGGACCGTTTCCGCCACGCCTGCCTCAAGTCGGCACAAAGGCAATCGGTTAAAACAAGCGTCCGCATTTCCCATCCCGCCTGCCGCAAGTCGGGCATTTCTCTGGAAATACGCTTCAGACGGCAAAACGCCGCCCGAAACCGATACGCGGTACGGACGGCGCACGGATTTGAAAACGGCGGATTATCCCTCGGTACTCAAGGCATTAATGCTGTAACCGCCGTCAACATAAGTGATTTCGCCGGTAATGCCGGACGACAGGTCGGACAGCAGGAAGGCGGCGGTATTGCCGACTTCTTCGATGGTAACGTTGCGGCGGAGCGGATTGTGGGCGGCGACGTGTCCCAAGAGTTTGCCGAAATCGGCGATGCCGGAGGCGGCAAGCGTTTTGATCGGGCCTGCGGAAATGCCGTTGCAGCGGATGCCTTCTTTACCCAAACAGGCGGCGGTAAAGCGGATGCCTGCCTCAAGGCTGGCTTTTGCCATACCCATCACGTTGTAGTTCGGAATCGCGCGTACCGCGCCCAAGTAGCTCAGGGCGACGATGGCGGAGTTTCTGCCGCGCATCATCGGACGGGCGGCTTTTGCCAGCGCAGGCAGGCTGTATGCGGAAATTTCGTGTGCGGTGTTGAACGCTTCGCGGCTGATGCTGTCGAGGAAGTCGCCGCTCAAGGCTTCTTTCGGCGCGAAGCCGATGGAATGCACCAAACCGTCCAAGCCGTCCCAATGTTTGCCCAAGTCGGCGAACACTTGGTTGATTTCGTCATCGCTGGCAACATCGCAGCGGAATACGAGTTCGGAATCCAATTCCGCCGCCATTTTGCGGACGCGCTCTTCCAGTTTGTCCACAACGTAGGTAAACGCCAGTTCCGCGCCTTGTTCGCGGCAGGCTTTGGCGATGCCGTAAGCGATGGAACGCTCGGAAATCATGCCGGTAATCAGAATTTTTTTGCCTTGCAGAAAACCCATTTTGTATCCTTCAAATAGTGTTCGGTTCGTTCTAAACCGTTGATTATAGCAAATTGTCCCTGTTTCTGTGTTTTCACGTTGCAGCGTGCAAACGGCAATGCCGTCTGAAGCGGATTTCAGACGGCATTGGACGTTTCAAATACGGTTTAAGGCATCAGATGCCGCGCAACAATTCGTTCACGCTGGTTTTCGCACGGGTTTGCGCATCCACGCGTTTGACGATGACGGCGCAGTAAAGGCTGTGGCTGCCGTCTTTGGAAGGCATGCTGCCGGATACGACAACCGAACCTGCCGGTACGCGGCCTTGGTAGATTTCGCCGGTGGTGCGGTCGAAGATTTTGGTGGATTGACCGATGAACACGCCCATCGAAATCACGCTGCCTTCTTCGACAATCACGCCCTCAACGATTTCAGAACGCGCACCGATGAAGCAGTTGTCTTCAATGATGGTGGGTGCGGCCTGCAGGGGTTCGAGTACACCGCCGATGCCGACACCGCCGCTCAAGTGGACATTTTTGCCGATTTGCGCGCAAGAGCCGACGGTTGCCCAAGTATCGACCATCGCACCTTCGTCAACGTATGCGCCGATGTTGACGTAAGACGGCATCAACACGACATTTTTCGCCACAAAGCTGCCGCGACGGGCAACCGCACCCGGAACGGCGCGGAAACCTGCGCTGCGGAATTCGTCTTCAGACCAGTCGGCAAACTTGGTCGGCACTTTGTCGAAGTATTTGTTCACGCCGTCGTTGAGGATTTCATTGTCCTGAATACGGAAAGACAGCAATACCGCTTTTTTCGCCCATTCGTTGACTTTCCACTCGCCCACGCCCAAGCGTTCGGCGACGCGCAATTTGCCTGAATCGAGTTGGCGGATGGTTTCCAACACGGCTTCTTTAACTTCGGGAGTAACGGTGGTCGGGGTGATGTCCGCGCGGTTTTCAAAGGCGGTTTCGATGATGTTTTGCAAAGACATAATGTTTCCTTGGTTCGAGATATTTCGGGACGCTTGCCGGTATTGTTCAGACGGCATGGCGGTTGGAACAAACGTGCTATTGTGCCATACAAACACCCGCCCGTCAGCCGCGCTGTGGGTTTGCCGGATGCCGGCGTTTCGGAATCGGGCGGGCGGCGGGCATTGCTTTTTCCCACGCCCGAATCAATACAGAACAACGGCAGTGCCTTTATACCGCGCCGCCGCCTTTCAGACGGCATTCGCGGTAAAACGCCATCAGCCCTTCGGTCGAGGCATCGTGTACGGACGTGCCGCCTTCCAGTTCGCCGATGATGGTTTTTGCCAACTGTTTGCCGTACTCAACCCCCCACTGATCAAAGGGATTGATGTTCCAGATTACACCTTGTACAAAAGTTTTGTGCTCGTAAGCCGCCATCAGCATACCCAGATTGTAGGGCGTGAGGCGGTCGAGCAGGATGCTGTTGCTGGGGCGGTTGCCGGGGAACTCTTTGTGCAGCGCGAGGCGTTCGCGTTCCGCTTCGGGCAAATCTGCCAGTTCGGCGCGTGCTTCGTCCAAGGTTTTGCCCTTCATCAAGGCTTCCGCTTGGGCAAAGGCGTTGGCAACAGTAAAACGGCTGCGTCCGTCCTCCACGCCCTGCGCCGTCATCGGGACAATAAAGTCGCAGGGAATCAGGCGCGTGCCTTGGTGGAGCAGTTGGAAATAGGCGTGCTGGCAGTTGACCCCTTCACCGCCGAACACGATGCCGCCCGTTTTGCACGCGGCGAGACTGCCGTCTGAAGCGCGGCTTTTGCCCAAACTCTCCATATCGAGCTGGTTCAGCCACGCCGGCAGCAGGCGCAGGTTGTGGCTGTACGGAACGGCAGTCTGCCCATCCGCGTGCTGGAAATTGTTATACCACACGGCAATCAGTGCCATTAAAACGGGGATATTATGACGCGTCGGCGTACTGAAAAAATGCCTGTCCATCGCGTACGCACCCGCCAACAGCTCACTGAAACACGCCCCGCCGACAGCGACCATCACAGGAAGCCCGACAGGCGACCAGACGGAATAGCGTCCGCCCACCCAGTCGTACATCGCAAACACGCGTTCCGCCGCAATGCCGAAACTTTGCGCCGCTTCCGTATCGGCAGACACCGCGCAAAAATGGCGCGCCGTTTCGGATTCCGAGAACCCCGCACCGCGATACCACGCCTTGACCGCCTGTGCATTGAGCAGGGTTTCCGGTGTTTTAAAGGACTTGCTGGCAACGCAAAACATCGTTGTTTCGGGGTTCAGACGGCATAAAACCGCATCCAGGCAGGCAGGGTCGGCGTTGGCAGCAAAATGGACGGCGATATGCCGTCTGAACGGCTCGAGTGCCTGAACGCACATTGCCGGCCCGAGGTCGGATCCGCCTATGCCGATGTGGACAAAATCCGTAATCCGCCTGCCCGTCGCCCCCTTGTACGAACCGTCGTCCAAACCGCGTGCAAAATCCAAAGCACGGTCAAGTTCGCGGCGGATTTCGGGCAACACGTCCCTGCCGTCCACATAAACGGCATCCGCACCGTCGGGCAGGCGCAAAGCCGTATGCAGCGCAGCACGCCCCTCGCTGTTGTTGACCTTCGCACCCGTCCGCAAATCATGCATTTTCCGTCCGAGCCCTGCCGCATCTGCAAGGTTACAGAGCAGTTGAAGCGTATCTTCCCCAAGCCGGTTCTTGCTGTAATCGAACAACATACCGCCCAGCCGTTCGTGCATACGGTCAAAGCGGTCCGGTTCGCAGGCAAAGCGGTCGCGCAAAAGAATATGTCGCGTATCCTGACAATGTTGTTCAAGCTCCCGCCACGCCTGGGTAAAAGCATCCATGATTTTCCTTGATTCTAGATTCGGATTAAAAATATAACAGGATGCAGTGTAACAAACGAAAGCCGCTTTGGCGAATCTCCGACATACCGCCATCCGCATTCAATAACACCTTATTTCCATATAGCGAAATACCCTCCTGCCGGAATTTAACCCACAACAATATCCTACAAGATTTATTGCGTGCGCATAGATGCCAGACAACCGTTTAATAAGGTATAATTACGCCCAGGTGCGCTCCATTTGCCGGCCGCATATGGGCATACTTAGTGATTACATTTAATCGGTAAAATACCGATCTTATTGTTTTAACGGTATTTCTTATATTTATTTATTCCAATTATTTTACGGGACTGGGATATGGCTAAAAACGGAGGACTTTCTTTATTTTCAAAGAAAGAAAAACGCTTTATCTTTGAAGGCAGGCATTCTGCCTCCGACAAAATAGTCAACGGTGAAGTATCTGCGTTTACCGAAGAAGAGGCACGCAAGAAACTGGCAAAACGCGGCATCCGCCCGTTACAGATTAGCCGTGTAAAAACAACTTCAAAACGCAAAATTACACAAGAAGACATTACCGTCTTCACACGCCAGTTGGCAACTATGATGAAAGCGGGCCTGCCGCTGATGCAGGCATTTGAGATTGTGGCGCGCGGTCATGCCAACCCGTCCATGACGGAAATGTTGGTGGAAATCCGTAGTGAAGTAGAACAGGGCACCACCCTGAGTCGCGCGTTCTCACGCTATCCCAAATACTTTGACCGCTTCTACTGCAACCTGGTTGCGGCGGGCGAAACGGGCGGCGTGTTAGAAAGCCTGTTGGACAAATTGGCAGTTTACAAGGAAAAAACCCAGGCCATCCGTAAAAAAGTAAAAACTGCGCTGACTTATCCGATATCGGTAATCGCCGTCGCCATCGGCTTGGTATTTGTGATGATGATCTTCGTACTGCCGGCGTTTAAAGAAGTTTATTCCAATATGGGTGCCGAACTGCCCGCGCTGACTCAGACCGTCATGGATATTTCCGAGTTTTTTGTCGCATACGGCTGGATAATTCTGATTGCGCTTGGCTGCTCGATATACGGCTTCCTCAAACTTAAAGAGCGTTCACCCAAAATCCAACGCCGTATGGATGCCTTTCTGCTACGTATGCCTATTTTTGGCAACATTGTACAAAAAGCAACTATTGCACGCTGGGGCAGGACGACGGCAACACTGTTTGCAGCAGGCGTACCGCTGGTCGATGTATTGAATTCGACTGCAGGTGCGGCGGGCAACCTGATTTACGAAGAAGCCACCCAAGAAATCCGTACTCGAGTAATTCAAGGTCTGTCCATGACCTCAGGAATGCGTGCGACGGAACTTTTCCCCAATATGATGGTACAGATGTCCTCCATCGGCGAGGAATCGGGTTCTTTAGACGACATGCTCAACAAAGCTGCCGAGTTTTATGAAGACGAGGTGGATAATGCGGTCGGCCGACTGTCCGCCATGATGGAACCGATTATCATCGTGGTTTTGGGTCTGATCATCGGTACGCTTCTGGTAGCGATGTATCTGCCGCTGTTCAACT
Source organism: Neisseria sp. Marseille-Q6792 (assembly GCF_943181435.1). The sequence continues at coordinate 1,236,347 of NZ_OW969598.1, forward strand.
TGGGTAACGTGGTCGGCTGATTTGCCGCACAGATCCGGCGCGGATTCGCTCTGCGCCGGTTTGTTTTTGTTTTGAATACATTGAGAACAAAATATGTCTGATTTGTCTGTATTGTCGCCGTTTGCCGTGCCTTTGGCAGCAGTTTTCGGTTTATTGGTCGGAAGTTTCTTAAACGTCGTCATTTACCGCGTGCCGGTCATAATGGAACGCGGCTGGACGGTATTTGCCAAAGAACATTTAAACCTGCCGCTGACCGAAGAGGAAAGCCGTACCTTCAACCTGATGAAACCGGATTCCTGCTGCCCCAAATGCCGCGTGCCGATACGCGCGTGGCAGAACATCCCGATTGTCAGCTACCTGCTCCTGCACGGCAAATGCGCCTCCTGCCAAACCAAAATCAGCATACGCTACCCCTCTATCGAGCTGCTGACCGGTGTATTGTTCGGGCTGGTTGCCTGGCAATACGGCTGGTCTTGGATTACATTGGGCGGTTTGATACTGACTGCGTTTCTGATTTCCCTGACCTTTATCGATGCGGACACCCAATACCTGCCCGACTCGATGACACTGCCCTTGATTTGGCTGGGGCTGATATTTAATTTGGACGGCGGCTTCGTGCCTTTGCAGTCTGCCGTTTTAGGTGCGGTTGCCGGCTATGGTTCATTATGGCTCTTATGTGCGGTGTATAAACTGCTCACAGGAAAAACCGGTATGGGCAACGGAGATTTCAAACTGATTGCCGCATTGGGCGCGTGGCTCGGCATATCCGCATTGCCCGTGCTGATTTTTGTTTCCTCGCTGATCGGTTTGGTCGCGGCAATCGTTATGCGCGTCGCCAAGGGGCAGCATTTTGCCTTCGGCCCCGCACTGACAGTTTCGGGATGGATAATTTTTACGGCAAACGATTCCGTATGGCGGGCGGTCAACTGGTGGCTGACCCATCCGGTGCTGTAAGATGACGGTATGGGTCGGACTGACCGGAGGAATCGGCAGCGGCAAATCGGCAGCCGCGCAATGTTTTGCCGATTTGGGCGTGCCGCGCATCGATGCGGACGCGGCGGCGCACTCGCTGACGGCTTCAGACGGCATCGCCCTGCCGGAAATCAGGCGGCTGTTCGGCGACACCGTTTTCGACACACAGGGTTTGTTGCAGCGCGACATATTGCGTAAAGAAGTCTTTGCCTCCCCATCGCGAAAAGCCTTGCTCGAATCCGTGATGTTGCCGCTGATTTTCTCAGAAATCAAAAAACAGCAAGAAACATTTAACGACGCACCCTACGGCATTATCGAAATCCCACTGCTGACAGAAAAACGTCAATTCATGAAATTGATACAGCGCGTGCTGACAATAAGTGCCCCTGTGGAAAAACGTATCGGCAGGGTGATGGCCCGCAGCGGGCTGACGCGCGGCGAGGTGGCTGCCGTCATCAGCCATCAGGCATCCGAATCCGAACGCCTGCTGCTTGCAGACGATGTGCTGCTTAATGACGGCAGCCTCAAAAGCCTGCGTGAGAAAACAATGCGCCTGCACGCGTTTTATTCAGGGATTTTCGCCTTAAAACCAACACAAGGAAAACACAATGGCTGAGTCGCGGCAAACACGCCTTCAAGTCAAATGTCCGACCTGTCAAACGGCAGTAGTATGGAAACCGGAAAACACGTTCCGCCCCTTCTGTTCGCAACGCTGCAAACTGATCGACTTGGGCGGATGGGCAGATGAGGAATATACGGTTACAGCCCAAGAAGAAGGTTTATTGGAAATATCCGAATTTGAGTGTATATACCGCTGATTTTAAAAAATCCGCCTGACCGCCCCCTCTACTGCTCAAAATAAATGCCGTCTGAAACAAACATGTTTCAGACGGCATTTTCATTCTTAAACCTAATCGTTAGTATTTGCCGTTACCTCTTCCAACGAAGTAATACCCTGCATAACTTTCAACAAACCGGAACGGCGCAAATCAACCATACCTTCCTTATAAGCAACATCCATAATATCCACTTCCGTACCATGGTTCATAATGACACGCTGCATTTCCTCGCTGATAGGCATAACCTCATAAACACCGGCACGCCCCTTATAACCCTGCCCCCGGCAACGGTCGCAACCGACGGCGCGGTAAAGTTTCCAATCTTTTGCAAGATCCTCATCGGTGAAACCGACTTCCTTCAAAGCAGAGGCAGACGGACGTTCCACTTCTTGTTTGCAGCTCGAACACAGCCTGCGTAAAAGACGCTGCGCCATAATCAGGCTGACCGAACTGGCAATATTAAACGGCGCGACACCCATATTCAGCATACGCGACAACGTTGCCGGCGCATTATTGGTGTGCAGGGTGGAAAACACCATATGCCCTGTTTGTGCCGCCTTAATCGCAATATCGGCAGTTTCCAAATCACGAATCTCACCGACCATAATGATGTCCGGATCCTGACGCAGGAAAGACTTCAAAGCAGCGGCAAAAGTCAGACCCTGCTTATCATTGACGTTAACCTGATTGATGCCCGGCAGGTTAATCTCGGCAGGGTCTTCCGCCGTTGCAATATTTACCGACTCCGTATTCAAAATATTCAAACAGGTATAGAGCGACACAGTCTTTCCCGAACCTGTCGGACCGGTTACCAACACCATGCCGTAAGGACGGTGGATGGCATCCAACAGCAATTTCTTCTGAAACGGTTCGAAACCAAGTTGATCGATATTCAAAGAAGCCGCATCAGAATTCAAAATCCGCATCACAACCTTTTCACCAAACAGCGTCGGCAAAGTACTGACACGGAAATCGACAGGCTTACCACCCTTTTGGAAGGTCAATTGCATCCTGCCGTCCTGGGGTATCCGTTTTTCGGAAATGTCCAAACGCGACATCACCTTAATCCGAGAAGCAAGCTGTCCCCTTACCGCAACCGGGGGCTGGACTACCTCGCGAAGCTGCCCGTCCACACGGAACCGGATACGCGCATTATGTTCGTAAAACTCAAAATGAATATCAGATGCCCCACTGCGCAAAGCATCCGACAAAGTTTTATGGATAAACCTCGGTACAGGACCGTCTTCCGCCTCTTCATTATCAATATACAGAGTATGGCTTTCCTGCTCTTCCTGTTCCGCACTGATTTCCTGAAGCAACGCAGTCGAGCGCGAACCCACCCACTCTAACAGCCCGGCCAGCTGATCGTCTTCAACAATCACCAACTCAACCGAAATCCCTGACGCAAAAACAGTCTTCTGAATCTGAGGCATCTGTGTCGGGTCAGAAACCGCAAAAAATACCTTGTCGTCCCGGCGGAAAATCGGCACACAACGGAACTCCACCATCTGTTCCTCAGTCAACACCCCCATCAGCACCCTGTGGCGCGGATAATGACGCAAATCAAGAACCGAATAACTGAACACCCTCGCAATCAGTGCCGCAAGGGATTTAGGCGAAATGACGCCGTCTGAAAACAGCATCGGCAACACTTCTTTACCTGCCTGCGACTCCTTATAATAGTGTTCGGCCTGTTCGACAGTAACCACTTGGTTTTGAACCAAGGTTCTCAGCAAACCTACGCTCATACAGCCTTTTCCCCAAATTCATTCATTGTTATACCAATATAACTTTTGTCATTGAATATTATCGGCGAACAGATTATCAAAAAAACAACCGCCTTGCAAATTCGGCATATTTCCATATATCCCGGAAAACGGGCGGCATACGCCTTTCCTTCCTTAATATATTGCGTCCCGTCAAAGGGTGCATTGCTTTTCTTAACAAACCCCTCTGACGGCCAAGTGAAAGGGGCTTTTTTGATGTCGTCATCAAAATTAATATTTTCTTCTGCCATATCATCCGCATTAAAAAATGCGCCCCAAAAACACCCCCGTTTCCCGGCAAAAAAGTTCCCGTACAACGCAAAAAGCCTTTCATTTTATCGAAAGGCTTGTTTTACTTTGGTTTGCTATCGCCGATTATTACGCATTGCATCGGTTTGAAACCCCGTTTTTAGGGCTTCTGCCTCGCCAACAGGAATCGAACCTGTATTTTACGCTTAGGAGGCATACGTTCTATCCGTTGAACTATGGCGAGCCAAAATGAAGATGGAGATTTTAACCCTTTCCGACGACAAAAGACAAGATACCAGCCGCAATTAACGGCCCGACAGGGATACCGCCCATAAATGTCACCCCGATGACCGTCCCGATTAACAGCCCTGTAATTAAAACAGGCTGCTGACCCATTAAAGGTACGCCGCGCCCGGCAATCCACGCTACAAAAATACCGATGGCGACGGCTGCCGCCATTTTAAGGTTGAGAAATCCGGCGGCAGGCGGTATCTGAATTCTGCCTGAAACCAAAGGGCTCAAAACGGACACGGTCAATATAATGATGCCGATATTCAAACCGTGTTTTTCAATCAGAGGAACAAACTGCACCAATGCCGTCTGCTGCATCAGCAGCAATATGGTTGCCGAGACGGTAATCGAATTGTTTTGGCTGATTACCCCCAAAAAAATCATCGCAACCAGAAACAGGGAAACAAAACTGACATTCATCGCCTCAAGACACCCTGACCAAAGATTCCTTCGCCAGCTGAATCATGGCATCCTTCACTTCACTGTCGGGCAAAGCATCCAAGGCGGCAACGGCACAATCGACTGCTTTGCGCGCCTCGCCTATCGAATATGCCAAAGCATCCGAACGAACGACATAATCGTGGATTTTCTCAAAATAGCTGCGATCTGCATTTTCTAAAACAGTACGCACATCATTTGCCACCTGTTCGGAACCTTGCCTCATCAAATAAATCAAAGGCAGGGTCGGTTTCCCCTCCGCCAAGTCGTCGCCGACGTTTTTGCCGGTTTCTTCGGTTTCCCCCGAATAATCCAGCACATCGTCAATAATTTGGAATGCCGTACCGACGTACATACCGTAGTCTTTCAAGGCCTGTTCGTGTTCGGGGGAAGCCTTGCCCAAAATTGCGCCGACTTGAGCGGCAGCTTCAAACAGTTTGGCTGTTTTGTATTGGATGACTTGGATATATTGTTCTTCGGTAATGTCCGTATTGCCGATGTTCATCAGCTGCATGACTTCGCCCTCGGCAATGATGTTGGTTGCATCCGCCATCACTTCCAAAACGCGCATACTGCCCGAGGCAACCATCAGTTGAAAGGCGCGCGTGTATAAAAAGTCGCCAACCAACACTGCCGCCGCATTGCCGAACAGATTGTTTGCCGTTGCCCGCCCACGGCGCAAATCGCTTTCATCGACGACATCGTCGTGCAGGAGGGTGGAAGTGTGGATAAACTCGACCATCGCCGCCAGCGAATACAGTTTCTCGTCATCATAACCGACCGCCTTACCCGCCAAAATCGTCATAATCGGACGCAGACGTTTGCCGCCCGCGCTGATGATATATGTACCGATTTGCGAAATCAGTGCGACATCGGATTGCACCGCACGGTTGATGACTTCATTGACTTTGGCAAGGTCTTCAGGCAGATGTCGCTGGAAATAGGGCAGATTCTCGAGCATGGCAGACTCTCAGGTTTACGTTTCCGTCAAACGGCAGATACCGCTTGAAAGCTGATTCAAATAGCGGGCAATTATATCAGCAAAGCCATCAGGGTACATCTTTTCAGACGGCATATGGTTATCCGAACCGCGCAAACTTTGACAAAACAGGCAAATAACAATACAATGCCGAATTTCGCACAATGGTGTGCGGATATTAACCATAACCCTTATGGAGTTGAGTATGTACGCGGTCGTAAAAACCGGCGGCAAACAGTATAAAGTTTCCGTTGGCGAAAAATTGAAAGTAGAACAGATACCAGCCGAACTCGACAGCCAAATCGAACTGACCGAAGTTTTGATGATTGCTGACGGCGAATCTGTAAAAGTTGGCGCACCTTTTATCGAAGGTGCAAAAGTAACGGCTAAAGTAGTGGCACACGGTCGTGGCGAAAAAGTCCGCATCTTCAAAATGCGCCGCCGCAAACACTACCAAAAACGCCAAGGCCACCGCCAAAATTTCACCCAAATCGAAATCGTGGCAATCGCCTAACCTTAAAACTTAGGAGCATTACAAATGGCAAGTAAAAAAGCAGGCGGCAGCACCCGCAACGGTCGCGATTCAGAAGCCAAACGCTTGGGCGTTAAAGCCTACGGCAACGAGCTGATTCCCGCAGGTTCCATCATCGTACGCCAACGCGGTACCAAATTCCACGCAGGCGACAACGTAGGCATGGGCAAAGACCACACTTTGTTCGCCAAAGTTGACGGTTATGTCGAATTCAAAACCAAAGGCGCGCTGAACCGTAAAACTGTCAGCATCCGTCCTTACACCGGTTCTGAAGAATAATCCAACCGATACCTGAAGCCGCATCTTTTCACGATGCGGCTTTTTATAGTGGATTAACAAAAATCAGGACAAGGCGACGAAGCCGCAGACAGTACAAATAGTACGGCAAGGCGAGGCAACGCCGTACTGGTTTAAATTTAATCCACTATACATACCCCACACCCGATTTGATACACATTAAGCTGAAAGTAAAAATCCGCATACACCCTCCCCTGCATATTTCTTCAACAGTGGGTTTTGATATAATCGCCTATCTGTTACAGATAGTTCAAACGGCATTCAAACCCTTACAAATGCCGTCTGAAGTCATCGGCATCCGCCTATGCAAAGGATATTTTATGAGTTTACACAGTGACATCCTCGTCGTCGGCGCAGGTCCGACGGGTTTAAGTTTTGCAGCCGAACTTGCCGGCAGCGGTTTGAAAGTTACCCTGATCGAACGCAGCCCACTGACTGTTCTGCAAAATCCTCCATATGACGGACGCGAAATCGCCCTGACCCATTTTTCCCGCGAAATCATGCAGCGTCTGGGTATGTGGGACAAAATTCCCGAAAACGAAATCTACCCTTTGCGCGATGCCAAAGTACTGAACGGACGTTCCGACTACCAGCTCCACTTTCCCCAACCGACTGAAGCGCGCGGCGAACCTGCCGACTGTTTGGGTTATTTGATTTCCAACCACAATATCCGACGCGCCGCCTACGAAGTCGTATCCCAACTCGACAACATTACCATTCTGACCGATACGGCCGTTAAAGAAGTCAAAACATCTGATAATGAAGCGCAAGTCTTTTTGGAAAACGGAGACATTCTGACCGCGCGTCTCCTTTTAGCAGCAGACAGCCGTTTCTCACAAACCCGCCGACAACTCGGCATTTCTTCAGATATGCACGACTACAGCCGAACCATGTTCGTCTGCCGCATGAAACATACTCTTTCCAACCAGCATACCGCTTACGAATGCTTCCATTACGGACGCACCATCGCACTGCTGCCACTGGAAGAGCACCTGACCAATACCGTCATTACCGTCGATACCGATAAAATCAACAGCGTTCAAAACCTTTCGCCTGAAGAATTGGCCGCAAGCGTAAAAGAACAACTCAAGGGTAGGCTTGGCGACATGGAACTGGTCAGCAGCATCCACCATTACCCCCTTGTCGGCATGATTGCCAAACGTTTCTACGGCAAACGCAGCGCGCTGATTGGCGATGCCGCCGTCGGTATGCACCCCGTTACCGCACACGGTTTCAACTTGGGTCTGTCCAGCGCAGATATTCTGGCCAAACTGATACTCGAAGCCGAACAGCGCGGTCAGGACATCGGCTCGGCTTCCTTGTTGGAAAAATACAGCAGCAAACATATGCTGCACGCCCAGCCGCTTTATCACGGAACCAATATGATGCTGAAACTGTTTACCAATGAGACCGCACCGGCAAAACTGTTGCGCGGCTTGGTATTGCGTGCCAGCAACAATTTCCCGCCGCTGAAGAAATTGATCACCAAACAACTGACCGGTTAAAATCATATAAAAAATGCCGTCTGAAACATGTTCAGACGGCATTTTATTTGACTACCTGCTATATTGCCGTTCAAGTTCGACAGACAAATCCATTACCCTGTATAAATTGACTGATTACACAATATCATCTGACACCGACTGAAAATAAGAAATTTACAATACTTAAAAACAAAGCCTCCGAACAATCGGAGGCTTTGTTTGCCAAACGGAAATTATTTCAGTTTAGTTTCTTTATACACTACGTGTTTGCGGGCAACTGGGTCAAATTTTTTAATTTCCAATTTGCCGGGCATAGTGCGTTTGTTTTTGGTAGTGGTATAGAAATGACCAGTACCTGCACTGGATTCCAGTTTGATTTTATCGCGCATTGCAGTAATCCTTAACTAAGGGTTTAAATTAAGCTTCACCGCGAGCACGCAAATCAGCCAATACGACATCAATGCCTACTTTGTCGATGGTACGCAGAGCGGCGTTAGAAACGCGCAGGCGAACCCAGCGGTTTTCACTTTCTACCCAAAAACGACGTGATTGCAAGTTAGGCAAAAAACGACGTTTGGTTTTGTTGTTGGCGTGTGATACGTTGTTGCCAGACATCGGGCGCTTACCGGTCACTTTGCAAACTCGTGCCATGGTCAGTCTCCAAACTTCTAAAATAGTAAAACGTGATTTATACCACGAAAAACAGTGTTAGTTCAAGTGTTTTAGAGAAAAACGGCTGTTTTACGCGAATTATCCTGCCGATTGTTGCATTCGGGAAACGTTTGCCGATACGAAACAGACGGAATGCGATTATAGCGGATTTCACAGATGCCTGCATTCTAAATACTGTCCGAACATGTTTCCACATATGTTTTCAGACGGCATTTTAGTCGAGGCAGGGAGTATTAATGCCCTCCCCCTCCATTATTGTGGAACGGCGGTTTTGCCAGCCATATGACGGGTATCATGATAATGAATAACAAGCTGCCTGCCATAAAGATTTCGTTCGAGCCGATAATGAAACCCTGCTGGGTAATGGTATTGTTGATAATACCTGCGGTTTGAATGTCGGAAACGCCGTGCTGGGACAAATGAGCGGCCGTTTCATGCAATGTCGCGGAATAGGGCGTGATGTGTTCGGCAAAGCGTGTATGGTGCAACGCTTCACGCCGTTCCCACAGGGTACTGACGAATGATACGCCGACACCGCCCATAAGCACGCGCAAGAAATTCGACAAGCTGCTGGCAGCGGCAATCTGCCCTCCCTTCATGTGTGACAAGGTGATGGTCGTCAGCGGCAGAAAAAACATGGCGACACCGACACCTTGCCAAAACTGAGGCCAAATGACGTTGCCAATATCCATATCGGCATAAAAATCCGTACGCCAATAGAAAGTAAAGGCAAAGGTCAGGAAGCTGGCAGTTACGAGCAGGCGCATATCGGCCTTGTTGCCGAATCTGCCGATAATGGGTGACAGGAAAACAGGCAGGATGCCGACGGGCGCGGCGGCAAGCCCTGCCCACGTGGAGGTATAGCCCAGGTTGGTCTGCAACACTAACGGCAGCAGGGTCAGCGTCCCCATATACACCATAAAACCCAATGATGTGGCAATTACGCCAACGGTAAAATTCCGATCTTTAAACAGCGATAAATCGACAATCGGATATTTTTCTCCCAATTCCCAAACAATAAAATACGACAAGCACACCAGTGCGACTACGCCCAAGGTAATGATTTCTCCAGAGGCGAACCAGTCGAGTTCCTTCCCCCTGTCCAGCATCATCTGTAACGCGCCGATACCGACTACCATCAATGTAAGCCCGACATAGTCGGTCGGCATTTTAACGGTTTCCGTTTCCCGACATTTCAAATGTTTCCATGTAATCCATGCCGATATGATACCGATGGGGATATTAATGAAGAAAATCCAACCCCAATGCCAGTTTCCGGAAATCCAGCCGCCGAGTATCGGCCCGAGAACAGGGGCGACAACGACGGTCATTGCCCACAATGCCAGTGCCAGCGTCCGTTTTGCGGGCGGATAGGATGCCATTAACAGGCTTTGCGACAAGGGAATCAGCGGCCCGGCGATAAAGCCCTGCAAAATGCGGAAAACAACCAGCGACTGAAGGTTGGGCGCAATGCCGCACAGCCACGATGTGACGACGAAACCGACGGCGGCGGCGGTAAACAATTTGACCTCGCCGATACGTTTTGCCAAAAATCCCGTTAACGGCACGGAAACGGCGTTTGCCACAGCAAAAGAAGTAATGACCCACGTCCCCTGAGTGGTTGCCGCACCGAGGTTGCCGGCGATAACGGGAACGGCGACATTGGCGATAGTCGTATCTAAAACTTCCATAAATACGGCAAGCCCCAAAGACAGCGTAATCCATGCCAATGCCGCACCTTTAAGCGGTGGATAATCCATTGCGTTCTCCGTTTCAGACGGCATCAATGCGCGTATTGCTCAAGAATTTCGTCCACCAGTCTGTCAGCTTCCGACCAATCCGTGCCTTCAGTTTCCGGCAACACGGCATCCGGCGTTTTTGAAATAGGCGCGCCTGCGGCGGAAGTATCCACTTTTACCGTCATCGACAAACCGATGCGCAACGGATGCCTGTCCACATCTTCACGGTTCAATTCGATACGGACAGGGACACGCTGCACCACTTTAATCCAGTTACCCGTGGCATTTTGCGCCGGAATCAGCGAAAACGCGCTGCCCGTACCTGCCGAAAACCCTGCCACCCTGCCGCGATAAACAATTTGTTTACCGTATAAATCGGACACCAGCTCGGCAGGCTGTCCGATTTTCATATGCCGCAACTGCGTCTCTTTAAAATTGGCATCAACCCACACATCCGACAACGGCACCACCGCCATCAGCGGCGCACCGGCCGCCACCTGCTGTCCAACCTGTACCGAACGCTTTGCCACCTGACCGTCCACCGGCGCGCGGATTTGCGTCCGCTGAAGGTTCAACCACGCATCTTTCAACCTGCTGACTGCCGTCTGAACCGCCGGCTGTTCGCGCAAAGCGACCTGACCACCCAAAGCCGCACGCGCCGAAGATTCTTCCGCCAAAGCCGCCTTAACTGCCGCCTGAGCCTGAGACACTGCCGCACGGGCATGTGCCAGCTCTTCGGCGGACACGGCTCCTGATTCCGCTAAAGCAGACCGGCGGCGTAAATCATCCTGCGCACGTGCCAAATCCGCTCGGCGCAAAGCAACCTGCGCCCCCGCCTGAGAAGTGGCGGCATTTTGCTGGCGGTTTTGCCGCACCGCCTGAATCAGCTCGTTTTTCGCCCGTTCATACGCCAACACATAATTGCCGTCGTCCAATACGGCCAACACATCGCCTTTCTTCACAACATCCGTATCATCATGCAACACCTTCCGCACCATACCGCCCGTTTGCGGCGTAATCTGAACCACGCGTCCGACAACATAAGCGTCTTCCGTTTCCTCTTCGTGCTGCCACCATAAAAAAAACGCCGACCCGGCGGCTACGGCGGCAAGCGCGAACAGCAGCGTCAATGCCGTCAGGCGGCGTTTGCGTTTGGCTTGCGTGTTTTGAAGTTTTGTTTCGTCCGTGTGCGTATCCATAAGATTGGGTTCCGAATTTCCTGATTTCATATAAACAATGTTCTTTCAATAGGAGGCAGATTCTATATCCGCGCAATAACGCAATCAAGTCAGTATTTTAGATGCAATATTCAAAAAACAACGCTTCAGGCGGCAAAACTGAAAATATATTTCGTTTATATAGTGGATTAACAAAAATCAGGACAAGGCGACGAAGCCGCAGACAGTACAAATAGTACGGAACCGATTCACTTGGTGCTTGAGCACCTTAGAGAATCGTTCTCTTTGAGCTAAGGCGAGGCAACGCCGTACTGGTTTAAAGTTAATCCACTATATATGACACGGAAAACGCCGCCGTCCAAACCATGCCGTCTGAAGAAAACTACACAAATACCGCCACTTATATTACAATCGCCGCCCGTGGTTCGAAAACCTCCCACATTAAAAAACTAAGGAAACCCTATGTCCCGCAACAACGAAGAGCTGCAAGGCATCTCGCTTTTGGGCAATCAAAAAACCCAATATCCGATCGGCTACGCGCCTGAAATTCTCGAAGCATTCGACAACAAACATCCCGACAACGACTATTTCGTCAAATTCGTCTGCCCCGAATTCACCAGCCTCTGCCCCATGACCGGGCAGCCCGACTTCGCCACCATCTACATCCGCTACATTCCGCACATCAAAATGGTGGAAAGCAAATCCCTGAAACTCTACCTCTTCAGCTTCCGCAACCACGGCGATTTTCATGAAGACTGCGTCAACATCATCATGAAAGACCTCATTGCCCTGATGGATCCGAAATACATCGAAGTATTCGGCGAGTTCACACCGCGCGGCGGCATCGCCATTCATCCTTTCGCCAATTACGGCAAAGCAGGCACCGAGTTCGAAACATTGGCGCGTAAACGCCTGTTTGAGCACGACGCACAATAAACCATCCTTCCCATATTTCAGACGGCATTCCTTCGATACGATATGCCGTCTGAACGCCTTTCCGAAAGATTTTTATGTACGCATTTACTGCCGCACAGCAACAGAAGGCACTCTTCTGGCTGGTGCTTTTCCATATCCTCATCATCGCCGCCAGCAACTATCTGGTGCAGTTCCCCTTCCAAATTTTCGGCATCCACACCACCTGGGGTGCGTTTTCCTTCCCCTTCATCTTCCTCGCCACCGACCTGACCGTCCGCATTTTCGGTTCGCACTTGGCACGGCGGATTATCTTTTGGGTGATGTTCCCCGCCCTTTTGCTTTCCTACGTCTTTTCCGTTTTGTTCCACAACGGCAGTTGGACAGGCTTGGGCGCGCTGTCCGAGTTCAATACCTTTGTCGGACGCATCGCCTTAGCCAGCTTTGCCGCCTACGCGCTCGGACAAATCCTTGATATTTTTGTGTTCAACAAATTACGCCGTCTGAAAGCGTGGTGGATTGCCCCGACCGCATCAACCGTCATCGGCAATGCACTGGACACGTTAGTGTTTTTTGCCGTTGCCTTTTACGCCAGCAGCGATGAATTTATGGCGGCAAACTGGCAGGGCATCGCTTTTGTCGATTACCTGTTCAAACTCACCATCTGTACCCTATTCTTCCTGCCTGCCTACGGTATCCTGCTCAACATCCTGACTGCAAAACTGACCACCCTGCAGACAGAAGAAATACCAAACCGCCCACCCACGCCCCTGCAAAATTCCTGATTCCAAGTTCTAAGAAATCGGAAGGCCGTCTGAAATCGACAACAGGAAAAACTTATATTTTAGAACATTGCAAAATCCGTATGACATGTCGCCTTTGAACAGATTAGGCTTTCGATATATTGTCGACAAACAATTGTTTCAAAAACATCATTCAGTAAAGAAGACTGCTGCCGGTGATACAGTTGGATATTTGCCGATTAAAAGCGTTTTACGTTATACGAAAAGTCAAACCGCCATAACTTCCCGCCGTTTGTATTGACATATCAATGAGATTGCAGTGTGTTCAAAACGCATTCAGCATACTTTATCTGCAACCCAAACCCTTTTGTACATGGGATACCCAATCCAAATTCTTATTGGTAAAGTAGGAAAATTTGTTCTCGGCCAACTAATATCTAAATGGCTTAAAGAAATCTACAAAAACTTCGCCACTCGTGCTTGTACTAACACAGCAATTTCTCGTTGGCGTTCCCCTGTTACAATTGCACTAATGCAAGTGTAACAATCTCCACACCCCGCATCATTTGCATGATGCGGGATATTTTTAAGGAAATCTTATGGAGTTTTTTTTAGCGGTTTGGCATTCAATATTTGATTTCATAACTGGTCTATTTATATTTAAACCATGGGAAGAAGATACAGCAGAAAATAAAATAAAAAGTTTAGCTTTACTTTTCTTTCTGACAATTTGTGGCTTTATTTTTTATATTTTAGTCTTTTAAAGCCATGTTCTCTAACGCGCTCAAAAGTACGTTCTCTATCTCGGTCATGCCCAGTTCTCCCTATCAGATACAAGCCCTTGCCGTCATTCAGCTTAAACGGTTTTTCGGCGGGTTTGGCGTTTTTGATTTGACGATCGTTCAGCGGCATAGCTGGGGTATGTTTTCGGGGGTATTTTTAGATCCCCCCGAAAACATACCCCCTAATTTTGGTTGCCTCAATTAATATGAATTAGACGGAGTTGGACAGTCAGAAAGAGGATGATAGGATAGTAACCAGTCTGAAAGCCTTGTATTTATTAGGCTTGGTTAACGGTATTAGACGGGATTAAACGAAAAAAACGCCTAGAATTTCTAAGCGTTTTTGTGTGTTGGTGCCGACAGCGAGATTTGAACTCGCACAGCCTACGGCCACTACCCCCTCAAGATAGCGTGTCTACCAATTTCACCATGTCGGCATTTGAATTACTTTTATTTACTGCTGCCGAGGAACAGGTGCAGCAGGTTCGGTATTGTTTTTAACAGGAACTGCCGGTTTGGGAGCCTGTTGCGTTTGTTGTACGTTGCTGAAGTCCAAACCATGTTTTGTCGTGTGGGTGTGAATATACACCATAGCCATGCAGGTTGCAAAGAAAAAAGTTGCTGCGATAGCTGTTGAACGACTGAGGAAGTTGGCATTGCCAGCAGAGCCGAATACGCCTTGCGCGCTGCCGCTGCCTGACCCGAAGGTGGCACCCGCATCCGCCCCTTTACCGTGCTGCAGCAATACTAACACGATGACGGCCAAGGCGGAAATAATATTAATAATCCAGATAAGGGTTTTAAAAGCTTCCATATTTTTCTACGAGGCTTGTGCTGCGTTGATAATGGCGGCAAATGAATCATATGATAATGACGCGCCGCCAACCAATGCGCCGTCTACATGAGATACTGCAAAGATGTCGGCTGCGTTATCCGCTTTCACACTTCCGCCGTAAAGAGCGCGGATTTTAACATCGCTTCCGCACAAAGACAAGATTTCTTTGTAGATGAATGCATGCATGTCGGCAATTTGTTCTACGGTGGCGACTTTGCCGGTACCGATTGCCCATACCGGTTCGTAGGCAACGGCGATGTTTTTGGTGTTCAAACCTTGCAGGATGGAAAGCTGGTGGGCGATGACTTCGTGTTCTTTACCGGCTTCGCGTTCTTCCAAGCTTTCGCCGACGCATAAAAGGGGAATAAGTCCGGCGTTAAGGACGTTTTCCATTTTGCGGCGTTGGATTTCGTTTTTCTCGCCAAAATAAAGGCTGCGTTCGGAGTGTCCGATAAGGACGATGTCGGTGCCGATATCGGCGAGCATTTCTGCGGACACTTCGCCGGTATATGCGCCATTGCCGGGGAAGCGGCTGACATCTTGGGCGCAAGTAAGGATACGGTTATTGAGGACAATCTGCATGGCGTTGTGCAGTTGCAGCAGGTAAACGGTCGGTGCTGCGAGCCCGATCAGGACGCGTTCGGCGGTGGGCATGATGCGGAAGCGGTGCATGAGTGCATTGTTGTTTTGGAGTCGGCCGTTCATTTTCCAGTTGCCGATGACCCATTTCTGATCCCACATTCCGATTTCGTGATACATCTTGTCTGCTCCCTGCTGTTTGACCGTGTGTATGCGAAGTTGACGTGCAGTTTAGTGGATATGCGGTGGCTTAGCAATAACGGGAGCAGATATGAATGATTTATTTCGTTTCCGGTTTGTGTAATGCCGTCTGAAGATTGGCGATGTGCTTATTGAGGTTTTATAATGTATGTCATGAGTAAAACAGGTACTTGACGGAGCATAAAATGGATTTTGATAAAGCGCGCTTCAACATGGTCGAGCAGCAGGTTAGGCCTTGGGATGTATTGGATTTTGATGTGTTGGACGCATTGGAGGAGATTCCGCGCGAACTTTTCGTCAATGAGGCCTTGCAGGGTTTGGCGTATGCGGATATGGAACTGCCGCTTGCCAACGGGCATAAGATGCTGGAGCCGAAAGTCGTGGCGCGGCTGGCGCAGGGCTTGAAGCTGACGAAAAACGATACGGTTTTGGAAATCGGTACGGGCTCGGGCTATGCGACCGCGCTTTTGGCAAAATTGGCGGGCAAAGTGGTTTCGGACGACATCGATGCCGAACAGCAAAACCGCGCCAAAGCGGTGTTGGACGGCTTGGGTTTGGACAATATCGATTATGTGCAAAACAACGGGTTGACCGAACCTTCCGCAGGAGCACCGTTTGATGCGGTTTATGTCGGCGGTGCAGTCAATATGGTGCCTGATGTGTTGAAACAACAGTTGAAAGATGGCGGACGCATGGTGGTTATCGTAGGACGCAAGCCTGTTCAGCGCGCGCTTTTGATTACGCGTCAAGGCGATACGTTTGAAGAGAAGGCACTGTTCGATACTTTGGTGGCCAATTTGACCGATAAGGATGCCGATCCGTTTGGCGGTTTCGATTTTTAAGATGTTGACAGGTCATGCCGTCTGAAAGCGGGTTTGGGGCTTCAGACGGCATTTTGCTTGGTTTTTTTTGGGGGGGTGCGATGGATATTGTGCAACTTGGGCCGGCGGAATTGAAGGCGTGGATGGACGAAGGACGGATGTTTTGTTTGTTGGACGTGCGTACGGATGAAGAAGCGGCGATTTGTTCGCTGCCCGATGCGGTACATATCCCGATGAATCTGATTCCGCTGCGGCAGAACGAGCTGCCGGACGACGGCGTGCCGCTTGTGGTGTATTGCCATCACGGTATCCGCAGCCTGCATACAGCGATGTATTTGGCCGATGCTGGGTTTGAAAACCTGTACAACCTTCAGGGCGGCATCGATGCATGGGCAATGCAGGTGGACAGCAAAATGATGCGGTATTGAATCCGTTTTATAAATAAAAGGCCGAGACCTTTGCAAAATTCCCCAAAATCCCCTAAATTCCCACCAAGACATTTAGGGGATTTTGGGGAATTTTGCAAAGGTCTCCATCTACCATTCAATTAACAATTCGTCAGAAAATTTAATCTGCTCTGTTCTCAAACTACCTGAAGCATATAAAAGACACAGGCTGTACAGCAAAATAAATTTGTGCGGTGACTGCTTTTGCGCATAAGTAAAATTGGTATGCAGCCATCGAAATTGTTCTGCATATTTCAACAAGACCGGTAAATCCGTCATACCGAGCCCTCCTGCAAACCCCGAACTACCTCAGACGTATCCCAATCCAAAGCCCGACAGTATTCGATAAATTCAAATATATCCAGCCGCCTGTCCCCGGTTTCCACCTTTCCCACGAACGAATGCACCACATTCATACGTTCCGCCAATGCGCGCTGCGACAACCCCAAATCCAATCTTCTGCGGATAAGGAGTTGTCGCAAATAGGTGTGTTCGGCAGAGTGTACCGACAAACGAATATTTCCCATGCGCTCCGATTTTAGGTACAATCACGCACGCACCTGTTTTAGGTGCAAATAAGAAATATGTATAAAAATGACCGTAATACCCATACACCCTGCCAACCCGTTCGATGCTATACGCCAAAACATCGCTGAAGAATATTTGAGCGAAACACAGCACTACCCTTGGATTGTTACCTTTTCAGGCGGCAAGGACAGCACCCTTGTCGCCCATTTAGTATTTGACATGCTACTTTCGCTGCCGCCGATGCTGCGGACGCGGCAGGTGTTCTTCGTATCCAACGACACGCTGGTGGAAAGCCCGTTGGTGGTGAAACACATGCGCCAATCTTTGGCAGAAATTCTGCGTGCCGCCGAAATTTTCAGGCTGCCCGTCAGCGGTGAAATCACCGTGCCGAAATTGCAGGACACGTTTTGGACGTTACTCATCGGCAAAGGCTACCCCACGCCCAACCGCTCAATGCGCTGGTGTACCGACCGCCTGAAAATCCAACCAACCAGCGGCTACATTCTGCAAAAAGTAAACGAAAACGGCAAAGCCATCATCGTGCTGGGCGTGCGCAAAGACGAATCTGCCACCCGCAAGGCAAGTATCGAAAGCCACCAAAACTTGGAAAACAGCAATCTGACCCCGCACAGTGATCTGAAAAACGCGTTGGTGTACCGACCGATTGCCGATTTGAGTACCGACGACATGTGGCCAACGACCCGCCCTGGGGAGGCACACACAGCGATTTAATCAAGCTCTACCGCGAAGCTGCCGGCGGCGAATGCCCGATTGTGCTGTCGCAGGAAGAAGCCCCCGGTTGCGGCACCAACTCTAGCCGTTTCGGCTGTTGGACGTGTACGGTGGTCAATAAAGATAGAAGCCTGCAAGGATTTGTGGACGCGGGGAAAACTGAATTTGCACCGTTAATTGAATACCGCAACTGGTTAGTGGATATCCGTAACAAACCCGAATACCGCCAGGCCGAACGGCGCAACGGAAAACTCACGTTCAAAGGCGGCAAACACATCCCCGGCCCGTTCACCATAACGGCGCGGCAGGAAATGCTGGTAAAACTGCTGGAAGTGCAAGCTGCTTTCGGCGAAGAACTGATTTCGCAGGACGAAATCGACCTAATTAAACAGATTTGGACGGAAGATCTAATTAACACTTATTCAAGGAATAAAAATGAAGACGGAAACACGGGAACAGGTGGCTGATTTGCTGTTGTGGAGTGATGAAAATGCCCGAAACCTGATGAAGAAAATTGCTGCTGAGCATGGTGTATCGCCCGATGCCCTAGCTGATTTGGCAGCATGGGAGCGCGAGCAACAGGAACGGATCCGCAAACGCGGCATGACTGAAGCATTCGATGAAGTTTTTGAAAACAAGAAATATTGGGGTTGAATATGTGGATACATTCAATCAGACTGCTTAATTTCAAATCCTACAAAGAAGCGGCCTTTTCCTTTCCCGAACCGAAAAACGGGCAAAACATTGTTTTAATCGGCGCGATGAACGGGCACGGTAAAACCACTTTGTTGGAAGCAGTTTACCTTTGCTTATATGACACGGATGCGGTCAGTCATTTGCAGCGGGCAGGCTTGAATAGCAAAGATATCAATTATCCAAATTTTCTGCAGGCTGCGTTGCATCACAAAGCCGCGCCGCAATACGGCCGATACCGCATCGAGCTGGAAATTGAAATCCGCCAACGGCGGCAAGGTAAGATTTACGGCCTGAAAATCCGCCGGAAATGGCATTTCAATGAGAAAAGGCAGTTTGAACGCGAAAGCACCGAAACGCGGGCAGACGTGTTGGTTGACGACCGCTACCTGCCCGTCGATTTAGCCGAATTGGACAAATATCTCAACACTTACGCCCTGCCGTTCGATTATGCGCCGTTTTTCTTTTTTGACGGCGAAAAAATCGTGCAGGCTGCCGAACGCAGCGGCACGGGCATGTGGCTCAACACTGCCCTGAAAGGCCTGCTGGGAGTAACCCTGCTGACACGGCTTGCGGCTAGTCTTGGCGATTACCGCAAACGCTGCATTTCCGAAAATGCAGGTCAAAAAATGCAGGAAGATTTGGAAAGAGCCGAAAACGCGTTGGCATCTGCTCAAGCCCAATACGATGTGTTTCGTGAGGAGTGGGAAAAAATGCAACAGGAATGGGCTCATTGGGATTCGGAAAGAAGCAGGCTGCAACAGCAGCTAGGTGGTGGTAGCGACATTCGGACTTCGCAGGATTTGCTGATGCAGCGTGAACGGCTGGAAAAGGAAATGGACGACTTCAATGCGAAGATCAAAGCGGCGGTTAAAGCCATGCCTTTGGCCTTCCTGCCGTCAGACGGCTTAAACGTGCTAAAAGGCAAACTCGAACGTGAAGCAAACCGCCTGCACCACGAAGCCGGCAGGGAACAGATTGCGGGACGGGTAAACGATTTTTGGAGTGCGTTTGTCGGCAGCGGCAAAGTCAAAGAAGTATTGGGGCGTTCGGCTTGCGCCATTTTGGAAGACCCGCTGATGAAGGAAGCTGTGGCCGAATGCTGGAACGAATTGTTCTACCCGCTGCCTGAAAATTGCGCCGAAACTATCGAACACAACTATCTCTCGAAAAACGCCCATGCTGAAATCCAAAACGAAATCAGCCGCCTACAGGGTATGCCGCAAGGCAGGATAGGCAGCCTGCTGGCCGATATCGAACAGCGGCGGAGCGAACAAAAACAAGTCTTGGAAGAATTGGAGCTGCTAAAAGGCAGTAACAAAGACGAACTGGTGGAACAGCTCAAACAGGCGAACAAGCAGGCCGATATACTGAAAGAACGTTCGGGCAGCCTGAAAAGCAACGTGTTGCAAAAAGAGAAAGAATGCCAGCGCAGGAAGGATGAAGTCAGCAAACTGCAAGACAAAATCAGCGACAGCAACCCGCTGATGGTGAAGTCACGCCGTGCGGGGCAGGTGGAAAAAGTCATTGCCGCATTGACCGATGCGCTGACGCGGCAGAAGGCGGACGAAATCGGTGAAACCGCTACCCGCATCAACCGCGCCATTTCGCATGATAATCGCATCCACAAAATCAGCATCGAAGCAGACGGCAGGATGGGTTTGTACGGCAGCAGCGGCAGGGAAGCGCAGGTCGATTTGTCGGCCGGACAAATGCAGATCCTAATTATGTCGCTGGTGTCGGCATTGGCGGAAGTTACCCGCTATCCCGCCCCCTTCGTTATCGATACCCCGCTGGCACGTTTGGACGAAGGTCACCGCGAAGGTTTATTCAGACATTGGAGTGGGCTGGAACAGCAAGTGATTTTGCTGTCGCAGGACACCGAAATCACTCCCGAAGTGTACCGCCGTCTCGACCCGCATATCGGCCGCACATATCTGGTGGAAGCCGAATCGCTGGACAGCGCAGGCGCATGTTCGCGCGTAACCGCTGATGTTTATTTCGAATAATGAAAGGAACAACACATGTATCTGCTGCCAGACAACCGCCAGTGGGACTCCGACTATTTCCATACCTTGATTAGCGACAAACACATTATTTCCAGCAGTGAAGCTAAAGTCATACGCGAAAAACTCACCCATGCGAGTGCGCTACCGCATCTGGACAACAACTACGACTGGGCGACACTCTGTATAGGCTATTGCTTTGCCAAAGGATGGGCGCAACAGCCGGAAAAATTGACCGCTGCCCCCGATACCAAAGGCATCGATATCCCGTCTTTCCAAACCTGCTTTCAAGACCATTGCGGCTGTGGCTCGCCCTACTGAGCGAGACCCTGTTCCACATCAGGCAGGGTAAACCGGCGGGAAAAGATGATTTGTATAAACTGATTGCCGACCTGTGGCATACCGGCGCGCTTGGTTTGCATGCGTTTTGGGAACGTTGCAGACAATTCAAACCTGATGACGATTTGGCGCAACGGCAGGCCTTTTTGAACGAATTGGCCGAATTGGCAGTTAAAAACAGCAGAGGACGGCAAAGCATGGGGAAAAATTCTTTTTCAGACAGCCTTCACGCGGAAAATACCGAGACACCCGATGCAGCATGCATCAAACTCAAAACCGCACTGGACAAAACAGTCGGCAAAGGCGGTACGATACAGCCCGAATACGGCGGCGTGCGCTATGACTGCTTGCGCGTACAGTTTGACCGCTATGTGGATTTGGAAAAATACCACAGCCAAATTTGCTCCGAATTGGGCATCGGCGATAACGAAATGCGCTGCGGGCGCATATGCGGTGAAGCCAACACTTGGCACATCAATATCCTGCGTCCGCAAGATACTTGGCGGCAATATGGACAAGATGAGTTTCAGACGGCCTTGCAGCAATACCGCGCATCGGCACGGCAATTCAGATTGCCAGTGTGTATCGGTTTGGACGAACGCGGCGAACCCGTGTTTCAAGATTTTGCCACCGCGCCGCATGTGATGGTAGGTGGGGAAACAGGGTCTGGGAAATCAGTACTAATTCGCTCAATGCTGGCTTCCCTGTTCGAACTCGCTCCTCAGAATGAAACGGAAATCGTCGTGTGTTATTGCAAAGTTTCTGCGGATTTCGCCGTCTTCAAAGACCGTCCGAATTTATGGCAGGGGCGCATAGTCAGCGATGCGGAAGAAGCTGCTGAAATATTGTCGTCTTTTGCTGACGAGATGGATAAACGATACCGCCTGATGGACGAATACGGTGCGAAGGATATTGCAGAAGTCCCACAGCACGCCCGTCCAAAATATGTTGTTATCGTGATTGACGAACTGGCCGACCTTATCGATGTCAGCAGTGAAGCGGAAGGGCATTTGGTACGGCTGGCACAAAAAGCACGCTCCGCAGGAATGTATCTGTTATTGGCAACGCAACGCCCCGATGCGAAAACACTCAGCGGCCGCCTACGTGACAACCTGCCAACCAAAATCGCGTTGAAAATAGGCAAACGCCAGTCTTCCGAGATTATCTTGGGTGAGCGCGGTGCCGAAAACCTGACGGACAAAGGCGATCATTTGGTCAAATGGAACAATGGAGTGGCGCAGTTTTTGCACGGGTATAATGTATAATTTGTTCAACCATCCTTTGCATAGTCTAACAGGCCGTCTGAAAACTTTGAACTGCACCCCAAAAGTTGGACATCCCCCCAACTCACAAGGTGCAGTTTTTTTATGACCAAATGAGACCTTTGCAAAATTCCCCAAAATCCCCTAAATTCCCACCAAGACATTTAGGGGATTTTCCATGAGCACCTTCTTCCGGCAAACCGCGCAAGCCATAATCGCCAAACCGGCGAAACCGTCGCTGGAGGCCTGCGCCGCCTGTGGCTGGAACACGCGCTCGCCTTCATCGAATCCGGCAGCACCGTCCAAGCCGCCATGCACTTTTGCGGCTACCGCCACGCGGGACGGCTCAATGAAGCGTTCAGGCGGCATTACGGATTTTTGCCTTCGGATGCGAAGAAGTGCTGATGGGGCCGGCGGCATAGATATTTTGATTTGAAACAACCATTAAAAAAGGTCGTCTGAAAAAGCAGTTTCAGACGACCTTTTTTCATTCGCGGCAGCAGTGCCGCTACCCGCCCTTACCCCAAAAATTCTTTGAGAAACAATAAGACACACGCCATTTCGTCGGAGGATTCGCGTTGCGTGCCGTTGCCGGTATGGCCTCCGCCGTCGGGCGAGTAGAGCCAAGATTGCGGCGAGGTTTCGCGCAGTTTGGCGTAGAACTTGAGCGCGTGGGCGGGATGGACGCGGTCGTCGCTGAGGCTGGTGGTAATGAGCACAGGCGGATAATCGATGCCGTCTGAAAGATTGTGATACGGCGACAATTCGCCCAGCCAACGTTTGCAGACTTCGTATTTTTGCGGATTGCCGTATTCGTCCGTCCAGCTTGAACCGGCGGACAGCAGCGGATAACGGATCATGTCGGTCAGCGGTACTTCGCACACCAGCGCGCCTATGCTTTGCGGTTCGCGCACGAAGGCGGCGGCGGTAATCAGGCCGCCGTTGCTGCCGCCCTGCAAACCGATGTGCTCGGGCGAACTCATGCCGCGTTCAGACAAATCGCGCACGACTGCCAATAAATCATCAACGCTTTTGTGTTTGCTGATGCCCTGCGCCGCCTGATGCCAGCGCGGGCCGAACTCGCCGCCGCCGCGTATGTTCGCCAATACAAAGGCGTTGCCCTCTTCCAACCAGTATTTGCCGATGCTGCCCAGATAATGCGGCAGCTCGGGCACACCGAAACCGCCGTAGGCATAAACCAAGGTCGGCGTATCGGGCGCGGCGTTTTTGCCGACATGGAAATAAGGGATGCGCTCGCCGTCGGACGAAACCGCCCAAAACTGCCGCACTTCGATGCCGTCTGAAACAAACTGCTGCGGCTGACGGCGCATGACGGTCAGTTCCATCACGTTCAAATCCAACGCGAACAGCGTCAGCGGCGTGGTGAAATCGCTGGTGGCAAGGTAAACCACGTCGCCGCCCCACGGCTGGTCGGTCATTTCCAACGCACCCGAAGGTAGGCGCGGCAACTCGGCTTCCTGCCATTTGCCGTCGGCAAAACGCCACGCTTTCAGACGGCCTTGTACGTTTTCCAGCAGGCTCGCCACCACAAAACGCTTGGTCGTTTCCACGCTTTCCAATGCCTGCGTTTCATCGGGTGCAAACAAAAGCTGCGCCACGCCTAATTCGCCGCGGTTTAATTTTACTGCCACCAATGCGCCGCTCGGATAGCTTTGGTTCGCGCGGTGCCAGTCTTTGCGCAATGTCAGCAAAAGATGTCCCGCCAGATAGCCGACCACATCGCAATCGTTGGGCAGGTTTAACGGTTTCGCCTCGCCTTCGGCTGAGACCTGCAAATAGGTTTTGGTGTAAAAACCGTCAGACGCTTCAATCAAATCAATCGGCGAACCCTGCGGATCGAGGTAACGCCACGCGTTCACCATCATCCCGTCTTCGCCGATTTGGTACACCGGCAGGCTTTCCTCGAAACTTTTGCCGCGTTCCACCAGCCACACTTCGCGCGGATAGCCCGATTCGGTCAACTGCCGTTCGTCCCAAGCAGGACACACCCACACGCTGTTTTCATCGCGCCACGACACATGGTTTTTGCCTGCCGGAAAGTGAAAACCGCCTTCTACCAATTCCCCTGCTTCCAAATCCACTTCCAGCGTATAAGCCGTATCGCCGCCCGATTTACTCAGTGTTAACAACGCGCGGTTGGGCTGTTCCACCAAGTGCGACACGCCGCCTAGATATACATCGTCGCCAAGCAATTCGTCGAAATCCGCCACCGAAAACAGGATTTTCCACTCGGGATAGCCGGAACGATACGTCGCTGCGGTACACACGCGGTACACGCCCTTCGGATATTCTGCGTCCTGATGGAAATGGTACATCCGCGCGCGGTGTTCCTGACAAAACGGAATTTGCCGCGTGTCCTGCAATTGCGCCAAAATGCCGTCGGACAATGCGCGCGCTTTATCGTTGTCCAAAAAGCGCGCACGCGTTTCAGCATTCGCTTCAGCAGCAAAGTTTTGCGTTTCGGGAAATTCGAGATTTTCGAAATGGAGATAGGGGTCGGGGTAGGATTTCATCAATATGCCGTCTGAACAGTAGAAGGCGGATTATATCGGAAATTCAGGCAGATGATGACGAAGGCAGTTCAGGATGGGAGGAGGTCTTGTTTGCCCGATAGGCGGCAGGTTTGACAATGTCTGTTTTTGATTCCCACCCTGCAAAGATTTAAACGACATGCCGTCTGAAGCAGCGTTCAAACGGCATGGCGTTTTTATAAGAGCGTGAGGTAGAAAAGCTGCATGATAAGGACAATAAAGGCAAATAGGGCTGCAATAGTCCAGTTGAACCCTTCCTGACGGGCGGACGCGGCGGGTGGTACGGCAACCTGCGGTGCGGCAGCAGGGGCGGCGGCAGGTGCAGGCGGCGTATCGTGCAGGGTTGTACCGCCGTTGAGGATATCGGCGATTTCGTCGCGGGAAATCTGTTTCTTGCCAATGGCGTGCGTGCCGATGCGGTGAACGAGTTTGACATCCGAAACAGCCTCGGGCAAATCGTTGAATATAGGTTCTTTCGTGCTTGCCAAATGGTCTTTGGCTTTAAACATCCCTTCGCATTTTTGGCAGACGACGAAGCCTTGGGCGACATTGAGCTGGGTTTCTTTGACCCAGAGACGGGTTTTGCAGTGGGGGCAGAAACAGGCGGGCATAGTATTTCCTCGTGTATGTCAGGTTTGATGCCGTCTGAGACGTAAGGTGGTTCAGACGGCATATGCTTTGTTTTTATTCTACGCCGTACTGCCGACGGTAGGCTCGGACGGGTTCGAGGAACTGTCCGAATTCGGGGTTGTTTTGCAACAGGATAAACAAATCGTTCAGGCTGGCGATGGGGGCGACGGGCAGACCGTATTGTTTTTCCACTTCCTGAACCGCGCTCAATTCGCCGGTGCCTTTTTCCATGCGGTCGAGCGCGATGGCGACACCGGCGGGGGTTGCACCCTCCGCTTCAATCAGTTTGATTGATTCGCGTACGGATGTGCCAGCGGAAATCACGTCGTCGATAATCAGCACGCGCCCTTTAAGCGGCGCACCGACCAACACGCCGCCTTCGCCGTGGTCTTTAGCTTCTTTGCGGTTGTAGGCAAATGGGACGTTCACGCCTTTTTCCGCCAGCATCATTGCAGTTGCCGCCGCCAAAATAATGCCTTTGTAGGCGGGGCCGAACAGCATATCGAATTGGATGCCGCTTTCAATGATGGATTGTGCATAGAATTTTGCCAGTTGCAGCGTGGACAAGCCGTCGTTAAAGAGGCCGGCATTGAAGAAGTAAGGCGACTGCCGTCCTGCCTTGGTGGTAAATTCGCCGAATTTTAAGACGTTTTGGGCGAGGGAGAATTTAAGGAAATCTTGGCGGAAATCGGTCATTTTTTGCTTTCTGTCAGGTATTGCGATGCAGTTGTGATTCTACCGCCCCGTGCGGCCTGCTTCAACTGCCGCCTGCCTGCAAGGCGTGTTTCAACTGTTTCAACACCTGCCAGTTTCGGGCTTTAAGTTCGGGTTGGCGTAAAAGTCGGGCGGGATGGTCGATGATGAAGAAGGGACGGCTGTCGCACAAAGTTTCAATCATCGTTTGCCGTTCAGGCTGGACAAAAGCCTGCCCGAGGAAAAGGACGGCCGGGGCGCGGCAGCCGTCGAGTTCCCTGGCGATTTGACCCAGCGCATTCGCGATGGCCTGTTCAGACGGCATCGGGCTGCCGACGGCGGCGGTTTTCACCCAGCTGGTCTTGTGTACATAAGCGGCATCCAGTCCTACGGCTTTGAGTATGTTGTCAAGCAGGACACCCGCTTTGCCGTGGAACAGCTGCCCGTAAACCATATCCTCGGTCGGCGGGCACAGGCTGACGACGGCAAGTTTGGTTATGCCCGAAGTGGCGGGAACGGGGGCGATGCCGTCTGAAACGCCGGGCAGAGGCGTTTCGGTTTCAGGCGCGGGTTTGCGCGTATGTACGGCGGTTGTTTCCAACACTTTCATGGTTTTGAGCCGTGCCTGACCGGTATGCTGTTCGGACGGACGCTGCGGAATGCTGAGGACGGTTTGCTTTTGCGGGCGGATTTGTGTCGGGCTTCCCGGCAATGTTGCTGACGGCAGAACGACGGCTCCCCGTTTCAACCACATCGGACCCAAACCCAAGGCTTCGTGCAGGTGGAGGTAGCGCGCGCTTAACATATTTTCTCCATTAAGACGGCATCTTCGGTTTTACCGTCGGCTGTACGGTAATAGTTTTTCCGCCTGCCCGCAATGCTGAAGCCGTGCGCCGCGTACAGTGCCTGTGCGGCGGTGTTGCCCGCGCGGACTTCGAGCAGCAGGCGTTGCGTGCCTTCGGGCAGGTTGGCGAACCAGTATTCGAGTAGGGCGGACGCAACACCCCGGCGGCGGTATGCAGGAGCGGTGGCAATCAGGTGCAGTTCGGATTCGTCGGGCAGGTTCTGCCAAACGATAAAGGCGGCCAACCTGCCGTCTTTTTCCGCAAGGAAAACCTGTTCGGACGGCGAAACCAGTGCGGACTCAAATTGGCGTTGCGTCCATGCGGACGGGTTGCAGACGGCATCGAGTGCGGCCAGCTCCTCGCAATCGGCATAAACGGCACGGCGGATGTTCACGGACGCGCCCTCCGTTCCGCCTGTTCTTTGGCAGTCAGGGCGATTTTGTTGCGGACGTAGAGCAGCTCGGCGTGTGCCGCAGCGACGGCGGGAAAACCGCCATCCGCCGCCAGATTGAGGAAGTCGGCAGCGGTCGGCATATCGGGTTTGCCTGAGAAGGGCGGACGGTTTTCCAGCGCGAACGCATTGCCGATGCCGTCTGAAAAGGCGCATCCTTCCGGCAGCCGGATGTCTGCCGCCCGACCGACCTGATAATCGCTCAAACGGCGGCAGTTCAGCGTATCGAACCATGCATAAAACACTTCGCCCATACGTGCGTCCGTAGCGGCAAGGATGCAGCTTTGCGGCGGCGGCAGCGAGGCAGCGGCATCGAGCGAGGGTACGCCGATTAAAGGAGTATCAAACGGCGTTGCCAAACCTTGCGCCACGCCGATGCCGATACGCAGTCCCGTAAACGCGCCAGGGCCTTTCGCATAAACAATCGCCCCCAAATCGGCGGTGGTAATGCCTGCATCGTGAAACAACGTGCGGATTTCCGGCAGAATCAGTTCGGACTGGCGGCTGCCGGCCTCCTGATGGAACAGGCGGGTTTCGCCGTCGGCGCGCAGCGCGAGCGACAAATAGGAAGTTCCGGTATCGACGGCGAGGACGGGGCGGTTGAAATCGGCTTGCATGGTGTGGTTCTCGTTGGTTCAGACGGCATTATATAGTGAAATCGGCTTGCCTGCCGTGCCGTCGTGTCCTAGGGCGGTATGGCGCAAAAATGCCGTCCGAACGGTAAATTATCGTGTTCGGACGGCATTTTTCAAATGCTACTGTTTGCCGGCGATGCCGATTTCGTGAACCTTTTCCCCTATCTTCACGGTTGCCGAGCCGGCGATTTCTTGGGCGCGGTCGCCGAAAAGGGCGAGGTGGTAAGTGCCTTTTTCTTCGCTGCCGTAGCGCGTGTCGCCCAAAATGACGGCGTGTGATTTTTCATCTGCTTTGAGTTCGGCGGAGGCCAGATCGACATTGAGTTCGGGCGTTTTCAGGTGTTCGATTCTGCCGTAACCCTGTTTGTTGGTAAAATCGATGGTGTAGTGCAGCCTGCCGTTCGGGTCGTCGGAGCTGAATGCTTTGCCGTGATACTCGGCTTTGCCGCCGGGCAGTTGGTTGAAGGCGGTATGTTCTCCGCCCAAACCGCTGACAAGGAAGGAGCGTTGGTTTATCAGGCTGTCGATTTTGTCGGGGTTGTTGATTTTTTCAATCTGTAGGGCAACGACGGCGGAGTGGTTCTGTTTGTATATTTGAAATTCGCCGCTTGCCAGCGTGATGGTTTGTCCGTCCACTTCGATTTTTTGCACGAAGTCGAAGCGGCTGATTTTGTCGTTCTTCAGTTTGCCCGTGTTGAGGCTGTTGTCTTTGTCGCCGGCTTTGAAAGTTTTTTCCGCACCTTGTGCCGACAGGGTCAGTGTTCCGTTTTGGGGAATGGAGTCTTCCAATGTCAGGGATTTCAAACCTTTGTCTTTATGGTCGAGCGGTGCGGTTAGTGCATCGGCAAGCCCCGCGCCGATGTCGGCGGCGACACCTCCGCTTCCGCCCCCTCCGCTGCTGCAGGCGGTCAGAATCAGGGCGGCGGTCAAAGAAAGGCAACAGAAGGTAGTTCGGTTCACAGGTTTGCTCCTAGTCATACGCAGAATAGATAATATATAAACATTTTGGTTATGGTATCTTTTTTTGCATACTGCATCAATGAGGCAGGTCAAAGAAGCAAAAATCAAATGCCGTCCGAACGGCGGTTCAGACGGCATTTTGTTTACAAGCAACCTGTTATTTGACGATTTGGTTCAATTCGCCCTTGGCATAACGGCTTGCCATTTTTTCCAAGGAAACCGGTTTGATTTTGCCTGCCTGACCTTCGCAGCCGAACGCAAGATAACGGTCGAGGCAGATTTGTTTCATCGCTTCAATGGTTTTGCTCAGGTATTTGCGCGGGTCAAAGTCGGACGGGTTTTCGGCAAGGTAGCGGCGTACCGCGCCGGTGGAAGCAAGGCGCAAATCGGTATCGATGTTGACTTTGCGCACGCCGTGTTTGATGCCTTCGACGATTTCTTCAACCGGCACGCCGTAGGTTTCGCCGATATTGCCGCCATATTCGTTGATGACTTTCAGCCATTCTTGCGGAACGGAGCTGGAGCCGTGCATCACGATGTGTGTATTGGGCAGGGCTTGGTGGATTTCTTTGATGCGGTCAATACGCAATACGTCGCCTGTGGGCGGACGGGTGAATTTGTACGCGCCGTGGCTGGTACCGACGGCGATGGCGAGTGCATCCACGCCGGTATCTTTAACGAAACGTACGGCATCTTCAACGCTGGTCAGCATTTGGTCGTGTGAGAGTTTTCCTGCCGCACCCACGCCGTCTTCTTCGCCTGCTTCGCCGGTTTCGAGGTTGCCCAATACGCCGATTTCGCCTTCAACGGATACGCCGCAAGCGTGGGAGAAATTAACGACGGTACGTGTGGCGTTGACGTTGTATTCATAAGAAGAAGGGGTTTTGCCGTCTTCCATCAGCGAGCCGTCCATCATCACGGACGAGAAGCCCAGTTGGATGGAGCGTTGGCACACGTCGGGCGATGCGCCGTGGTCTTGGTGCATCACGACGGGGATGTGCGGAAATTCTTCGACAGCCGCCAAAATCAGGTGGCGTAAAAACGGCGCACCCGCATATTTGCGCGCACCGGCACTCGCCTGTACGATGACGGGGGCGTCGACTTGGTCTGCAGCCTCCATGATGGCGCGCATCTGTTCGAGGTTGTTGACGTTGAACGCCGGCAGGCCGTAGCTGTTTTCAGCAGCATGATCAAGCAGTTGGCGCATGGATACGAGTGCCATTTGTGTCTCCTTGGGCAATAGGTAAATAAGGCGGATTATAATGTTTTTTACGGCAAAAAACCATAAACGGCTCATTGATTTTATATTAACGATGCCAGTATGCAGGTTTGTCGGGTTTTGACGTTTCGGGATTCGGATATTCCGATTTATGATAATGTTTCTAATGTTATTTTAGGTGTGGGAATGGGTTTGGACGGACTTGCGGCATACTTGGACGCTTATTTGGAAAATATCGCGCGCGAGGGTAAATCGGAGCATACGGTTGCCGCATACCGGCGCGATTTGGAAGAACTGTTTGCGCTGTTGGCACAAATGCCGTCTGAAGCTGAAGGCGGCGTGCCGCAGGACTTGTCGCGGCGCGATTTTACGGCGGTGTTGCGGCGGCTGTCGCAGCGCGGTTTGAATGCGCGGACGCTGGCTCGCAAGCTTTCGTCTTGGCGGCAGTATTGCGTTTGGCTGGTAAAGCGCGGCCTGATGCACGCCGACCCGACTGCCGATATCAAACCACCGAAACAGCCGGAACGTATCCCGAAAGCACTGCCTCAGGAATGTTTGAACCAGATGCTCGACCTGCCTGTAGATGACGGCGACGCATTGGCGTTGCGCGACCACGCACTGTTCGAACTGATGTACGGCAGCGGTTTGCGCCTGAGCGAGATACACGGCCTGGATACAGGCGATGTGTGGTTGGACGAAGGCTGGGTGCGCGTAACCGGCAAAGGAAGAAAACAACGTCAGGTCCCGCTGACCGGCAAAAGCGTAGAAGCTTTAAAAAACTATTTGCCGCTGCGTCAGACGGCATCGGATGGCAAAGCCCTGTTTACCGGCAGGAACGGCACGCGCCTGAGCCAACGCCAAATACAAAAACGCCTCAAATCATGGGCGGCGCAAAACGGCGACGGCAGGCACATTTCTCCGCACATGATGAGGCACAGCTACGCCAGCCATCTGTTGCAGTCCTCGCGCGACATCAGGGCGGTACAGGAGCTGCTCGGACACAGCAGCCTTTCAACCACGCAGATTTACACCAAACTCGATTTCGACCACATCGCCCGCCTGTATGACGAAGCTCATCCGCGCGCCAAACGGCAGGAAAAATAATCCTGGACAAAATCAGCCGTCAGCCCCGCGTGCTTGATATATAATTAGCCGTTGCACTCGGACGATATAAAAAAGACACATCATGAACCCAAGCCCCCTACTCGACCTGATTGACAGCCCGCAAGATTTGCGCCGCCTGGATAAAAAACAGTTGCCCCAAGTCGCCGCCGAGTTGCGAGAGTTTCTGCTGGAATCCGTCGGTCAAACCGGCGGTCATTTCGCCAGCAATCTGGGGGCGGTCGAGCTGACCATCGCCCTGCACTATGTTTACAACACGCCCGAAGATAAATTGGTTTGGGATGTCGGGCATCAAAGTTATCCGCACAAAATCCTCACCGGCCGCAAAAACCAAATGCACACGATGCGCCAATACGGCGGCTTGGCGGGTTTTCCGAAACGTTGCGAGTCGGAATACGACGCGTTCGGCGTGGGGCATTCGTCCACCTCGATCGGCGCGGCGTTGGGTATGGCGGCGGCGGACAAACTCTTGGGCAGCGACCGCCGCAGCGTCGCCATCATCGGTGACGGCGCGATGACGGCGGGTCAGGCGTTTGAAGCCTTGAACTGCGCGGGCGACATGGACGTGAACCTGCTGGTCATCCTTAACGACAACGAAATGTCGATTTCCCCCAACGTCGGCGCGCTGCCGAAATACCTTGCCAGCAACGTCGTGCGCGATATGCGCGGCCTGTTGAGCACCGTCAAAGCGCAAACGGGCAAGGTATTAGACAAAATACCCGGCGCGATGGAGCTTGCCCAAAAAGTCGAACACAAAATCAAAACCCTTGCCGAAGAAGCCGAACACGCCAAACAGTCGCTGTCTTTGTTTGAAAACTTCGGCTTCCGCTACACCGGCCCCGTGGACGGTCATAACGTCGAACATCTGGTTGACGTATTGAAAGACTTGCGCAGCCGCAAAGGCCCGCAACTGCTGCACGTCATCACCAAAAAAGGCAACGGCTACAAACTCGCCGAAAACGACCCCGTCAAATACCACGCCGTTGCCAACCTGCCCAAAGACAGTACTGCGGAAACCCCTATGCCGTCTGAAAACAAACCCGCAGCCAAACCTACCTATACGCAAGTGTTCGGCAAATGGCTGTGCGACCAGGCGGCGGCAGATTCCCGATTGGCGGCGATTACCCCCGCCATGCGCGAGGGCAGCGGACTGGTGGAGTTTGAACAACGATTCCCCGACCGCTATTTCGATGTCGGCATCGCCGAGCAGCACGCCGTTACCTTTGCCGGCGGTTTGGCTTGCGAAGGGATGAAGCCCGTCGTGGCGATTTATTCCACCTTTTTACAACGTGCCTACGACCAACTAGTGCACGACATCGCCCTGCAAAACCTGCCCGTTTTGTTTGCCGTCGACCGTGCGGGCATCGTCGGCGCGGACGGCCCGACCCATGCCGGTTTGTACGATTTGAGCTTCTTGCGCTGCGTGCCGAACATGATTGTTGCCGCGCCGAGCGATGAAAACGAATGCCGCCTGCTGCTTTCGACCTGCTATCAGGCAGACGCGCCCGCTGCCGTCCGCTATCCGCGCGGCACGGGTACGGGAGTGCCGATTTCAGACGGCATGGAAACCGTGGAAATCGGCAAGGGCATTATCCGCCACGAAGGCGAGAAAACCGCCTTCATCGCCTTTGGCAGCATGGTCGCCCCCGCATTGGCGGTTGCCGAAAAACTGAACGCCACCGTCGCCGATATGCGCTTCGTCAAACCGATAGACGAGGAACTCATCGTCCGCCTCGCCCAAAGCCACGATTACATCGTTACCGCCGAAGAAAACGCCGAACAAGGCGGCGCAGGCAGCGCGGTGCTGGAAGTATTGGCGAAACACGGCATCTGCAAACCCGTCTTGCTTTTGGGCGTTGCCGATACCGTAACCGAACACGGCGACCCGAAAAAACTTTTGGACGATTTGGGCTTGAGTGCCGAAGCGGTTGAACGCCGCGTGCGTGCATGGCTGCCGGACAGATATGCGGCAAACTAAGCCACCCGTTATCGGCAGGTGAAACCCTTGCGTTTTTTTACCGACGGTTTCTACGCCTACTTGTTCGTCCTAACAGTAGGAAACATGATTGTCCGGCCGGATATCATGCAAGACAAAATGCCGTCTGAAACCATGACGCGGTTTCAGACGGCATTGTTGCGGTTTTGTTCGGCAAGCTTACCAGATTCCGTCAAAGTTCCTCGTACCGCGCCAGAATTTCCACCTGTCCGCGGCGGTAAACGTCAGCGTGCCGCCGTTTAATCCGTCTGTGGAGATATCCAGCCGTTTGATTTTGCCGGTGCGGACGGCTTCGTAAAGCGGTGCGAACCAGCGTTCTTCCCACTGCTGTAAAACCGATGCATACCGCTCCCTGTCTCCCGTCAGTCCGGACAGGCGCAAATCGTCCATAAACAGGATATGGTGCGTATCGGGCAGGTGCGCCGCCGTTTCTGCATAAGCTCGGAAGCTGTCGGGCAATGATCGGCGGTTCGGATGAAAACGGCTCCAAACCGTATCGGCAAAAACCGTGCCGCCCTGCCCGCCACCGTTCAGACCGTCCCAAAGCCACAGCCCGTTCAACTCGGGCAGCCCGCGTTTCCTGCGGTCATGATTGACGGGATGCGCGGCCAGCCACATTTGGATTTCGGTTTGGACGCGCAACCACGTTACCGCATCTTCTCCGTCCGGCTGATCGTCCGCACCCAACAATCCGCCCAAATCTAAAACAGGCTTCGCGCCCCAGCGGTATGGCCGTTGCATGGAAATCAGCCATAATTCGGGCAGGATGGGCGTAAAATGCCAAGAAATGTCGCGGTAAAATTCAGACAGGTCAAAACAAAGGCGTTCGGCCTCGCCTTTTCCGATGTCCAAATATTCCGCCGTCAGTACATTTGCCTGATGCATCCCCATCTTTTGCCAGACGGGAGAGGCAAGCGCAACGGCTTCAGACGGCATATTCAGGTCTTTCGCCGCATTTTCCGCCAACTCCCCGCACCACAAATAACGTGCGTAAAATGACGATGGTGCGCAGCGTTGCCGGTGCAGCGTGCCGTATCTCAGCATAGTATTGAATGCCGACAGGTTCAACGGAATACGGGCTTCGTCTTCATCCAAATTAAGCGAAGGGATGGCGAGTGTGAGTTTCATTGTTGAAATGTTTTCAAAAGACAGTTTTAGACGCAACATTATAGAGGATTCGGCACAAACGCCGTAGAAAAGGAGCAACATGGCAATCTTTCCGCTTTCGGAAAAGCATCGGAAATACGCGCTTCGTACGCTTGCCGTTACGATTATTTTGGTGTCGGCGGCATACATTGCTTCGACAGAGAGGACGGAACGCGTCAGACCGCAGCGCGTGGAACAAAAACTGCCACCGCTGTCTTGGGGCGGCAGCGGCGTTCAGACGGCATATTGGGTGCAGGAGGCGGTGCAGCCGGGCGACTCGCTCGGAGACGTGCTGGCGCGTTTGGGCATCGCTCGGGACGATATCGTCCAGATAACGGAAAAATATGGCGGCGAAGCCGATATGCGGCATTTGCGGGCCGACCAGTCGGTTCATGTTTTGGTCGGCAGCGACGGCAGTGCGCGCGAAGTGCAGTTTTTTACCGATGAGGAGGGCGAACGCAATTTTGTCGCTCTGGAGAAAAAAGGCGGCACATGGCGGCGATCAGGTTCCGAAGCGGACATGAAAGTATTACCCACGCTGCGTTCGGTCGTAGTCAAAACCTCGGCACGCGGCGCATTGGCGCGGGCGGAAGTACCTGTCGAAATCCGCGAATCCTTGAGCGGGATTTTTGCCGGCCGTTTCAACCTTGCAGATCTTCAGGAAGGAGATATCGTGCGCCTGCTCTACGACAGCCTGTATTTTCACGGTCAACAAATGGCGACCGGCGATATTTTGGCGGCGGAAGTTGTCAAAGGCGGCACAAGCTACCAAGCGTTTTATTACCGTTCCGGCAGCAAAGGTTCGGAAGGCGGCAACTATTACGATCAAGACGGCACAGTCGTACAACAGAAAACAGGGTTCAACATCGAACCGCTGGTTTACACCCGTATTTCTTCGCCATTCGGCTACCGTATGCACCCTACCCTGCACACGTGGAGGCTGCACACCGGCATCGATTACGCCGCACCTCCTGGAACGCCGGTCAAGGCTTCCGCCGACGGCATCATCACATTTAAAGGCTGGAAAGGAGGTTACGGCAACGCGGTCATGATACAGCACGCCAACGGTGTAGAAACGCTGTATGCACATTTAAGCGCGTTCTCACAGGCACAAGGCAATGTGCGCAGCGGAGAAGTAATCGGCTTCGTGGGCTCGACAGGGCGTTCGACCGGCCCCCACCTGCATTATGAGGCACGTATCAACGGACAACCCGTCAACCCCGCCTCGGTCGCATTGCCGACACCCGAATTAACGCAGGCAGACAAAGCAAAGTTTGCCAGACAGAAACAGAAAGCTGACGCGCTGCTGGCATCAATACGCGGCATACCGGTTGCCGTGTCGCAAACGGATTAACCTGAAATTTACGGTTTCTCAATATTTATCCATACCGTAAAAACAACGCTCGATAACCGTGTAATAAGAATGTGAAGCATACGGAACGGTACTGTTTAAAATTAAATGCCGTCTGTAATCCATTCGGATTCAGACGGCATTTTGGAACAACGGCTCAAATTCTCGACTCCCTTCCCTTAACGCCGACGGTTTTTATTAACGCGCCCCTTATTTCTGACACTTTGCTCATAAACCGGCATAACGGTCGGTAACAACCGTTTTAGATTTTCTATACGGGCATTGTTTGTCGGATGAGTAGAGGTAATAGCAGAAATAAAGCCGTTTTGGTCGTTTTCCTGATTCATTTTTTCCCAAACCCTGACAGCGGCCGCCGGATGATAGCCTGCCTGCGCCATCAACATCATTCCCCCCTCATCGGCTTCTTCTTCCAAGCTGCGGCTATAAGGCAAGGTAATGCCGTACGTCCCCAAAATATCCATACCCAATCCGACCAATTCCGGATTAGTGTCCGGTTTTTTGTCTAATATAATCTGCGTGCCTATCTGCGCCGCCATATTAGTCAAGATTTTCTGCCCGACCTTATTTTTACCGTGTTCATGCAGGGCGTGCGTCATTTCATGCCCCATAATGGCGGCAATTTCGCCATCGGTCAGCTTAAGTTTATCGACTATCCCCGTATAAAACGCCATTTTCCCGCCGGGCATTGCCCACGCGTTCAGCTCATCGTTTTTGAAAACCGTCATTTTCCAGTCAAACTTATGGCCGGTATTATTTGCCGCATCGGCATAAGGCAACATACGTCGAAATACTGCCTGCACCCTACGGGCTGTTTTGGATGTAGTATCGACATTGCCGGCAGACTTGTTCAACTCAACCGTTTTCATATAATCTTCGGCAGCCGCAGCATTCATTGTGGCGGAATCCTGACCGTAAACATCAGCAACGACCGTACAAGCCCCCAATACCGAGATTACTGCCGACAGGCAGAGTATCTGTTTAAAGGAAGGAAGGAAGGAAGGAAGGAAGGAAGGAAGGAAGGAAATTTCATATTTAGGTTTACTCCTTAAAAAATTAAATTTCAAAAAATGCCGTCTGAATCCAAAACGGATTTCGGACGGCATCTTAACATTGTTTAATGTTTTTAAAAAGATTTACACCACGATGTTCACCAGTCTGCCCGGTACGACAATGATTTTCTTCGCAGGTTTGCCTTCCATGAATTTCACCGCGCCCTCGGTGGCGAGTGCGGCGGCTTCGAGGTCGGCTTTGGAGGCGTCGGCGGCGACGGTGATTTTGCCGCGCAGTTTGCCGTTGACTTGAACCATGACTTCGATTTCGGATTTGACCAAGGCGGCTTCATCGACTGTCGGCCAGCCTGCTTCCCACAGTTTCGCGCTGTTCAATTCGCTCCACAGGGTTTCGCAGATGTGCGGCACAATCGGCCACAGCAGGCGTACGGCGGTTTCCAATACTTCTTGGGCGACGGCGCGGCCTTGTTCGCTGCCGGTGTCGGTTTTGTCGTATTGGTTGAGCAATTCCATCACGGCGGCGATGGCGGTGTTGAACTGCTGGCGGCGGCCGTAGTCGTCGCTGACTTTGGCGATAGTGGAATGCAGTTTGTGGCGCAGGTCTTTGAGTTCTTTAGACAAACCATCTTGGCTGCCTGCGAACGCTTTGACCGCTTCGCCTTGCTTCAGGTATTCGTAAACGGTACGCCACAGACGACGCAGGAAGCGGTGCGCGCCTTCGACGCCACTGTCGCTCCATTCGAGGGACTGTTCGGGCGGTGCGGCAAACATCATGAACAGGCGGGCGGTGTCCGCGCCGTAGGCGTTAATCAGTTCTTGCGGATCGACGCCGTTGTTTTTGGACTTGGACATTTTTTCCGTGCCGCTGATGACGACGGGCAGTCCGTCTGCTTTCAGAACGGCGGAAACAGGGCGGCCTTTGTCGTCGAAGGTCAGCTCGACATCGGCGGGGTTGATCCAGTCTTTGCCGCCTTTGTCGTTTTCGCGGTAGTAGGTTTCGCAAACGACCATGCCTTGCGTGAGCAGGCGTTCAAACGGTTCGTCAACATTGACCAAACCTTCGTCGCGCATCAGTTTGGTGAAGAAACGCGCGTACAAGAGGTGCAGAATCGCGTGTTCGATACCGCCGATGTATTGGTCGACCGCGCCCCAGTATTTCGCGGCTTCAGCCGATACCATGCCTTCTGCGAACTTGGGCGACATATAGCGGAAGAAATACCAGCTTGACTCCATGAAGGTGTCCATGGTGTCGGTTTCGCGTTTCGCCGCGCCGCCGCAGCATGGGCAGGTGGTTTCGTAAAACTCGGGCATTTTTGCCAGCGGCGAACCCATACCGTCGGGTACGACGTTTTCAGGCAAAACGACGGGCAGTTGGTCGGCTGGGACGGGTACGTCGCCGCATTTTTTGCAATGGACGATGGGAATTGGACAGCCCCAGTAGCGTTGGCGCGAAATACCCCAATCGCGCAGGCGGTATTGGGTTTTCGGTTCGCCTGCGTCTTGGCTTTGCAGCTTGGCGGCGATGGCGTCGAATGCCGTCTGAAAATTCATGCCGTCCAAGTCGCCGCTGTTGACCAATACGCCGTTTTCTTTGTCGCCGTACCACTCTTGCCATTGGTCTGCATCGAATGCGTTGTCGCCAACGGCAATGACTTGTTTTTTCGGCAGGCTGTATTTGGTGGCGAACTCGAAATCGCGTTCGTCGTGCGCCGGAACCGCCATTACCGCGCCGTCGCCGTAGCCCCACAATACATAGTTGGCAATCCACACTTCCAGCTTGTCGCCGTTAAGCGGGTTGACGACGTAGCGGCCGGTCGGCACGCCTTTTTTCTCCATTGTCGCCATATCGGCTTCGGCAACCGAACCGGCTTTGCATTCGGCGATGAATGCCTGCAATTCGGTTTTGTCGGCGGCTGCGGCGGTTGCCAGCGGATGCTCGGCAGCAACGGCGACATAAGTCGCGCCCATCAGCGTGTCGGGGCGGGTGGTATAAACTTGCAGGAATTTCGCGTAATCGCCTTCCAAGCCTTGTTTGCTGTCGTCTGAAACGGCGAAGCGCACGGTCATACCGCGTGATTTGCCGATCCAGTTGCGCTGCATGGTTTTGACTTGTTCCGGCCAGTGTTCCAGCTTGTCCAAGTCGTTGAGCAGCTCTTCGGCGTAATCGGTGATTTTGAAGTAATACATCGGGATTTCGCGTTTTTCGATCAACGCGCCGGAACGCCAGCCGCGTCCGTCGATAACTTGCTCGTTGGCAAGGACGGTTTGGTCGACCGGGTCCCAGTTCACCGTGCCGTTTTTGCGATAGACGATGCCTTTTTCAAACAGCTTGGTAAACAGCCATTGTTCCCAACGGTAGTATTCGGGTTTGCAGGTGGCGACTTCGCGCGCCCAGTCAATCGCAAAACCCAGGCTTTTGAGCTGGGTTTTCATGTATTCGATGTTGTCGTAAGTCCAGGCGGCAGGGGCGACATTGTGTTTCATCGCCGCGTTTTCCGCCGGCATGCCGAACGCGTCCCAACCCATGGGCTGCATGACGTTGAAGCCGTTTAAAAGTTTGAAGCGGCTCAATACGTCGCCGATGGTGTAGTTGCGCACATGCCCCATGTGCAGCTTGCCGCTGGGGTAGGGGAACATCGAAAGGCAATAATATTTGGGTTTGGAAGCGTCTTCGGAGACGTTGAAAATACGGGCGTCGTCCCATTTTTTCTGCGCCGCAGGCTCGATGGCGGCGGGCTGGTAATGTTCTTGCATGGTCATTCTGTTTTTCGCTTGAAAACGTTAGGAATTTAAAAAGAGGAATTATAACAGGTTGCCGATGTCGGCGAATCGGCAAATTGCCGGCAGGATGCGTAAATTCGCACGCGCATCATTCCGTATGCCGTACAAATACACTGCGTTTACTGATACGCACGTTTTTTATGCTAATATTACAAACCAAAATCAAACGTTTAAACTCCCTGTAACAAGTCTGCCAAATCAGACGGCAAACAGGTATCAAACAAAAAGGACTTTGCACATGAAAACAAAACAAATCGTTAAACTTGGCTTAGCAGTATTGGCAGCCAGCGTTCTGTCTGCCTGCGCAACCAAAAGCAACGTCAAAGCCGACGGCACGACCGACAATCCGGTCTTCCCAAAACCCTATTCCGTAACGCTCGACAACAAGCGCGGCACATTCCCGACTTATGACGAACTGGATCAGATGCGCCCCGGCCTGACCAAAGACGACATCTACAAAATCTTGGGCCGCCCGCATTACGACGAAGGCATGTACGGCGTACGCGAATGGGATTACCTGTTCCACTTCCACACCCCGGGCGTAGGTATCGATCCTGAAAACACGTCCGGAGTAGAAGGCGTTACCACCTGCCAATACAAAGTGATTTTCGATAAAGACAAATTCGCCCGCAGTTTCTACTGGAATCCGGTATTCCCGAAAGATGCCGTCTGTCCGCCGCCCGCACCCAAAGCCGAGCCTCAAGTCATCATCCGCGAAATCGTGCCGGCAAAACCCAAACGCATCCGCCAATAAGCCGCTATGCCGTTGCGCCTGCTTTTAGGGATATTGTGCTGCCTGCCGATTTTTGCCCCCGCGCACGCGCAGGGGCAGCCGGATACGGTCGGCGACTTTATCCAAAAGAAAAAAGTCATCGTAAACACATCCAAAGCGGAACTCTGTTTTGCCGATGACCATCAGTGCCATCCTGTCCTTATCGGCGTTTCCACACCCAAAGGAAAGTTTGATTTGACACTGAACAGCACCGACAAACCCGGATACGGCGGCGAAGTTATCGGCTTCAAACAGGAAGGCGACTTCCTGTTTGCCCTGCACCGCGTTTGGAATCAGATACCGTCGGAAAGACGGAGCGAACGTATCGCATCTTCGGTTGTGTCCGACAGGATTATGACCAACGGCTGCATCAACGTCAGCGACGCGGTATACGAAAAACTGCGCCATTATTTTGTATTGGAAGTAATTTAAACAGACGGATACCGTATATAGCGGTATCCGTTTTCACATCATGCCCCAAATCCTGATAAAAGCCATGCATATGCCGTCTGAAAAACGTTAAAAACACCTTCAAGATTTCAGGGGCATTACCTGCCTTTTCCAACAGAACAATCAGACAGCACCTAGGAGAACCTTATGCACGAACAAAACCGCATCCTCTGCCGAGAACTGAGCCTGCTGGAATTCAACCGCCGTGTTTTGGCGCAGGCAGAAGACAAAAACGTCCCCCTGCTGGAACGTCTGCGTTTCCTGTGCATCGTTTCATCCAACCTCGATGAATTCTTCGAAGTCCGCATGGCTTGGCTTAAAAGGGAGGACAAACTGCATCCCCGGCGCAAGCTGGACAACGGCAAAATGCCGTCTGAAACCATTGCGGACGTTACTAAGGCAGCACGTTCGCTGATTCGGCACCAATACGACCTGTTTAACAACGTCCTTCAACCGGAACTGGCACAAGAAGGCATCTTTTTTTACCGCCGCCGAAATTGGACAGACACACAGAAAAAATGGATTGAAGACTATTTTGACCGTGAGTTGTTGCCGATTCTGACCCCCATCGGACT
This sequence comes from Neisseria sp. Marseille-Q6792, assembly GCF_943181435.1. The sequence continues at coordinate 1,277,871 of NZ_OW969598.1, forward strand.
CGACCCCTCCCACCCCTTCCCACGCCCGCTGAACAAATCGCTGAACTTTGCCGTAGAACTCGACGGCACAGACGCATTCGGCAGACCCTCGGGTATGGCGATTGTCCAGGCACCGCGCATCCTGCCGCGCGTCGTCCCCCTGCCTGCCGAACTATGCGAAGGCGGCAGCGGCTTCGTCTTTCTCTCCTCCATCCTGCACGCCCACGTCGGCAAACTCTTTCCCGGCATGACGGTCAAAGGCTGCCACCAATTCCGCCTCACCCGCGACAGCGACCTGACCGTCGATGAAGAAGACCTCAAAAACCTCCGGGCCGCCATCCAAAACGAACTGCACGATCGGGAATACGGAGACGGCGTACGCCTTGAAGTCGCCGACACCTGCCCCGCCTACATCCACGACTTCCTGCTGTCGCAATTCAGACTGACCGCTGCCGAACTTTACCAAGTCAAAGGTCCGGTCAACCTCGTACGCCTCAACGCCGTTCCCGATTTGGTTGACCGTCCTGATTTAAAATTTCCGCCCCATACACAAGGCAGGTTGAAAGCCTTGGGTAAAAACGGCTCGATATTCAAACTGATACGCCGCGCACCCATCCTTCTGCACCATCCGTACCAGTCCTTCGATCCCGTCGTCCACATGATACGCGAAGCCGCCGCAGACCCCGCCGTCCTTGCCGTCAAAATGACCATCTACCGCACCGGCAGCAATTCCGAACTCGTACGCGCCTTGATGAAGGCCGCGTTGGCAGGCAAACAGGTTACCGTCGTGGTCGAACTGATGGCGCGTTTTGATGAGGCCAACAACGTCAACTGGGCGCAACAGCTTGAAAATGCAGGTGCACACGTCGTTTACGGCGTATTCGGCTATAAAGTTCATGCCAAAATGGCACTGGTCATCCGCCGCGAGGACGGCGCGCTCAAACGTTATGCCCACCTCGGTACCGGCAACTACCACCAAGGCACATCGCGCATCTACACCGACTTCGGCATCATTACCGACGACGACCAAATTACCGCCGACGTAAACACTTTGTTTATGGAAATCACAGGTTTGGGCAAACCCGGCCGTCTGAACAAGCTCTATCAGAGCCCCTTTACCCTGCACAAAATGGTCATCAACCGCATCAGGCAGGAAACCGCACACGCCAAAGCAGGCAAGCCGGCACGGATTACTGCCAAGATGAATTCGCTTATCGAACCGAGCGTGATTGATGCGCTGTACCAAGCCAGCGCGGCAGGCGTGCAAGTCGACTTGATTGTGCGCGGCATGTGCACCCTGCGTCCCGGTGTAAAAGGATTGTCCGAAAACATCCGCGTCCGCTCCATCGTCGGCAGACAGCTCGAACACTCACGGATTTACTGCTTCCACAACAACGGCGCGGAAGATACGTTCATTTCCAGCGCAGACTGGATGGGGCGCAACTTCTTCCGCCGCATTGAAGTAGCAACGCCCGTTACCACGCTGACCCTCAAAAAGCGCGTTATACATGAAGGACTGACCATGGCACTGGACGACAACACCCATGCATGGCTGATGCAGCCGGACGGCGGCTATATCCGCGTCGCGCCCGCCGAAGGCGAATCCGAAGTCGACCTGCAAAACGATTTGTGGGATTTGCTCGGAGGCTGACCGTCCTACCAAACCCATGCTCCGTCAAAATGCCGTCTGAAACAGGATTTCAGACGGCATCCGTTTTACCGGCCAATCCACCTTGTCACGGCAAACCATACCGGATACCGTATGTGCCGATATACGCCGAATATGGGAAACCCCGAAACCGTCTCCTCTGTTTCGGGGTTATTCTTTCCACACGCACACTTGCGGTCAACCAATCAGATACGCATCGGCATCACGATATATTTGAAATTCGGATTGTTCGGTACGGTAAACAAGGTCGAACGGTTGGTATCGCCGAAAGCAAGCTGCACATCGTCGGAATGAATATTTCGCAACACATCCATCAGATAACCGATATTGAAACCGACCTCAAGTCCGCCGCCCTGATAGGCGATTTCGATTTCTTCGCGCGCTTCTTCCTGCTCGTTGTTACTGCACACGACGCTCAACAGGCCGGGTTGCAGGAACAATCGCGCGCCACGGAATTTTTCGTTGGCAAGAATGGACACACGTTCCAGCGCGCCCAAAAGTTCGGCACGGGACAAAACGAAAATCTTGTCGTTATCCAAAGGAATCACGCGGTTGAAATCAGGGAATTTGCCGTCAATGACCTTGCTGACGATGGTTGTGCCGTTGCAACGGAAGCGAACCTGCTTGTCCAAGAGTTCTACCTGAATCGGATCGGACGGATTATTCAACAGTTTGAAAAGCTCCAAAACCGTTTTGCGCGGCAAAATCACTTCGGCGCGCGGCAAATCCGCATCAATGGCGCAAGCCGAATAAGCAAGCCGGTGTCCGTCTGTCGCCACAAGGCGCAATTGCCCGCCTTCAACCTGCATCAGCAAACCGTTGAGATAATAGCGGATGTCCTGCACCGCCATACTGTATTGAACCTGTGAAAGCATGGACTTGAAGGCTTCCTGTTCCAACTCGAAAACGGCACTGACATCCTTGCCGATATTCATTTGCGGAAAATCTTCGGCAGGCAGGGTTTGCAGGGCAAAACGGGACTTGCCCGCCTTCAACGTCAGACGGTTGTCGTCCCAATCCAACGAAACCAATGCACCTACCGGCAGTGCCCGTAAAATATCCTGAAATTTCTTGGCATTGGTGGTGATGCGGAAGTCGCCCGCACCGCTCTCGGGACCTGCAGTGTCGATTTGGATTTCCAAATCGGTTGCCAAGAGTTTGGTCTGACCACCTTTGCCCTCAATCAGGACATTGGACAGGATGGGCAGGGTGTGGCGGCGTTCGACAATGCCGGTAACAGCTTGCAACGGCTTGAGCAGGCTGTCGCGCTCAGCTTGTAAAATCAACATGTTCGCTCCTTTAAATCAGTTTGTATAGTGGATTAAATTTAAATCAGGACAAGGCGACGAAGCCGCAGACAGTACAGATAGTACGGAACCGATTCACTTGGTGCTTGAGCACCTTAGAGAATCGTTCTCTTTGAGCTAAGGCGAGGCAACGCCGTACTGGTTTAAAGTTAATCCGCTATATCTTTACCCTTCGGACGGCATGGGCAATATCATGCCGTCTGAAAACGTTTTCCATCAGTTTTGAATCAGAATCAGCAGCTTTTCATAATCCTGAGCCAATTCCGGATCTTCCTCGCGCAGTTTCGACACGGCTCTGATGCCGTGCATAACGGTCGTATGGTCGCGCCCGCCAAACGAATCGCCGATAGACGGCAGGCTCAATGTGGTCAGCTCTTTGGTCAGGCTCATCGCCACCTGGCGCGGACGGGCAATGTTTCGTGTCCGTTTCTTACCGAGCACATCGCTGATTTTGATACGGTAATATTTGGCAACGGCATCAATAATGATATCGGCGGTAATGACCTTATGCTTCTCGGCAATAATATCCTGCAAAGCCGTACGTGCCAAATCGATATCGATAACCGGCCGATTCATAAAGCGGCTGCTCGCACTGACACGGTTGAACGCACCTTCCAATTCGCGCACATTGGAACGGATCAGGTTGGCAATAAACAATGCCGCCTCGTCTTCAATGCTGATACCCGCCGCCTCTGCCTTTTTCTGCAAAATGGCGATGCGCATTTCCAATTCGGGCGGTTCGAGTTCCAAAGTCAAACCCCAAGAGAAACGCGATTTGAGCCGGTCGTCCATGCCTTCGATTTTCGCAGGCAACACATCGCAAGTGAGGATGAGCTGTTTTTTCTCGTTGTGGAAATGATTGTACAGATAGAAGAATTCCTCCATCGTACGGTCTTTGCCTTTGATGAACTGGATGTCGTCGATAATCAGCAAGTCGTATTGCTTGTATTGCTGCTTGAATACGTCATAGGTATTGTTACGAACCGCCTTCATAAAGCTGCGGATATAGTCGTCCGAATGCATATAGCGCACTTTCGCATCGGGGCGGTTTTTCAACAGCTCGTTACCCACGGCCTGAACCAAGTGGGTTTTACCCAAACCCGTACTGCCATAGAGGAAAAACGGGTTATAACTCTGTCCCGGACTTTCCGCTATCGCCTGCGCGGCGGCAGCTGCAAGGCGGTTGCCCTTACCTTCGACCAACGTATCAAACGTGTAATCCGAAGACAGGTTGGTTTGTTCGTAACGCGCCTCTTCCGCATCACGCTGCGCATCCGTCCGCGCTTTCGCAAGCACCTCCGACTCCGGTCGGGAAGCAGGTTCGGCAGTATGGCGCGGCTCATGCAGGAGGTTTTTCATACGTTCCGCCACAATATCCTCCGCCGTTTTCGCCTGTACGGATTTAGCAGGCCCTTCAGACGGCATTTCATCCGACAACTCCGCCTGCACCGGCAATTCATCCCGCACCTCGTGCACGGGCGGTTTTTCTACAACCTCGACATCCGCCATCTCATAGCGTATACCTTCGCCGGGTTTGAATATGAATGCGGCACGGTTAGGCACCAATTCCTGCATCACCGCCTCGATTTTCCCGGCAAACTGGCTCTTAAGCATATTGCAGGCAAACTGGTTCTTGCCGTACACCACCCACACTTCCCCTTCTTCACCGACCGTAAGGGGCGCAATCCATTGCGCAAACTGCCCGTGAGGCAATATATCGTGAAGACGGCGGAGGCACAGCGGCCAAAACTCTGCTAGTGTCATAGATTAAGCTCGAATCGGTAAAAATGAAATCGAAAACAAAGAAAATATAATATTTTCAAAAAGAAAACAAATCTGTTGAACACGCATCGGTTCAAAATGCAGCGAACCGATTATACCGACTCGCCGATATTTTATCCACAACCCGTGCAAAAATTTATCCACAGAAAGGCGGCAGAAATCCGCAGGTAATCGGGCAATCCTCCGGCAAAGTTTCTATATTGATTGACAAAAGCAGCAAATTAGAGTGTAATTCACGGTTTAATTATCTACCCATTCTATTTTAGGAAACATCATGAAACGCACTTATCAACCTTCCGTTACCAAACGCAAACGCACCCACGGCTTCCTGGTGCGCTCCAAAACACGCGGCGGCCGCGCAGTATTGGCCGCACGCCGCGCCAAAGGCCGCAAACGCCTGGCGGTATAATTTTGGACTACCGCTTCGGAAAGCAGTACCGCTTGTTAAAAACGGATGATTTTTCATCCGTTTTTGCATTCAGGAAACGCCGCAGCCGAGACCTTCTGCAAGTCTCCCGTTCAGACGGCAACGGACTGGGGCACCCCCGCCTCGGGCTGGTCGTCGGTAAAAAAACAGCCAAACGGGCCAACGAACGGAATTACATGAAACGCGTTATCCGCGACTGGTTCAGATTAAATAAAAACAAGCTGCCGCCGCAAGATTTCGTTGTCCGCGCCCATCGGAAATTCGGCAGGGACGCTGCGGCACAGGCACGGGAAGAACTGGCGCAGCTCATGCTGGGCGGTTCGGATCCAAACTGCAAAAAACAGGCATAAATCGGGCGATACGGCATGCGCCGGCGGGTTTACACATAAGGCATCCTCCATGAACTTTCTGTTATCCAAACTGCTGCTGGTTCTGATAAGGTTCTACCAATACTGCATCAGCCCGCTGATTCCGCCCCGCTGCCGCTATACGCCGACCTGTTCGCAATATGCCGTCGAAGCCGTCAAAAAATATGGCGCATTCAAAGGCGGCCTGCTTGCGGCAAAACGCATCGCCCGATGCCACCCCCTCGGCGGACACGGACACGACCCCGTTCCCTGACCCGATATTCAAACTGCACGCTTTTCTTTTATTTCCCATCGGTTTCTATATAATGCCGTCTGAAACTTCGGGCAGGCGGCACGACCGCCGGGTATAAAGCCTGCCGTTATTCCCCGTCTATCGGAATCCGCAACCTGCGGCATTTCCGACCATTCAGGAAACTCTTATGGATTTTAAAAGACTCACGGCGTTTTTCGCCATCGCACTGGTGATTATGATCGGATGGGAAAAGATGTTCCCCACTCCGAAGCCCGTCCCCGCTCCCCAACAGGCAGCACAACAACAGGCCGTAACTGCTTCCGCCGAAGCCGCGCTCGCCCCCGCAACGCCGATTACCGTAACGACCGACACGGTTCAAGCCGTCATTGATGAAAAAAGCGGCGACCTGCGTCGGCTGACCCTGCTCAAATACAAAGCAAACGGCAACGAAAACAAACCCTTCTCCCTGTTTGACGACAGCAAAGAATACACCTACGTTGCCCAATCCGAGCTTTTGGACGCACAAGGCAACAACATCCTGAAAGGCGTCAACTTTACCGCCGCCCAAAAACAATACAGCCTCAACGGCGACAAAGTCGAAGTCCGCCTGAGCGCGCCCGAAACCAACGGACTGAAAATCGACAAAGTCTATACTTTCACCAAAGACAGCTACCTCGTCAACGTCCGTTTCGACATTACCAACACCAGTGGCAAACCCGCCAACCTGAGCGCGGACTACCGCATCGTACGCGACCACAGCCAACCGGAAGGCCAAGGCTACTTCACACGCTCCTACCTCGGCCCCGTCGTGTACACTCCTGAAGACAAATTCCAAAAAGTCAGCTTCTCCGACTTGGACGACGATGCCAAATCAGGCAAAAACGAAGCCGAATACGCCCGCAAAACCCAAACCGGCTGGCTCGGCATGATTGAACACCACTTTATGTCCGCTTGGATTTTGCAGCCTAAAGGCGGACAAAGCGTTTGCGCCGCTGGCGACTGCCGTATCGACATCAAACGCCGCAACGACAACCTGTACAGCACCAGCGTCAGCGTGCCTTTAGCCGCTATCCAAAACGGCGCAAAAGCCGAAACTGCCATCAATCTGTATGCCGGCCCGCAGACCACATCCGTCATCGCAAACATCGCCGACAACCTGCAACTGGCAAAAGACTACGGCAAAGTACACTGGTTCGCATCGCCGCTCTTCTGGCTCCTGAACCAACTGCACAACATTATTGGCAACTGGGGCTGGGCAATCGTCGTTTTGACCATCATTGTCAAAGCCGTACTGTATCCATTGACCAACGCCTCTTACCGCTCTATGGCAAAAATGCGTGCCGCCGCACCTAAATTGCAAGCCATCAAAGAGAAATACGGCGACGACCGCATGGCGCAACAGCAAGCAATGATGCAGCTTTACAAAGACGAAAAAATCAACCCGCTGGGCGGCTGTCTGCCTATGTTGTTGCAAATCCCCGTATTCATCGGCTTGTACTGGGCGTTGTTCGCCTCCGTAGAATTGCGTCAGGCACCTTGGCTGGGCTGGATTACCGACCTTAGCCGCTCCGACCCCTACTACATCCTGCCCATCATTATGGCGGTAACCATGTTTGCCCAAACATTCCTCAATCCGCCGCCGACCGACCCGATGCAGGCAAAAATGATGAAAATCATGCCTTTGGTTTTCTCCGTTATGTTCTTCTTCTTCCCTGCCGGTTTGGTTTTGTACTGGGTGGTCAACAACCTCTTAACCATCACCCAGCAGTGGCACATCAACCGCAGCATCGAAAAACAACGCGCCCAAGGCGAAGTTGTTTCCTAGATGCCGCAGCATGAAAAATGCCGTCTGAAACCTGTTCAGACGGCATTTTTATTGTTTACCCCCTATCGGGGCGGAAATCTTCAACCCGCATACATCACAAAAATCGTCGGGCGTTTTTTCAAGTTCGGCATTTCTTTTCTTTTTCGCCACTGCGCAACCGTCTGGCTGATGATTTCCTGTGTCGGCAAGGTCAAGTCCGTAGCCACGCACAAGCGCGTTTCAGGATACAGGTTTTCCACCGCATCGGCAAGCAGCGCATCATTGCGGTAAGGCGTTTCGATAAAAATCTGCGTCTCGCCGCACTGGCGCGAACGTTGCTCCAAAGCCTTCAAACTCTGAATCCGCTCATTTTTTTCAGACGGCAGATAACCCTTAAACGCAAAGTTCTGCCCATTCGCACCCGAAGCCATCAGTGCCAGCAGCAGACTGGAAGGCCCAACCAGCGGACGCACTTCAAAACCGTGCTTATGCGCCAATGCCACCAAATTCGCACCCGGATCAGCCACAGCCGGGCAACCCGCCTCGCTGACGATGCCCATACTGCGCCCTTCCTGCAAAGGTTTCAGCAATTCCGGCAAAGTCTTCAAATCCGTGTGTTCATTCAACGTTTGCAGATTCAGCTCGCGGATAGGCGTAGTCACGCCCAAATGTTTCAAATGCGCACGCGCCGTTTTTTCCGCTTCCACGACAAAATCCGTCAGCCCGACAACCACCTGTTGTTCATGCGGCAACAGGCACGGTGTGTCAGGCGTACCCAAAGGCGTAGGAATCAAATACAAAACAGGAGACATCATTCCCTCATTCATCGGTTAAAAATGCCGTCTGAGCCTTTCAGACGGCATAAACGGGCAGTTACAGAACCTCCACGCCCTCATTTTTCAAGAAATCGACCAGACGGAAAACCGGCAAACCGATTAAAGCATTCGGATCGGTACTCTCAATCCTTTCAATCAGCAATGCACCCAAATCCTCACTCTTCAGCGCACACGAGCAATAAACCGCATCAGGCTCACGTTCCAAATAGCGGAGTATATGCAACTCGTCCAACTGCCTCATCACGACCACAGTCTTATCGATATGCTGCCACATCGTGCCCGTAACCGTATTTAGCAGAACGACCGCACTGTAAAACTCAATCTCCCTGCCGCTCAAATGCATCAACATCTTTTGCGCATTAGCAAGGTTCATCGGCTTGCCCCACTGCCTGCCGTCGCACCACGCCACCTGGTCCGCACCGACAATCAACGCCTCTGGGAAACGCCCGGTCAACGACCGCGCCTTACCCTCGGCAAGGCGCAATGCCGTTTGAGGGGCAGACTCCCCCAGCATCGGCGTTTCGTCGAAATCAGGCGATACCGCCTGAAAGGCAATGCCGAGCCGCTCCATCTGTTCGCGGCGGAAAACCGAACTCGTACCCAAAATTAAAGGCAGTTCCAAACCCATCCCATCCTCCTTACCGTTGAAAACACGCCCGAAGGGGCGGTAAAATCCAGCCATGCGCCGAAACTCGGATACCCGCCTCCGGTGCGTCATAACATTTTTCTTAAAAATATTGACGTTAGAACATCTAAATTATATCATACCCCGTTTATGTCAGACCCTAATTTGATTGACCCAGAAGTTTTCGCCGCCGAAGGGCAGAACCTGCAAGGCAGCTTCCTGCTCGAAGAATTGGATGAACGCGTCAGTTCGCACGATTATCCGGCCGACAAACAGACACGCGTGTCGTTTACGCTGCAAGGCGGCCGCGACCGGTTGCAACGCCTGTTTCTCGACTTGAACGTCAAAGCCGATATGCCCCTGGTTTGCCAGCGTTGCATTACGCCCGTACCGTTTCTGCTCGACGAAACCAGCCGTATCGTCCTGTTTGCCGATGAAGGGGATTTGGACGAAGCCATGCTTGCCGATGAAGAATTGGAAGGCATGCTGCTCGAAAAAGAGCTTGACGTACAAACCTTGGTCGAAGACCAAATCCTGATGTCGCTCCCCTTCTCCCCTCGACACGAAGACTGCGGCGACAATGGGACACTGGAAGAAGTCAATCGGGACAAACCCAACCCCTTTGCTGTTTTAGCAGGTTTGAAAAGCAGTTAATTAGGACACAGTTTATTTATCTAGGAGCTTGAAATGGCCGTTCAACAAAACAAAAAATCCCCTTCCAAACGCGGTATGCACCGTTCTCACGACGCACTGACCGCGCCCGCACTGTCTGTCGACAGCACAACCGGCGAAGTACACCGCCCGCACCACATCTCCCCCAACGGTATGTACCGCGGCCGCAAAGTGGTCAAAGCCAAAGGCGAATAATCCCTATTCGACTGACTGAAAAAGCCAGAACATTGCCATGCAATTACTGGCTTTTTTTGTATTGGATGCAACATCCGTACAAACTTTCGCCATAGGTCAATATACAGGGACAAAGCGTTCCGTATAATATCCCGTATTTTGAAAACATATCCGAAAGCACCAAGGAAATTCCGATGAAACAGAAAATCTGGTACACCTACGATGACATCCACCGCGTCATCAAAGCATTGGCAGAAAAAATCCGGAACGCCGGCGTCAAATACGATGCCATGATCGCCATCGGCGGCGGCGGCTTTATTCCGGCACGTATGCTGCGCTGTTTTCTGGAAATTCCGATTTATGCCGTAACCACCGCCTATTACGACAGCGACAACGAAGGACAAGTTACCGAAGAAGTCAAAAAAGTCCAATGGCTAGACCCCGTCCCCGAAGCCTTACGGGGTAAAAACGTCCTTGTTGTCGACGAAGTGGACGACAGCCGCGTTACCATGGAATTTTGCCTGACAGAGCTGCTCAAAGAAGACTTCGGCACCATCGGCGTCGCCGTACTGCACGAAAAAATCAAAGCCAAAGCAGGTAAAATCCCCGAAGGCATTCCCTATTTCAGCGGCATCACCGTAGACGACTGGTGGATTAACTATCCATGGGATGCACTCGATATCGACGAACACAACCGTCTTGCCGAAAGCAGCCGAAGCTGACCCTTTCAGACGGCATATTTTCCGAACCGATGCCGTCTGAAGCCCGCACAATCCCTGCCGCAGACCGAAAACCTACCGGAGAAACCCCTATGATTACATTGGCCGTAGATGCCATGGGCGGCGACCAAGGACTTGCCGTTACCGTACCCGGCGCAACCGCATTCCTCCAAGCACATCCCGATGTCCGCCTGATTATGACCGGCGACGAAGCACAGCTCCGCCAAGCCCTGAACGCGGCAGGCGCGCCGATGGAACTTATTGACATCTGCCATACCACCCAAGTCGTCGGCATGGACGAAGCACCGCAATCCGCCCTGAAAAACAAAAAAGACTCCTCCATGCGCGTTGCCATCAACCAAGTTAAAGAAGACAAAGCCCAAGCCGCCGTATCCGCAGGCAACACGGGCGCGCTCATGGCGACCGCGCGCTTCGTCCTCAAAACCATACCCGGCATCGAACGCCCCGCCATCGCCAAATTTCTCCCGTCCGACACCGACCATGTTACCCTTGCACTCGACCTCGGCGCGAACGTCGACTGCACCCCCGAACAGCTCGCCCAATTTGCCGTTATCGGCAGCGAACTCGTCCATGCACTCCATCCTCAAAAAGGACAGCCGCGCGTCGGGCTGGTCAACGTCGGCACAGAAGACATCAAAGGTACGGATACCGTCAAACAAACCTACAAACTGCTGCAAAACAGCAAACTCAACTTTATCGGCAACATCGAAAGCAACAGCATCCTCTACGGCGAAGCAGATGTCGTCGTCGCCGACGGCTTTGTCGGCAACGTCATGCTCAAAACCATCGAAGGCGCAGTCAAATTCATGAGCGGAGCCATCCGCCGCGAATTCCAAAGCAACCTGTTCAACAAACTTGCCGCCGTTGCCGCCCTACCCGCCCTCAAAGGGTTGAAAAACAAACTCGACCCGCGCAAATTCAACGGGGCCATCCTGCTCGGGCTGCGCGGCATCGTGATTAAAAGCCACGGAGGCACAGACGAAACCGGTTTCCGCTATGCCCTCGAAGAAGCTTACCATGAAGCCAAGTCTGCCAGCCTTTCCAAAATCGAACAAGGCGTAGCCGAACAGCTCGCCGCACTCGAAGCTGCCAAAGCCGTCCAAAACGAAATCGCCGACGACTTGTAAAGAAATATACCCTATGCCGTCTGAAAACCAACCGTTTCAGACGGCATCTGTCCACCTTACCGGTCAAAACGCCCATCCAGTGCGAAAAATATTCAAAACCAAGGAAGATGAAGATTTACCGGAAAATCAATAAAAATCATGAATAATAATAATATTTATAAAATCAAACCGTTACAATTCCCAAAAAATAACTGCAGATTTTATTTGGATAAGGTTTATGCTACTGAACAAGATGTGAATATTTCAGCATCCGATTGCAATAAGGAAGTGCACATTGAAATATTTATAGACTCCGTCATTCATTTCCAACTGACGGATGAATCTTATAAAGTAAAATTTTCAGAATATTTATTCCAAAATAGAGCAAAAAATCATTGGGATAAAAATCCTACTACACATTATTTTTTTGAAATAATAGATGACAGTTATATGGACTGGTTGAAAAAAGAAAGTTTTGATTTCTTTGAAAAGGAATATTACAAGGCTTATGTCTTCTTTTTCAACGATTTTGTCATAGAAGTGATCAGCGCGGTAGAACCTGTATTTTATTCAAAATAACAAAAAGACCTGTCCTAAATATCGCCCGGAATATTTGAAAAATGAAGACATTAGAAAAACGGATGAAAGCTCTAGACAAACGGATTATGAAGTTCGGAAAATCCCTTGAAGGCAGGCTTGATGCCCGTCTGATTGAATCCGCATTGGATTATATTCATCATGCAGAACGTTTGCTGGCTTTTGAAATCCTGTGTACTTATGTTGAAGATTTCGATATCCGGCTGACGGAACAAGAATCCCAAGAAATTTCTTTTATTGACAAGGAATTTAGGACAGAAAGTACGTTAGATTAGCTAATAAAATCAACGGGATGATAAACATGAAAACATCAACGGTTGTTTTTGGCGGATTTTTTATTACAGATAATGGAGAACGAATCCAAATCCCCGTTTTGGAAAATCCTGGCATTAGGGAAATCAATCACTTTTTTTCCGTATCAAATTTTGAGAAAAAAGCCGGCGTCCTTGTTTTCAGAATTATTCCTGAACCCAAATTTGGCAATACCGAATTAACTATCTATTTTGAAGAAGGATGTTATTTGCCAATGATTCAAACAATTTTAGAAGACGGGGATATTGAAGTCAAAAACCTTAAAACAGAAAATTATAGTGGAAATACAATGGAAATTTGGGGAGACTTCTACCCTATTGAGCATATCTCTAAAAATATTTCTACAATTCAAAATATAATTTCTGAATTTATGATACAAAAACAAACACCGGCACCAATAATTTGATGGAAACCCAACAATCAAAATGCCGTCTGAAGCAGGTTTGGTTTTCAGACGGCATTTCCTTCGCTTAAAACAGCGTATCGGCAACCCCGCCCTGCCTGTCCACGGCAATCTGCATCTGAAAACCATCTGTATCCCAAACCACACCCCCCATCCCGATTTCCGTCATTTGCACCCTGCCCGTATTGGGCAATCATCGGTTTTTCGCTTACAATAGCCGAATCTGAACCAACTCTCCAAAAAGGCCGTTCCCATGCAGTATGCCAAAATTTCCGGCACGGGCAGCTATCTTCCCGCCAACCGCGTCAGCAATGACGACCTTGCCCAAAAGGTAGATACCTCTGACGAGTGGATTACCGCGCGTACGGGCATTAAGTTCCGCCATATTGCAGCCGAAAACGAGAAAACCAGCGACCTTGCAGCCGAAGCGGCGCGGCGCGCGCTGGATGCAGCCGGATTAGACAGCGGCGAAATCGATTTAATTATTGTGGCGACGGCAACGCCGGATATGCAGTTTCCTTCTACCGCCACCATCGTCCAACAAAAACTGGGGATAGGCAACGGCTGTCCCGCCTTCGACGTGCAGGCGGTGTGCGCGGGCTTTATGTACGCGCTGACTACGGCAAACGCCTACATTAAAAGCGGCATGGCGAAAAACGCGCTGGTCATCGGCGCGGAAACCTTCAGCCGCATCGTCGATTGGAACGACCGCACAACCTGCGTATTGTTCGGCGACGGCGCGGGCGCGGTGGTTTTAAGCGCGTCCGACAAACCGGGCATCATCCACGGCAAGCTGAAGGCAGACGGCAATTATCTGAAACTCTTAAACGTCCCCGGGCAAATCGCCTGCGGCAAAGTTTCCGGTTCGCCGTACATTTCGATGGACGGCCCCGGCGTGTTCAAGTTTGCCGTCAAAATGCTGTCCAAAATCGCCGATGACGTTATCGAAGAAGCCGGTTATACCGCCGCTCAAATCGACTGGATCGTGCCGCATCAGGCAAACCGCCGCATTATTGAATCGACCGCGAAACATTTGGGGCTAAGTATGGACAAAGTCATCCTGACCGTCCAAGACCACGGCAACACGTCCGCCGCCTCGATTCCGCTGGCTTTGGACGCGGGCATCAGCAACGGACAAATCAAACGCGGTCAAAACCTGCTGCTCGAAGGCATCGGCGGCGGTTTCGCGTGGGGCGCGGTATTGATGGAATATTAACCTGATGCCGTCTGAAACAAGTTTTCAGACGGCATTTCCCATCCTATGAAGCAACTGTCTTTCCTCAAGCTGACAATATGCACAGCCTTTTTATCCGCTGTTTTCATATTATGTCCCCTATTGGGATCGTGTTACGCCATACTGTCTTTTTACACATTTGCACTTTACGGCATAGACAAACGGCGTGCCGTACAGGGAAAGTACCGCATTCCCGAATACTGCCTGCTGCTGCCTGCCTTGTTCGGCGGTTGGACGGGCGCATACTTGGGCAGCAGGATATTCAGGCATAAAACGGCGAAAAAGCGTTTTGTTGTGCTGTTCCGTCTGACTGTTTCAGGTAATGTCCTGGCGACCCTCATCCTGATTTATAGTGGATTAAATTTAAACCAGTACGGCGTTGCCTCGCCTTGCCGTACTATTTGTACTGTCTGCGGCTTCGTCGCCTTGTCCTGATTTTTGTTAATCCACTATATTATTTTGTCCCGCCTGAATTTTTCGTAAAACTCGGGCAGAATACCTGATTATCCAACCAAATAAAGGAATACCATGTCTTTTGCATTCTTCTTCCCCGGACAAGGTTCTCAAAGCCTCGGCATGATGAACGGCTTTACAGGGCATGCCGTCGTCAAAAACACATTTGACGAAGCATCCGCCATATTGGGTCAAGACTTGTGGACGATGATAAACGGCAGCGATGCCGAAATCATCGGACAAACCGTCAATACCCAACCCATCATGCTCGCCGCCGGCGTTGCCGTTTACCGCGCCTATTTGGAAGCGGGCGGCAAAACGCCTGCCGCCGTTGCCGGACACAGCCTCGGCGAATATACCGCACTTGTCGCCGCCGGCGCATTGGATTTCGCCGACGCCGTCAAACTCGTGCGCCTGCGCGCCGAATTGATGCAATCCGCCGTACCGCAAGGCGTAGGCGCAATGGCGGCAATTTTGGGTTTGGAAGATGAACAGGTCAGGCAGATTTGCGCCGAATCCGCACAGGATGAAGTGGTCGAAGCCGTCAACTTCAACTCGCCCGGACAAGTCGTGATTGCAGGCAATGCCGCTGCCGTCGAGCGCGCCATGACCGTTGCCAAAGAAGCCGGTGCCAAACGCGCCCTGCCGCTGCCCGTGTCCGTACCTTCCCATTGCAGCCTGATGAAACCTGCCGCCGACAAACTCGCTGAGGCCCTGAAATCGGTTGTAATCAAGCAGCCGCAAATCCGCGTCATCCACAATGCCGACGTTGCCGCCTACGATGATGCCGACAAAATCAAAGACGCGCTCGTCCGCCAGCTTTACAGCCCCGTACGCTGGACGGAAACCGTCAACGCCCTCGTTTCAGACGGCATTGCCGAATCCGCCGAATGCGGCCCGGGCAAAGTGTTGGCAGGTTTGGCAAAACGCATCAACAAGGCCGCCGCGTGCAGCGCGCTGACTGATGCCGGACAGGTTGCCGCCTTTATCGAAGCGCACTGACTTCGTTCCGCAAAAAGCAGCCTGCCCTCTTCAGGCTGCTTTTCACGTCCGAACGGCAAACAGCCGCATATTTGCGCTATAATCCATCCCTACCAAACCACCGACAGCGGCTGCCGTTGCAGTTCCCGCCCCACCGACATGATAGAAAAACTGACTTTCGGACTGTTCAAACAAGAAGACGCGCGCAGCTTTATGCGCCTGATGGCGTACGTCCGCCCCTACAAAATCCGCATCGTTGCCGCCCTGATTGCCATTTTCGGCGTTGCCGCCACCGAAAGCTACCTCGCCGCCTTCATCGCCCCCCTGATTAACCACGGCTTTTCCGCACCCGCAGCGCCGCCCGAGCTGTCTGCCGCCGCCGGCATCATTTCCACCCTGCAAAACTGGCGCGAACAGTTTACCTATATGGTTTGGGGGACGGAAAACAAAATCTGGACCGTCCCGCTCTTTCTCATCATCCTCGTCGTCATCCGTGGCATCTGCCGCTTTACCAGCACCTATCTGATGACTTGGGTCTCCGTGATGACCATCAGCAAAATCCGCAAAGATATGTTTGCCAAAATGCTGACCCTTTCCTCCCGCTACCATCAGGAAACGCCGTCCGGCACCGTACTGATGAATATGCTCAACCTGACCGAACAGTCGGTCAGTAACGCCAGCGACATCTTCACCGTCCTCACGCGCGACACGATGATTGTTACCGGCCTAACCATCGTCCTGCTTTACCTCAACTGGCAGCTCAGCCTTATCGTCGTCCTGATGTTCCCCCTGCTCTCCCTGCTCTCGCGCTACTACCGCGACCGTCTGAAGCACGTCATTTCCGACTCGCAAAAAAGCATAGGCACGATGAACAACGTGATTGCCGAAACCCATCAGGGACACCGCGTCGTCAAGCTGTTCAACGGGCAGGCGCAGGCGGCAAACCGGTTCGACGCGATCAACCGCACCATCGTCCGCCTCAGCAAAAAAATCACGCAGGCAACGGCGGCACATTCCCCGTTCAGCGAACTGATTGCCTCGATCGCCCTCGCCGTCGTCATCTTCATCGCCCTGTGGCAAAGCCAAAATGGCTACACCACCATCGGCGAATTTATGGCATTCATCGTCGCCATGCTGCAAATGTACGCCCCCATCAAAAGCCTTGCCAACATCAGCATCCCTATGCAGACGATGTTCCTCGCCGCCGACGGCGTATGTGCATTTCTCGACACCCCGCCCGAACAGGACAAAGGCACGCTCGCGCCGCAGCGTGTCGAAGGGCGCATCAGCTTCCGCAACGTCGATGTCGAATACCGTTCAGACGGCATCAAAGCCCTCGACAATTTCAATCTCGACATCAGACAAGGCGAACGCGTCGCCCTGGTCGGACGTTCCGGCAGCGGCAAATCCACCGTCGTCAACCTGCTGCCCCGCTTTGTCGAACCCACCGCCGGCAACATCTGCATAGACGGTATCGACATCGCCGACATCAAACTCGACTGCCTGCGCGCCCAATTCGCTCTCGTCTCCCAAGACGTATTCCTGTTTGACGACACCCTGTTTGAAAACGTCCGATACAGCCGTCCCGACGCAGGCGAAGCCGAAGTCCTATCCGCCCTCCAAGCCGCCAACCTGCAAAGCCTGATCGACGCATCCCCGCTCGGACTGCACCAGCCCATCGGATCGAACGGCAGCAACTTATCCGGCGGACAGCGGCAACGCGTCGCCATTGCCCGCGCCATTTTGAAAGACGCGCCGATATTATTATTGGACGAAGCCACCAGCGCATTGGACAACGAATCCGAACGCCTCGTCCAACAAGCGCTCGAACGCCTGATGGAAAACCGCACCGGCATCATCGTCGCCCACCGCCTGACCACCATCGAAGGGGCCGACCGCATCATCGTAATGGACGACGGCAAAATCATCGAACAAGGCACACACGAACAACTGATGTCCCAAAACGGCTACTACACGATGTTACGCAATATCTCAAACAAAGATGCCGCCGTCCGGACGGCATAAACAAAATGCCGTCTGAAATGGTACAATCGCCCCGACCCCTTCAGACGGCATCATATCTGCCGACCCATCCGATTATCTTCAATCACCGTAAAACCCATTATGACCCAAGACAAAATCCTTATTCTCGACTTCGGCTCGCAAGTTACCCAGCTGATCGCCCGCCGCGTGCGCGAAGCCCACGTTTACTGCGAGCTGCATTCCTTCGATATGCCTTTGGACGAAATCAAAGCCTTCAACCCCAAAGGCATCATCCTTTCCGGCGGTCCTAATTCTGTTTACGAATCCGACTATCAAGCCGATACCGGCATCTTTGATTTGGGCATTCCGGTTTTGGGCATTTGCTACGGCATGCAGTTTATGGCGCACCACTTGGGCGGCGAAGTTACCCCGGGTAACCAACGTGAATTTGGTTATGCGCAAGTTAAAACCATCGACAGCGAGCTGACACGCGGCATTCAAGACGATGCGCCAAACACACTCGACGTATGGATGAGCCACGGCGACAAAGTGTCCAAACTGCCCGACGGTTTCACCGTCATCGGCGACACCCCGTCCTGCCCGATTGCCATGATGGAAAACGCCGAAAAACAATTCTACGGCATCCAGTTCCACCCCGAAGTTACCCACACCAAACAAGGCCGCGCCCTGTTGAACCGCTTTGTCTTGGACATCTGCGGCGCGCAACCGGGCTGGACGATGCCCAACTACATCGAAGAAGCCGTTGCCAAAATCCGCGAACAGGTCGGCAGCGACGAAGTGATTTTAGGTTTGTCCGGCGGCGTGGACTCTTCCGTGGCGGCCGCGCTGATTCACCGCGCCATCGGCGACCAACTGACTTGCGTGTTCGTCGATCACGGTTTGTTGCGCCTGAACGAAGGCAAAATGGTGATGGATATGTTCGCCCGCAATTTGGGTGTGAAAGTGATACACGTCGATGCCGAAGGGCAGTTTATGGCGAAACTCGCCGGCGTTACCGATCCCGAGAAAAAACGCAAAATCATCGGTGCGGAATTTATCGAAGTATTTGATGCTGAAGAAAAAAAACTCACCAACGCCAAATGGCTGGCGCAAGGCACGATTTACCCTGACGTAATCGAATCCGCAGGCGCGAAAACCAAAAAAGCCCACGCCATCAAATCGCACCACAACGTCGGCGGCCTGCCTGAAAACATGAAGCTCAAGCTGCTTGAGCCTTTGCGCGATTTGTTCAAAGACGAAGTGCGCGAACTGGGCGTTGCCTTGGGCTTGCCGCGCGAAATGGTGTACCGCCATCCGTTCCCCGGACCCGGCTTGGGCGTGCGCATCTTGGGCGAAGTGAAAAAAGAATACGCCGATTTGCTCCGTCAAGCAGACGATATTTTCATCCAAGAATTGCGCAATACTACCGATGAAAACGGCACGTCTTGGTACGACCTGACCAGCCAAGCCTTTGCCGTATTCCTGCCTGTGAAATCCGTCGGCGTGATGGGCGACGGACGCACTTACGATTACGTCGTAGCCTTGCGTGCCGTGATTACCAGCGACTTTATGACTGCACACTGGGCAGATCTGCCATACTCACTGCTCGGCCGCGTGTCCAACCGCATCATCAACGAAGTCAAAGGCATCAACCGCGTGGTTTACGATGTCAGCGGCAAACCGCCTGCCACCATCGAGTGGGAATAAACAGCAAACAGGACTGCACCATCCGGTGCAGTCCTTCGATTATCGGAAAAAAGGAAAAAATATGAGCACACAAGATTTAAGCGGCAAAATCGCTTTGGTAACAGGCGCATCGCGCGGTATCGGCGCAGCGATTGCCGATACGCTGGCGGCAGCCGGTGCCAAAGTCATCGGTACGGCGACTAGCGAAAGCGGGGCTGCGGCGATTAGCGAGCGGTTGGCGCAATGGAGCGGCGAAGGCCGTGCATTGGATTCTGCCGAACCCGAAACCATCGAAAACCTGATTGCCGACATCGAAAAAGCATTCGGCAAACTCGACATTCTGGTCAACAACGCCGGCATCACCCGCGACAACCTCTTGATGCGCATGAAAGAAGAAGAGTGGGACGACATCATGCAGGTCAACCTAAAATCCGTGTTCCGTGCTTCTAAAGCCGTCTTACGCGGTATGATGAAGCAGCGCGCCGGCCGTATCATCAACATCACATCCGTCGTCGGCGTGATGGGCAATGCCGGTCAAACCAACTATGCCGCGGCAAAAGCGGGCTTGATCGGTTTTGCCAAATCTATGGCGCGCGAAGTCGGCAGCCGCGGCATTACCGTCAACTGCGTCGCCCCCGGCTTTATCGATACCGACATGACCCGCGCCCTGCCGGAAGAAACCCGCAAAACCTTCGAAGCGCAAACTTCGTTGGGCAAATTCGGGGAGGCACAAGATATTGCCGATGCAGTCTTGTTCTTGGCTTCCGATCAGGCAAAATATATTACCGGTCAAACGCTGCACGTCAACGGCGGCATGTTGATGCCCTGACGGACAGGCTTTTAACCATGCCGTCTGAAACCTTTTCAGACGGCATTTGCATTCTCAGGCAAAATGAACACACACCACACCCCGCCCTGCCCCTGCGGTTCAGACACGGACTATACCAGCTGCTGCCAACCGCTTCATCTGCGCCATATCCTGCCGGCGACAGCCGAAGCCCTCATGCGTTCGCGGTACAGCGCATATGTGCTGCACCTTATCGACTACATCATCGCTACTACCGTTCCGGCGCAACAAACATTCCTCGATGCCGCCGAACTGATGCAGTGGAGCAAAGAAACCGAATGGCTGGGTTTGAACGTCATCGCACACCGCAACTTCGGCAAACAGCACGCCCAAGTCGAATTTGAAGCCTACTTCCAAGACGGCGGAAACCGAACAGTGCATCACGAACTGTCCGGCTTCGTCAACATCGGCGGACAATGGTATTTCATCGATCCCACCGTTCCGCATCCTGCGATGAAACAGCCCTGCATTTGCGGATCGGGCAAAAAATTCAAAGCCTGCTGCGGCAAATATCTGCAACCTGTCGCATAAAAATGCCGTCTGAACGTTCAGACGGCATTTTCAACGCGCAAAAAAAACCATTCATACCAAGGGTAAGTATGAATGGTCAATACATTGCGGGAAAACGTCTTACTTGCTGCACTGCCGAAAAGGGAGAAACGACAGCGTTAACCAGCAAAAGCATTGTACCTTTATTAATGTTAAAAAACATTAATTTTGAAAATATATTAACGAATATATCTGGAACCTACTGATTTTCCCTTATCCACCTGACCCAGCGTTCAAACAAATTAGGTTCGAGTGCAGCAATAACCGAACGTTTGAACACATGCTGTCCGCTCCAGAATTCATCGCCTTCCAATGTCGTCAGCCTGCCGCCCGCCTCCTCGAAAATCAACGCACCCGCAGCATAATCCCACAGCTTCTGCCCGCCGTGAACATAAACATCATAACGCCCGCACGCCAGATAACACCAGTCCAGCGTGCTGCTGCCCATACTGCGTATTGTTCCAAAAGGCGCGAGCGTACTCATGCGGCTGGAAAGTTTGCCCGAACGCAGATATTTGATTTCCACGCCCGCAATCGCCTCATTGAGTTTTTTATCCACGAGGCGCAGGGGCAGACGCGTCCCGTTTAAAAACGCCCCCTGCCCGCGTTCGGCATAAAAACATTCGCCGCTGACCGGGTTGTAGATTACGCCCAACTCGGCACGCCCGTTGCGGACAAACGCCACCGATACCGCAAAATGCGGCAGCCCGTTGACAAAATTGTTCGTCCCGTCTATCGGATCGACAATCCACAGCCCCTTTTCCCCCGAATATTGTTCCCACAAAGCCGACTGTTCCTGCCGCGACATTTCCTCGCCCAACATCGGGCAATCGATTAAAAGCGGCAACGCGGCGGCAAAAGCCGTCTGCGCGGCAATGTCCGCCTCGCTCAACATCGAACCGTCTTCCTTGCGGCAAGACGGCGTATTCAAAAAACGCGGCATAATTTCGGTTTGCGCGATATGGCGCACGACTTTCTGCAAACGGTGTAACACTTCCTACTGTCCTCATATTTTGAACTTGCGGCGCGCGAACGTATATAGTGGATTAAATTTAAATCAGGACAAGGCGACGAAGCCACAGACAGTACAAATAGTACGGCAAGGCGAGGCAACGCTGTACTGGTTTAAATTTAATCCACTATAATGTCCGTTTCCATCACGCCGCTGCGACAGATTATAACCGTCCGAACCGCCAAAAACTATGCCCCGATTCCACCTGCCCGAAAACCTTTCCGTCGGACAAACCGTCGCCCTGCCCGACAACATCGTCCGCCACCTCAACGTCCTGCGCGTCCGCCCCAACGAAAACATCACCCTCTTCGACGGCAAAGGCAAGGCACATACCGCACGGCTGACCGTTTTGGAAAAACGCCGCGCCGAAACCGAAATCCTGCACGAAGAAACCGCCGATACGGAATCCCCGCTGAACATCACGCTCATCCAATCCATATCTTCCGGCGAACGTATGGACTTTACCCTGCAAAAAAGCGTCGAACTCGGCGTAACCGCCATACAGCCCGTCATCAGCGAACGCTGCATCGTCCGCCTCGACGGGGAACGCGCCGCCAAACGCCTCGCACGCTGGCAGGAAATCGTCATCTCCGCGTGCGAACAGAGCGGCAGAAACACCGTTCCCCCCGTACTGCCCATCATCGGCTACCGTGAAGCACTCGACAAAATGCCGTCTGAAAGCACCAAGCTGATTATGAGCATCAACCGCGCCCGCAAACTCGGCGACATCCGCCACCCGTCCGGCGCAATCGTCTTTATGGTCGGGCCCGAAGGCGGCTGGACAGAACAGGAAGAACAACAGGCATTTGATGCCGGCTTCCAAGCCGTAACATTGGGCAAACGCATCCTGCGTACCGAAACCGCCGCCCTCACCGCCCTCGCCGCGATGCAGACACTTTGGGGCGATTTCGCATAAACAGAAATGCCGTCTGAAACCCGTTCAGACGGCATTTTGCAGCCGATTAAGACATAGTAGGTTCAAATAAGATTTCCCGTGTCGTCATTCCCGCAACAGCGGGAATCTAGAAATTTAACGTTTCGGAAAAACAGAAATCCCCCCACCGTCATTCCCGCGAAAGCGGGAATCTAGAAACGAAAAACTACAGGGATTTATCCGAAACAACAAACCTTCTCCGCCGTCATTCCCGCGAAAGCGGGAATCTAGAAATTTAACGTTGCGGTGATTTATCGGAAATGACTGAAACTCAACGGACTGGATTCCCGCCTGCGCGGGAATGACGAGATTTTAGGTTTCTGTTTTTGGTTTTCTGTTCTCGCGGGAATGACGGAATTTTAAGTTTTAGGAATTTGTCGGAAAAACAGAAATCCCCCCACCGTCATTCCCGCGAAAGCAGGAATCTAGAAACGAAAAACGACAGGGATTTATCCGAAACAACAAACCCTCTCCGACGTCATTCCCGCGCAGGCGGGAATCTAGAAATTTAACGTTGCGGTGATTTATCGGAAATGATTGAAACTCAACGGACTGGATTCCCACTTTCGCGGGAATGACGAAGTGGAAGTTACCCGAAACTTAAAACAAGCGAAACCGAACGGACTAGATTCCCGCCTGCGCGGGAATGACGAGATTTTAGGTTTCTGTTTTTGGTTTTCTGTCTTCGCAGAAATGATGAAATTTTAAGTTTTAGGAATTTGTCGGAAAAACAGAAATCCCCCCACCGTCATTCCCGCGAAAGCGGGAATCTAGAAATTTAACGTTGCGGTGATTTATCGGAAATGACTGAAACTCAACGGACTGGATTCCCGCCTGCGCGGGAATGACGAAGTGGAAGTTACCCGAAACTTAAAACAAGCGAAACCGAACGAACTAGATTCCCGCCTGCGCGGGAATGACAGTGTATCCACTTCTAATTTTAATCCGCTATATTTTACACAAACTATTTGAACGATATGACCCGCCTGCCGTAAACTTTCTCAAGCTCCGCCTGCCTTTGACGCTCCATTCTTTTCTTCTTTTCCCTACCGAATTTACCCAAAGCACGCTTCAAGTCAAACATCACCTTCAACGAACGGCGGTGTCTTCTTCCTTGTTCCCTATCTTTTTCCAAATCGCTACCCAACATACTGTTTTGACTGAGGAACTTGGCATAATGCAATTCTTGGGTACATAAGGCGGGACTAACCTGATAAACAGGCATCCCCTCCTTATCAAAGAAATAAGTAAACATCATCCAATCTACCGCTTTAATCCACTCTGTCGGCAAAACGGCAAACCTTTCCAAGAAAAACCGCATCGCCTCACGCGAAATGATATAGCCAGCCGTCCCCCAATGTTCGCTCTCCAGCAAAGGAAATGACCGGTTTTCATAATTCAGGACTTTATCCGGTCTGACAATAACTTTCGCAAACATCGTTTCCAAACGGACAATAAAGGTAGAATCCTTATCAAAACGCTCTTCCAACCAAGTATCTTCGGCAAGGAACTTTTCTGCGTCTTTGCCAAGCAGGACATCATCCTCAAATACGGCAACATAGGGCAGACCTTCATCCAGTGCCTGCTTCCACAATACGACGTGGCTCATAAAGCAGGCTTTTTCCACTCCGCTCAAATAGGGGTGCGCCGACAAACCGGGGACGAGTTCCGCCATTGCCTGTTCCAGCCTTTCAGACGGCATCAGTGCGTCGAAAAACTGAAACGGGATGCCGTGCGCGCCGAAGGTATCGGCAATGTGCGCCCTGCGTTCTGCGGCGGAAGCTAAGCTGATAACGTGGTTTTGCATAATTTATCCTGTTTTTTGTCTGTTGGATAAAGCGGCGTTTTTCAACGGTTTTTCAGCAATCGGTGCAAAATGCCGAAGTATTGCCTCAAGGTAAACAGCCGCCGCATCCTGCCGTCTGCTGCAAATACGATGTCCATCTTTTCTCCTTTTATTGGAAAGGCACAATGATCTTGCCGATTAACTGTTCGCGCCTTTGCCGGCGTTTTTCCCTTTCCCTGCTGATTTTGGTCAAGGCGCGGATCAGGCGGTGTTTGAATGTGTTGGCGGGGGAATCGCGCCTTTGCTGTTTGCGGTTCAGGAGGCGGTCGTGTTCAATCAGGCTGCCCAATGCGCTGTTTTGGTCGTGAAACTTGGCATAATGCAGCTCTTGGGCGCACAAGGCGGGATTGAGCTGGCAAACCGGCACTCCTTCCCTGTCGAAAAAATCGCTGAACATCATCAGATCGACGGGGTGCAGCCCTTCGGGCGGCAGGGCGGCAAACCTGTCCAAGAAAAACCGCATCGCTTTTCGGGAAATGATATAGCCCGCCGTCCCCCAGTGTTCGCTTTCCAACAGCGGAAAGGCGCGCCCGCAGTAGTCCGCCACGCCGGAGGGCGAGGTCAGGACGTGCATAAACATCGTTTCCAAGCGGACGATAAAGGCGGAATCGGGGTCAAAGCGTTCTTGCAGCCAAGCGTCTTCGGCAAGGAATTTCTCCGCGCCTTCGCCGAGTAAAACGTCGTCCTCAAATACGGCGATATACGGCAGACCTTCGTCCAATGCCTGCTTCCACAATACGGCGTGGCTCATAAAGCAGGCTTTTTCCACTCCGCTCAAATAGGGGTGCGCCGACAAACCGGGGACGAGTTCCGCCATTGCCTGTTCCAGCCTTTCAGACGGCATCAGTGCGTCGAAAAACTGAAACGGAATGTCGTGCCTGCCGAAGGTATCGGCAATATGCGCCCTGCGTTCTGCGGCGGAAGCCAAGCTGATAACGTGGTTTTGCATGATTTATCCTGTTTTTTTGTCTGCCGGATCTGGCCGCGCCTGCCAGCGGTTTTTAATCAGTCGGCGTAAAATGCTGAAGTATTGCCTCATGGTAAACAGCCGCCTCATCTTGCCGTCTGCCGCAAAATCCAGCCACGCGCCGGCGGGCGGCGTGTCCGTCCGTTTGAAACATTGATACAAGAAATGGCGTACCCGCTCAAAATCATCTTCTGGCAAATCCTTCTCCAGCAATTCGTACGCCACTGCTTTTGTTTGGCGGTATTCAAGGCTGTCAAACCTGGTTTTAAAACCCATAGACTGCAAAAAATCGTTTCTGGCGGTTTTTTGGATGCCTTGCGCGATTTCGTGTTGGCGGATGCTGTATTTGGATGAAACCTGATTGGCGTGAAGGCGGTATTTGACCAAGGCTTCGGGATAATAAGCCAGCCTGCCCAATTTGCTGACATCGTACCAAAATTGGTAATCTTCCGCCCAATCCCGCTCGGTGTTGTAACGCAAACCGCCGTCAATGACGCTGCGCCTCATAATCATGGTGTTGTTGTGTATAGGGTTGCCGAAAGGAAAAACGGCGACAATGTCTTCATGCCGGGTCGGTTTGTCCCAAATTGCACCGTGCCTGTGGTGCCGCACCAGCCGGTTGCCGTCCTTTTCTTCCGACAAAACTTCCAGCCACGCACCCATGGCAATGATGCTGCGGTCTTTTTCCATCTCGCCCACGATTTTTTCAATCCAGTCGGGGGCGGCAATATCGTCGGCATCGGTGCGTGCAATATATTCCCCCATTCCTGACTTTGCCAATTCGTCCAGCCCGATGTTTAAAGAAGGAATCAGGCCCGAATTGCGCGGCTGCGCGAGGATGCGGATACGGCTGTCCTGTTCTTGGAAACGCCGGGCAATGGCAAGCGTACCGTCTGTCGAGCCGTCATCGACAATCAAAATATCCAAGTTTCGCCAAGTCTGATTCACGACGGCGGCTAATGATTGGGTGAAATATTTTTCTACGTTGTAGGCGCAAATCAATACGCTGACTAAAGGCTGCAATTTATTCTCCCGATAATTTGATGCCGTCTGAAGGCTTCAGACGGCATTTGGACTATACAACGGTTACTCGCCCAAAAGCGCGATGTCGGCTACCGCGTTCATTTGTTCTGCCAAGCGGTTCAGCAGGTTCAGGCGGTTTTGTTTCACGGCGGCATCTTCCGCCATCACCATCACGCCGTCAAAGAAGGCATCGACTTGCGGCTTGACGGAAGCCAGTTCAGACAAGGCGGTTTGGAAATTGCCTTCGGCGACGGCGGCGGCGATTTTCGGCTGCAAGCCTTGCGCGGCGGCAAAGAGGGCTTTTTCTTCGTCCTGTTGCAACAGGCTTTCATTGACTTCGCCCAACTCGGCATCGGCTTTTTTCAGCAGGTTTTGCACGCGTTTGTTGGCGGCGGCGAGCGCGGCAGCTTCGGGCAGTTGTTTGAACGCGGCGACAGCCTGCAGTTTGGCGGTCAAATCGTCCAAACGGCGCGGCTGTTTGGCGAGTACGGCGGCAACGATGTCTTGCGGATAATCGTTTTGCAGCAACACAGCAAGGCGCGCCTGCATAAAGTCGGCGGTTTCAGACGGCGTTTTTTCGTTGAGCAAACCTTTGGGAAAGCTGTCGAAGGCCGTCTGAATCAGTTCGTTCACGTCCAAACCATACTGCATCAACATCCGCAAAATACCCAAGGCGGCGCGGCGCAGGGCGTAGGGGTCTTTGTCGCCGGTCGGAATCAGACCGATGCCCCAAATGCCGACCAAGGTTTCCAGCTTGTCCGCCAGTGCCACGGCAGTGGCGACTTTGCCGTTCGGCAAGTTATCACCGGCAAAACGCGGTTGATAGTGTTGCTCGATGGCTTCGGCGATTTCTTCGGTTTCGCCGTCCAAACGGGCATAGTATTTGCCCATCGTACCTTGCAGTTCGGGGAACTCGCCGACCATTTCGGTCACCAAGTCGGCTTTCGCCAAACGCGCGGCGCGTTCGGCTGCCGCGGCATCCGCGCCCAATGCTTTTGCGATATGGGCGGCAATGCTTTGCAAACGTTCGATGCGTTCGGCTTGCGAGCCGATTTTGTTGTGATAAACCACGTTTGCCAGCTTGGGCAGGCGGCTTTCCAAAGTCGCTTTCTGGTCTTGCTTGTAGAAGAACTCGGCATCAGACAGGCGAGCGCGCAAGACGCGTTCGTTGCCTTGGATGATGTGTGACGGGTCTTCGGTTTGCAGGTTGGAGACCAGCAGGAAGCGGTTCATCAGCTTGCCGTTTTGATCGAGCAACGGGAAGTATTTTTGGTTTTGCTGCATGGTCAGAATCAAACATTCTTGTGGCACGGCGAGGAAGTGTTCTTCAAAACCGGCTTCCAATACCACAGGCCATTCGACCAATGCAGTCACTTCGTCCAACAATGCTTCATCGGCGGCAACGGTCGCGTTCAGACGGCGCGCCTGCCCTTCCAATGCCGTCTGAATCGCGGCTTTGCGCTCGGCAAACGAAGCTTCCACTTTGCCTTGCTCGCGCATTTGTGCGGCGTAACTGTCGGCGTTTTCAATGGTGATTTCGCCGTTGGACAAGAAGCGGTGTCCCAAGGTTTGATTGCTGCTTTGCAGACCCAAAACGCTGACGTTCACGACATCGCCGCCGTGCAGCACAATCAGCCCGTGGACGGGGCGCACGAAGGTAAATGTGCTGCTGCCCCAACGCATCACTTTCGGAATCGGCAGTTTCTTAACCGCTTGATTGATGATGTCTTCCAAGAGTTCGCCCAACGGCTTGCCGGTTTGGACATATTCGTAGGCGTACACGTCCTGCTTGCCGTCGTTGATGATGGTCAAGTCTTCGATTTTCGCCCCCGCACCGCGTGCGAAACCCTCCAAAGCCTTGGTCGGCACACCGTCTTTTACGGCATTCGCTACGGCAGGGCCTTTTTTCACGATTTTTTGATCTGCCTGAACGGCTTTGACGTTTTTGACTTGAACCGCCAAACGGCGCGGCGAGGCATAAGCCGTAAATTCGGCTGCGCCGTCAATCAGTTGCGCTTTTTCCAAGCCTTCGGCAACGGCGGCGGCAAAATGGTTGCCC
The DNA here is from genome assembly GCF_943181435.1 of Neisseria sp. Marseille-Q6792. The sequence continues at coordinate 1,306,478 of NZ_OW969598.1, forward strand.
AGATTATTCAGGGCTTTGGGCGGGAGTTCTTCGGTAAGGAGTTCGATTAAAAGAGTTTGGGTTGTCATATGAGACTTTCTGTTTGTCCGTAGGCCCTGCTTATAAAGCCTGCATATGCCGTACGGCCTGTATTAATGGATACGCAAAAAAGGCCGTCTGAAAACCTGTTTCAGACGACGTATCGTTATTTTTTAATCAACGGGAAGCCCAGTTTTTCGCGGCTTTCGACATATTTTTGCGCCACGGCGCGGCTCAACGCGCGGATGCGTCCGATGTAGGTGGCGCGTTCGGTTACGGAAATCGCGCCGCGTGCGTCTAAAAGGTTGAACGTATGCCCCGCTTTGAGGACGAGCTCGTAGGCAGGCAGGGCGAGGCCGGCGTTTTCTTCGGCGAGCAGGCGTTTGGCTTGCGCTTCGTAGTCGTTGAATTGGCGCAGCAGCCAGTCGGCATCGCTGTATTCGAAGTTGTAGGTGGATTGCTCGACTTCGTTTTGGTGGTACACGTCGCCGTAGGTGACGGTGTTGCCGTCGAGCGTTTTTGCCCAAACGAGGTCGTAGACGTTTTCTACACCTTGCAAGTACATCGCCAAGCGTTCGATGCCGTAGGTGATTTCGCCGAGTACGGGCGTGCAGTCGATGCCGCCGACTTGTTGGAAATAGGTAAACTGTGTTACTTCCATGCCGTTAAGCCAAACTTCCCAACCCAAGCCCCATGCACCGAGGGTGGGGTTTTCCCAGTCGTCTTCGACAAAGCGGATGTCGTGGACTTTGGGATCGATGCCCAATTCGCGCAGGGAGTCGAGATAGAGGTCTTGGATATTGGCGGGTGCGGGTTTGAGGGCGACTTGGAATTGGTAATAGTGTTGCAGGCGGTTGGGGTTGTCGCCGTAGCGGCCGTCTTTGGGGCGGCGGCTGGGTTGGACGTAGGCGGCAAACCAAGGCTCGGGGCCGAGTGCGCGCAGGCAGGTGGCGGGGTGGGAAGTACCTGCGCCGACTTCCATGTCGAAAGGTTGGATGACGGTGCAGCCTTTGTCTGCCCAAAATGTTTGCAGTTTAAAGATGATTTGTTGGAAGGTGAGCATGACTTATTGTTCGATAAAATAAAGGTTTTATTTTACTGTTTCCATAGCCGCTTGAATAGATTTATCTCGAAGACAGCCTGATTTGAAACCAGAGGATGGATAATTTTTTAATTTAAATCCGGAAAATAAAAAGCACGGCCAAACGACCGTGCTTTCCCAAACCACACAAGTTTTATTTTTTGTGCGAACGGATATAGTCCAAAGTCTTGAGCTGTGCAATTGCGGCAGCCAATGCCTTGTGTGCCTCTACCAAATCCTTATCGTCTTTGGCTTGAGAGATACCGGCTTCGGCAGCTTTTTTCGCCTCTTCCGCACGTGCCTGATCCATCTCCGCACTACGGACGGCAACGTCCGCCAAAACGGTAACTTTATCAGGTTGAACTTCCAAAACACCGCCGGAAACAGCAACCAGGACCTCCTTATCCTCGCCCGGAACGGTCAAACGCAAAGCTCCCGGCCGCACCAAACTCATAATCGGCTCGTGTCGCGGGTAAATACCAAGCTCACCTTGAACGGTCGGAACCACTACAAAGCTGGCTTCGCCCGAATAGATGTTTTGCTCGCTACTGACCACTTCAACTTGCATGACGCTCATGCCGACCTCCTTAGTTTAAGGTTTTCGCTTTCTCTACTGCTTCTTCAATGCTGCCGACCATATAGAATGCCTGCTCGGGTAGATGATCGTATTCGCCGTTCAAAATGGCTTTGAAGCCGGCAATGGTATCGCGCAGAGCGACATATTTGCCTGGAGAACCTGTAAACACTTCGGCAACGTGGAACGGTTGAGACAGGAAGCGTTGGATTTTACGGGCACGCATTACAGTCAGTTTGTCTTCGTCAGACAATTCGTCCATACCCAGAATGGCGATAATGTCGCGCAATTCTTTGTATTTTTGTAGAGTAGACTGTACACCGCGCGCCACGTCGTAGTGCTCTTGACCCAATACCATCGGATCCAATTGGCGTGAAGTAGAGTCAAGCGGGTCAACTGCCGGGTAAATACCCAAAGAGGCAATATCACGGCTCAATACGACGGTCGCGTCCAAGTGGGCGAAAGTTGTCGCCGGAGACGGGTCAGTCAAGTCATCCGCAGGTACATATACGGCTTGGATGGAAGTAATGGAGCCGGTTTGGGTAGAGGTAATGCGCTCTTGCAAACGACCCATTTCTTCAGCCAATGTCGGTTGGTAACCCACTGCAGAAGGCATACGACCCAACAGTGCAGATACTTCGGTACCGGCCAGAGTGTAACGGTAGATGTTGTCAACGAAGAACAATACGTCGCGACCTTTACCGTTTTCGTCTTTTTCGTCACGGAAGTATTCGGCCATGGTCAACCCGGTCAAAGCAACGCGCAGACGGTTGCCTGGAGGTTCGTTCATTTGGCCATACACCATGGCTACTTTATCCAATACGTTGGAATCTTTCATCTCGTGGTAGAAGTCGTTACCTTCACGGGTACGTTCACCCACACCTGCGAACACGGACAGACCGCTGTGCGCTTTGGCGATGTTGTTAATCAATTCCATCATGTTCACGGTTTTGCCTACACCGGCACCACCGAACAGACCTACTTTACCGCCCTTAGCAAACGGACACAGCAAGTCGATCACTTTAATACCGGTTTCCAGCAATTCGGTAGTTGCAGACAACTCGTCGAATTTCGGAGCAGTTTGGTGAATGGCACGGCTCTTGTCGGTATCGATAGGACCTGCTTCATCAACAGGCGTACCCAATACGTCGACAATACGACCCAATGTACCTTTACCTACCGGCACAGTGATTGGCGCACCAGTATTGCTTACAGACATGCCGCGTTTCAGGCCGTCTGAACTACCCATTGCAATAGTACGGACAACGCCGTCACCCAGAAGCTGTTGAACTTCCAGAGTCAGACCGTTCTCGTCCAATTTCAGGGCATCGTAAACATGCGGGATAGCGTCGCGTGGAAATTCCACGTCAACCACCGCACCAATAACTTGCACGATTTTGCCTTGGCTCATTATCGTATCCTAATTTCCTGTTCAGGCTTCAGACGGCATCAAACTGCCGCCGCACCTGCTACAATTTCTGACAATTCTGTGGTAATCGCGGCTTGACGCGATTTGTTGTACACCAAGCGCAATTCTTTGATGGCATTGCCTGCGTTGTCGGTTGCGGCTTTCATCGCTACCATACGCGCGGCTTGTTCGGATGCCATGTTGTCGCTCAATGCCTGATAAACCACAGACTCTAAATAGCGGCGAACCAAATATTCCAATACGGCGATAGGACTCGGCTCGTAGCGGTATTCCCAAGTAAATGAAGAATGACCTGTTCCGTCGTCAATAACGTTTTCACCGATAGGCAGCAAAACTTCCATACGCGGCTCTTGGCGCATTGTGTTGACGAAACGTGAGTAAACCATATGGATACGGTCTAATTCATGCTTCTCATAACGTTGGAAGATTTCGGTCAAAGGGCCAAGCAACGCCTCCATTTTTGGGGTGTCGCCCAAATTGGTTGCGCTGGCAATAACATTCAAACCGATGCTTTGGCATGCAGCCAAACCTTTGCTACCCAGGCACACGACTTCGACTTCGATGCCTTGTTCCTGATACTCTTGAACTTGCGCCAAAAACTTTTTCAGTACGTTTGCGTTCAAGCCGCCGCACAAACCTTTGTCCGAGGTAATCAAGATGAAACCCGCACGACGCACTTCGCGATGCGGCTCCAACAGTTTGATACCATGATCGGCATTAGTCTGTGCAAGATGGCTCATCACTGTACGCACTTTTTCGGCGTACGGACGCGCCAAGCGCATCCGGTCTTGAGTCTTCCGCATTTTAGAGGTCGACACCATTTGCATCGCTTTAGTGATCTTTTGGGTATTTTGAACACTACGGATTTTGGTGAGAATCTCTTTTCCGACTGCCATTTCAGACTCCTTTCATCTCAATACTTATGCTTGGTAAGCGTAAGAAGATTTGAAAGATTTCATGGCTTCGGTCAATGCTTTTTCGCTTTCGTCAGACATTGCGCCTGATGCATTAATCGCTTCCAGAACCTCAGGATGTTGCGTACGTACGAAACTCAAGAATTCTGCTTCGAAAGCCAAGGCTTTGGATACCGGAACATCTGCGTAAGAACCGTTGTTGATCGCCCACAAAGTCAATGCCATTTCGGCAGTGTTCAATATGCTGAATTGTTTTTGTTTCATCAATTCAGTAACCACTTCACCGTGTTGCAGCTGTTTACGTGTTGCTTCGTCCAAATCGGAAGCAAATTGCGAGAACGCCGCCAATTCACGGTACTGTGCCAACGCCAAACGGATACCGCCACCCAGTTTTTTGATGACTTTGGTTTGTGCTGCACCACCTACGCGCGATACGGAAATACCGGCATTGATTGCAGGACGGATACCGGCGTTGAACAAGTCGGTTTCCAAGAAGATTTGGCCATCTGTAATCGAGATTACGTTGGTTGGTACGAATGCTGATACGTCACCGGCTTGGGTTTCAATAATTGGCAACGCAGTCAGAGAACCGGTTTTGCCTTTTACTTCGCCATTGGTCAGTTTTTCAACTTCATTTTCGCTGACGCGGGCTGCACGTTCCAACAGACGGGAGTGCAGATAGAATACGTCGCCAGGATATGCTTCACGGCCAGGAGGACGGCGCAACAGCAGGGAAATTTGACGGTATGCAACGGCTTGTTTAGACAAGTCATCATACACAATCAATGCATCTTCACCGCGGTCACGGAAGAATTCACCCATGGTACAACCGGAGTAAGGAGCGATGTATTGCAGTGCAGCGGCTTCAGAAGCAGTTGCAGCAACCACGATAGTATGTTCCATCGCGCCATGCTCTTCCAATTTGCGCACTACGTTGGCGATAGAAGATGCTTTTTGACCGATAGCCACATAAATACAGATTACGCCTGTACCTTTTTGGTTAACGATGGCATCCAGTGCTACGGCTGTTTTACCGGTTTGACGGTCACCAATGATCAACTCACGTTGACCACGACCAACCGGAACCATAGAGTCAATGGCTTTCAGACCGGTTTGCATTGGTTGGTCAACCGATTTACGCGCAATCACGCCTGGTGCAATTTTTTCGATTGGAGCAGTCAATGTTGTGTTGATTGGACCTTTACCATCGATAGGACGACCCAATGCATCAACCACGCGACCAACCAGTTCGCGACCGATCGGCACTTCCAAAATACGGCCGGTACAGGTAACTGTATCGCCTTCTTTAATGTGTTCGTACTCACCCAACACTACGGCACCGACGGAGTCGCGCTCCAAGTTCATGGCCAGACCGAAAGTGTTACCGGGGAATTCGAGCATCTCACCTTGCATCGCGTCTGACAAGCCATGAATGCGCACAATGCCGTCTGTAACAGAAACGACAGTACCACGGGTACGCACTTCTGCATTGACGGACAGATTCTCGATTTTGGCTTTAATCAAATCGCTAATTTCAGCAGGATTAAGCTGCATGAAAACTCTCCTAATTTGTCATAGTCGCATACAAAGCATTCAGTTTGCCTTGTACGGACAAATCCAAGACCTGATCACCCACTTCTACTTTGATGCCACCGATTAATTCAGGAGCAACTTTAGCCACCACATCCAATTTGCTGTTGAAGCGTTTTGTCAGGATATCGGTAACATCGGCCAGCTGCTGAGAACTGAGTTCATACGCGCTGTAAATTACTGCCGATTTCGTATTGTTGTGTATCAAGGTCAAATCTTGATATTGGGCATAAATTTCCGGTAATACCAACAAACGCTTTTGCTCGGCCAAAACGGTAATAAAATTTGCCAATTCGACATTTTTGATACCGACAAGACCTTTGAGCGTTTCTGCTTTTTCGGAAGCTCCCGTTTCCGGCTGCTCGATGAAAGCGATGACTTTCTCATCTTGAACAACCGCTGCGAGTTCTTTCAGTTCGCCCAACCAAGACTCGATTTGGTTTTTTTCCTGAGCCAGACTAAACAATGCTTTCGCATAAGGTCTGGCAATCGTTGCGAACTCTGCCATAAGATTACAGCTCCTGTTTTAAGGCACTGAGCAAATCTGCATGTTTGGAAGCATCGACTTCTTTACGCAGGATAGATTCCGCACCTTTAACAGCCAATGAAGCAACCTGTTCGCGCAACACTTCGCGTGCACGGTTAACTTCTTGCTCTACATCAGCTTTTGCTTGGGCTGCAATGCGTGCTGCTTCATGAGAAGCTTGCTCTTTAGCTTCTTCTACAATTTTTGCAGCACGTTTTTCGGCGTTGGCAACCATTTCGGTTACCTGATGACGCCCTTCGGCCATAAGTTCTGCAACTTTTTTCTCTGCCTGCTCAAAATCGCTCTTACCGCGCTCGGCAGCAGCCAAGCCCTCGGCGATTTTTGCGGCACGCTCATCCAATGCTTTGGCAATCGGTGGCCATACGAATTTCATCGTAAACCAAACCAAGCCAAAGAAAACTAGGATTTGCGCAAATAAGGTTGCATTAATATTCACGTTACTTAACCTTCGTATCTGGGTTAATCAAACAGACGGTAAGCCTGTATCTGAACGGATTTCTCCGCCTTGATTACGCAGCACCAGTACCAAACGGGTTAACGAAGGCGAACAACAGGGCAATAGCCACACCGATCAAGAAGGCCGCGTCGATCAGACCAGCAATCAAGAACAGTTTGGTTTGCAGAGGACCGATCAGTTCAGGCTGACGAGCAGAAGACTCCAAATATTTAGAACCAACCATTGCGATACCGATAGAGGCACCCAGTGCGCCCAATGCAACGATCAAACCACATGCGATAGCAATCAAACCCATTTTAAACTCCTTAAAGAAACAAAGGTTAAACTACAAAAAACAAACTACTTAGGAAAATCAGTGCGCATCATGTGCCTGTCCGATATAGACAAACGCCAACGCCATGAAAATAAACGCCTGCAGGGTAATAACCAAAATATGGAAAATCGCCCACGCCAATCCGGCAATAATGTGGAAGACGAACAGAATCGGATCCATTGCTTCAACGCTGCCGGAAGCCGCCCAAGCACCGCCAAGCAAGGCTATCAGCAAGAATACCAATTCGCCCGCATACATATTGCCGAACAACCGCATACCGTGTGATACGGTTTTAGAAAGAAACTCGACCAAGTTCAACAGAAAGTTCGCAGGTGCGAGTTTTGCACCGAACGGCGCACTGAACAGCTCGTGGAACCAGCCGCCCAATCCTTTGATTTTGATGTTGTAATAAATACAAATCAGCAACACGCCGACAGCGAGTGCCAAAGTGGTGTTCAAATCGGCAGTCGGTACGACGCGCAACAGAGCGTGATGGTTGCCGGTAATGCCCTGCCATACCATCGGCAGCAAATCGACCGGCAGCATATCCATCGCGTTCATCAGGAAAATCCAAACAAACAGCGTCAGACCCAACGGCGCGACGGCTTTTCTAGACTTTTCGTTGTGAATGATGCTCTTACACATATCGTCCACAAACTCGAACAAGATTTCCACGGCTGCCTGAAAACGTCCGGGAACGCCTGCCGTCGCTTTTTTTGCACCGCGCCACAACAGGAAGCTGCCGATTACGCCCAACAGGACGGCAAAAAAGACGGCATCAAGGTTAATAAACGAAAAATCAGCAATGTTTTTCAGTCCCTGACCCTGAGTAACATCCGACAAACTGGTCAAGCTCTGCAAGTGGTGCTTGATGTAGTCGGCAGCGGTAATGGTTTCACCTGCCATAATCTTTCACTCTCAACAATACTAAAAAAACCAGATGGCTGACACCGAGCAGCCCCATCAGAAACGGGGCGAACACCAGCGATTGATGCCATATTGCAAATACGGCAAGCATAGACAACAGCGACAGCACTACTTTTAAAATCTCTCCGAAGATGTACATCCTGCTTTGCAGAAAGGGATCCCCACTGAAAAGTTTTAAAAGTAAAACTGCAACAAGCGTGGGAAGCAGATAGGACAGGCCGCCGCCGATTGCCGATAGAAACCCCGAATACCCCCATATAACAAGGGAAACTAGAGAACATACGGATAATACTGCAAATTGCAGGATAATAATCTGCTTCATAAAAAAGAATGATTCCGCCTCGGATTTGAGGCGCGGCTAATATAATTTAGAAGCCTTCTTACGTCAAGCAATATGTTAATCTTTGTGAAACTCGCCGCCAATACAGACAAGCGGCTCCCCAAAATCCAACCCCGCTATTCTAACACATATTACATATGATTACAGGATATTGAGGAGTTTGTCCGCAATTTCTTTACACTTTATATTTCAGACGACATTTTGCACAAAATTAAGACTGGTAATCTATTCCCAACTGTTCCAACAGGTGGCCGAACGTTTCGGGCGTATCAAAATACAGGACAATCCTGCCTTTTTTGTGGTTAACGGTTTTGACTTCAGCGTTGACACCCAGCCTTTCAGTCAGCAAATCGTTAAGGCGGCTGATGTCGGAAGCAGTATTTTTTTTGGGTTCGGACTGTTTGTTCTGATGGGCAATTTGGCTGCGGCGTTCGACTTCGCGCACCGACCAGCCGTTTTTAACGGCCTTTTGCGCCAACTCGAGCTGTTCGACGACGGGCAGGGTCAGCAATGCGCGGGCGTGTCCCATTTCGAGGCGGCGTTGGTAAAGCATTTCCTGCACGGGTTCGGGCAGGCTTAAAAGGCGCAGGCTGTTGGAAATCGCACTTCGGCTTTTGCCGACGGCTTTGGCTATGGTTTCGTGGGTCAGTCCGAACTCGTCGGCAAGACGTTTCAACCCCTGCGCTTCTTCGATAGGGTTGAGATTCTCTCGCTGAAGGTTTTCTATCAACCCCATGGCCAGTGCGGTTTCGTCGCTGATGGTCTTGATAACGACGGGGATTTCGGTCAGGCCGGCAAGCTGGGAGGCGCGCCATCGCCGCTCCCCTGCAATCAGTTCGTACCGGGACAAACCGTGTTCCCGCACAATGACGGGCTGTATCACGCCCTGTGCTTTAATCGAATCCGCCAGCTCCTGCAAGGCTTCGTCATCGATTTGAACACGCGCCTGATAGCGGCCGGGCTGGATATCTTTAACTGCAACCGTGGTCAATCGGTCGCCGCTGCTGTTGTCTGCGCCGTTGGCGAGCAGCGAATCCAAACCGCGCCCCAATCCGCCTTTTACTTTTGCCATGCCTTTCTCCCTTACGTGTTCAAATGTAATGATAAAGTCGATATTTTATCGGATATTGAGTGTTGCCGACAATTTGTATCCGTGTTTATCTCGAATCGTTTTTTTTTCACTATAATAACCGCTTTGCCGCTGCCAGCGGCATAACGGAAAGGCGGATGATGACTCGACGGTTGATTGTCGGCATCAGCGGGGCAAGCGGCTTTGCTTACGGCATTAAGGCATTGCGGCTTCTGCTTACGCAAGATGTCGAAACGCACCTTGTGGTATCGAAAGGTGCGGAGATGGCCCGGACTTCGGAAACGGATTATACGAAAGACGAAGTTTATGCCTTGGCCGACTTCGTCCATCCGATTGGCAATATCGGGGCATGCATTGCCAGCGGTACGTTCAAAACGGACGGGATGCTGGTTGCACCCTGTTCGATGCGGACGCTTGCCTCGGTCGCGCACGGCTTCGGCGACAATCTGCTGACACGTGCGGCGGATGTGGTTTTGAAGGAAAGGCGGCGGCTGGTGCTGATGGTGCGCGAAACGCCGCTGAACCTTGCCCATTTGGACAATATGAAGCGGGTAACGGAAATGGGCGGCGTGGTGTTTCCCCCTGTTCCTGCGATGTACCGCAAACCGCAAACTGCAGACGATATTGTTACACACAGTGTTGCACACGCTTTGTCGCTGTTCGGAATCGATACGCCGGATTCGGCGGAATGGCAGGGAATGGCGGATTAAAGGACAAAAATGCCGTCTGAACACGGATACGGTTCAGACGGCATCATTTTATACAACGGCCTTATTTGGCGGCACCCTCATTCCATGCGGCAGGGTATTTGTAGCCTTCAAAGCGTTTGTGCGCGTAGGCTTTGAACGCGTCGGAGTTATAGGCCTCGGTTACGTCTTTAAGCCATTGGCTGTCTTTGTCGGCGGTTTTGACGGCAGACCAGTTGACATAGGCAAAGCTCGGTTCTTGGAACAGGGCTTCGGTCAGCTTCATGCCGCTGCTCATGGCGTAGTTGCCGTTAACGACGGCAAAATCGACGTCGGCACGGCTGCGCGGCAGTTGCGCGGCTTCAAGCTCGACGATTTTGATGTTTTTCAGGTTTTCGGCAATATCCGCTTTGGATGCAGTCAGCGGATTGATGCCGTCTTTGAGTTTAATCCAACCCAGTTCGTTCAGCATCACCAAGGCGCGTGCGAAGTTGGACGGGTCGTTGGGTGCGGATACGGTGCTGCCGTCTTTGACTTCTTCCAGCGATTTCAGTTTGCCCGGATACAGTCCCAAAGGCGCGGTCGGCACTTGGAAGGCTTCGGTGATGTCCAGATTGTGTTCTTTTTTGAAATCGTCAAGATAGGGTTTGTGTTGGAAGACGTTGATGTCCAACTCACCCTCAGCCAATGCCAGATTCGGGCGCACATAGTCGGTAAACTCGACCAATTTGACGGTGTAGCCTTTTTTCTCCAACTCGGGTTGGATTTGTTCTTTGACCATATCGCCGAAGTCGCCGACGGTCGTGCCGAAGACGATTTCTTTTTTCGCCGCGCCGTTGTCGGCAGAAGGAGCGGCGGCAGAAGCTGCGGGCGCGCTGTCCTGTTGGCCGCCGCAGGCGGCGAGGACGAGCGCGAGTGCGGCGGCGGAAAGGGTTTTGAAGAAGGTTTTCATATTTTCTCCTAATGTTGTGGCGGTTTCAAACAAAAATGACGGGCAGGGAGTCCTGCCGTCCGGATTCGGCGTTCAGACGGCATTTGCCGCGAACAGGGGGATTTTATAGCATTTTTCGGATAGCGGTGGGGGTTTTGGCGTTCAGACGGCATTCGGGTTTAACGTTTGTCGAGTTTCCGCGCCAACGCGTTGCCGGTGCTTTGAATCAGGATGACCAGCAGCACGAGGAGGGCGACGATGAAAATAATGACTTCAGTTTGATAGCGGTAGTAGCCGTAGCGGATGGCGAGGTCGCCCAAGCCGCCGCCGCCTATCATGCCTGCCGCCGCGCTGTATGAGAGCAGACCGATGGCAAGCACGGTAATGCTGGAAACCATGCCCGCGCGCGCTTCGTTTAAGAGGACTTTGCGGACGATGGCAACCGGAGGCGCACCCATCGCGGCGGCGGCTTCAATCACGCCTTTGGGGACTTCGCGCAGGTTTTGCTCCACCAGTCGGGCAAAATAAAACAATCCCGACACGCTCAACACCAGCGAGGCGGCAATCGGACCGATGGTGCTGCCGACGATGGCGCGGGTCGCGGGTATCATGGCAATCATCAGGATGACGAAGGGGAAGGCGCGCATCAGGTTGACTAAGTTGTCGAGCAGGAAATTCACCGGCTTGTTGTAATGCAGCTGGCGGTTGGAAGTCACGAAAAGCAAGACGCCCAAGAGCGTGCCGAAGATGACGGCGATCGTGGTGGACAGCCCGACCATAACAAAGGTTTCGCCCAAGGCGCGGACGATTTCGTCTTTCATGCCGACGATGGTGGAAACGGCTTGTTCGAATGTTAAGTCTGCCATATCAGTCCTCCCGAATCAGTTCGCGCCCGATGTCGGATTGGGCGTGGATTTGGTTGCCGCGTACTTCGACGATTTCAACGACTTTGCCTTTATCCAAGAGGGCGGCGCGGTCGCACAGTCGTCTGATGACGCTCATTTCGTGGGTTACGATGACGATGGTTACGTTGAAGCGTTTGTTGATGTCTTCCAAACATTCCAAGACGCTGCGCGTAGTAGCGGGATCGAGGGCGGAAGTGGGTTCGTCTGCGAGGATGACTTGCGGCTTGGGCGCGAGCGCGCGGGCGATGCCGACGCGTTGTTTCTGCCCGCCTGAAAGCTGGGCGGGATAGTGGCTGGCGCGTTCGGTCAGGCCGACGATTTCAAGGCATTCTTTAACACGTTCTTTGATTTTTTCAGACGGCCATCCGGCGATTTCCAAAGGAAAGGCAACATTGTCGGCAACGGTACGGTTGCTCAAAAGATTGAACTGTTGAAATACCATGCCAATATTCTGCCGCGCCTGACGCAATGCGGCGGCATCAAGCGCGGTCAGCTCTTGTTCGCACACATTGACCTTGCCGCTGTCGGGACGTTCCAACAGGTTAATCAGTCGCAACAGGGTGGATTTGCCCGCGCCGGAATAGCCCATCAGCCCGAAGATTTCGCCGTCGCGGATTTCGAGGCTGGTCGGCTCGACGGCGGCAAAACGGGTCTTGTCGCGCGTTTGGTAATGCTTGGAAACCTTGTCCAAAATAATCATTGTCTTTCCCATACAACAAAGCCCGATGTCGGACACAACGGGCGCGGAAGATAAAGCTGAAATTGTCGGAACGCTTTAGCTGTTATGCCCGCAAGCTGTGTCAAATCGGCAGGTTAATTTTCGTAGGATATTATCGGGAAAGCGTTTTTTTGTCAATAAGGCAGGAAGCGGGCAACCATTTCGGACAATGCCGTCTGAAACGGGCAAAGGCAGCGGTTCGCACTCAAACGGCAAATGATTGAAAAATATAAATTATGTCGGAAACATTCCAAAGGCGGTGCAGTTTCGGCATATAATTCGGGTAAACGCCTGTTCAGACGGCATTTTGTCTTTTCCAACCCTGACCGTTCAGGGTTCCGATTCTTAAGGAAATCCGATGTACCTACCCTCTCTGAAGCATTCCCTGCCGCTGCTGGCGGCCCTGGTGCTTGCCGCGTGTTCTTCGACACACGCGCCCGGCGGCAAGACCCCGGCAGGCAATATGGAAACCTCCGAATCATCAGCCGTTCCCACCCGCCCTGCCGAACCCGAAGGAAAAACGCTGGCAGATTACGGCGGCTACCCGTCCGCACTGGATGCAGTGAAACAGAAAAACGATGCGGCCGTCGCCGCCTATTTGGAAAACGCCGGCGACAGTGCGATGGCGGAAAATGTCCGCAACGAGTGGCTGAAGTCTTTGGGCGCACGCAGACAGTGGACGCTGTTTGCACAAGAATACGCCAAACTCGAACCCGAAGGACGCGCCCAAGAAGTCGAATGCTACGCCGATTCGAACCGCAACGACTATACGCGTGCCGCCGAACTGGTCAAAAATACGGGCAAACTGCCTTCGGGCTGCACCAAACTGTTGGAACAGGCAGCCGCATCCGGCTTGTTGGACGGCAACAATGCCTGGAGGCGCGTTCGCGGACTGTTGGCCAACAGCCAAACCACAGACGCACGCAACCTTGCCGCCGCATTAGGCAGCCCGTTTGACGGCAGCACACAAGGTTCGCGCGAATACGCCCTGTTGAACGTCATCGGCAAAGAGGCGCGTAAATCGCCGAATGCCGCCGCCCTGCTGTCCGAAATGGAAAGCGGTTTAAGCCCCGAACAACGCAGTTTCGCGTGGGGCGTATTGGGGCATTATCAGTCGCAAAGCCTCAATGTGCCTGCCGCCTTGGACTATTACGGCAAAGTTTCCGACCGCCGCCAACTGACCGACGACCAAATCGAGTGGTACGCCCGCGCCGCCTTGCGCGCCCAACGTTGGGACGAGCTGGCTTCCGTTATCTCGCATATGCCCGAAAAACTGCAAAAAAGCCCGACCTGGCTCTACTGGCTGGCACGCAGCCATGCTGCGCTGGGCAACTTGCAGCAGGCAGCAAAACTCTATGAACAGGCGGCAGCGACGGGCAGGAATTTTTATGCGGTGCTGGCAGGGGAAGAGTTGGGGCGCAAAATCGATACGCGCAACAATGTACCTGATGCCGACACAAACAGCGTCCGCCGCATGGCGGAAGACGGTGCAGTCAAACGCGCACTGGTATTGTTCCAAAACAGCCGAACCGCCGGCGATGCGAAAATGCGCCGTCAGGCTCAGGCGGAATGGCGTTTCGCCACACGCGGCTTCGACGAAGACAAGCTGCTGACCGCCGCGCAAACCGCGTTCGACCACGGTTTTTACGATATGGCGGTCAACAGCGCGGAACGCACCGACCGCAAACTCAACTACACCTTGCGCTATATTTCGCCGTTTAAAGACACGGTAATCCGCCACGCGCAAAATGTTAATGTCGATCCGGCGTGGGTTTACGGGCTGATTCGTCAGGAAAGCCGCTTCGTTATGGGCGCGCAATCCGGCGTAGGCGCGCAGGGGCTGATGCAGGTTATGCCCGCCACCGCGCGCGAAATCGCCGGCAAAATCGGTATGGATACCGCACAACTTTACACCGCCGACGGCAATATCCGTATGGGGACGTGGTATATGGCGGACACCAAACGCCGCCTGCAAAACAACGAAGTCCTTGCCACCGCAGGCTATAACGCCGGCCCCGGCAGGGCGCGCCGATGGCAGGCGGACACGCCCCTCGAAGGCGCGGTATATGCCGAAACCATCCCGTTTTCCGAAACGCGAGACTATGTCAAAAAAGTGATGACCAATGCCGCCTACTACGCCGCCCTCTTCGGCGCGCCGCACATCCCGCTCAAACAGCGTATGGGCATTGTCCCCGCCCGCTGACGTACCGATGCCGTCTGAAACCCGCCCGGTCTTTCAGACGGCATTTTTATCCCGAACGGCATTGACGGCGAACCATAAATATAAGACAATCCGAAAATTGTTTTTCCTGCTTTTTCAAGCAGCTTGACACGGCACAAGCCGACCCGTTAGGAGGTGATGTTTCCGTCACGGCGCGTATCCCGCCGCCGCAAGGCACAGCGATACGGTAAACCTTCAACACCGTCTGCCCTACCCTTTCCACCGATATGATGGGCAGATGAAACAACCGAATTTATTAAAGGAAATAAAATGCCTGCAATCCGCGTAAAAGAGAATGAACCATTTGAAGTCGCTATGCGCCGTTTCAAACGCGCCGTAGAAAAAACCGGCCTGCTGACCGAGCTGCGCGCCCGCGAAGCCTACGAAAAACCGACTACCGAACGCAAACGCAAAAAAGCGGCAGCCGTAAAACGCCTGCAAAAACGCCTGCGCAGCCAACAACTGCCGCCCAAAATGTACTAAACGTTCAAGTACAGATTACAGGTCAGCCCTGTGATATGAGGACACACCGCAAGACCTGCTCTGCGGTGTGTTTTGCTTTTCAGACGGCATCGAAACCCGCCGTTTCCATCCGACATCCCAGCGAGAACATTATGAGCCTGAAAATCCGCCTTACCGAAGACATGAAAACGGCTATGCGCGCCAAAGACCAAGTTTCCCTCGGCACCATCCGCCTCATCAACGCCGCCGTCAAACAGTTTGAAGTGGACGAACGCACCGAAGCCGACGATGCCAAAATCACCGCCATCCTGACCAAAATGGTCAAACAGCGCAAAGACAGCGCGAAAATCTACACTGAAGCCGGCCGCCGGGATTTGGCAGACAAAGAAAACGCCGAAATCGAGGTACTGCACCGCTACCTTCCCCAAATGCTCTCTGCCGGAGAAATCCGTACTGCGGTCGAAGCCGCCGTTGCCGAAACCGGAGCGGCAGGTATGGCGGATATGGGCAAAGTGATGGGCGTATTGAAAACCCGTCTCGCCGGCAAAGCCGATATGGGCGAAGTCAACAAAATCCTGAAAGCCGTACTGACCGCCTGATTGCCCGAATATCGGACAAAATGCCGTCTGAAGCCCGTATCGCAGGTTCAGACGGCATTTTCAATATCCCAATATCGAATCGGCAGGGGCAACACGGTTTTGATACGCCGAAACGGGTTTTGCCGATAAACGGATTCCGTTTGCACCCCATCGGACAAAATGCCGTCTGAAACACGATTCCGTTCAGACGGCATAGATTTATTTGACCAATTTCAAGCCTTTTTTGGTGGGTCGGGGCGCGGTTTCGGCAGAGGTGTTTTCAGACGGCGTATCGGGGCGGTACTCCTCCAATTCAAACCCCATACCTTCTCCGGTCTCCCGTGCAAAAATGCTGAGGACGTGTCCGACAGGTATCCATATGTCGTGCGCCTGTCCGCCGAAGCGGGCGGAAAAGCTGATCCAATCGTTGTCGATTTGAAGGTTTTGCGTGGCGGTCGCACCGATGTTGAGCATAATTTCGTTGTCGCGGACGTACTGCATGGGGACGCGCGTGTGTTCGTTGACCCAGACAAGGATGTGCGGTGTGAGGCTGTTGTCGCTGCACCATTCGCAAAGTGCGCGGAGGATATAGGGTTTGGTTGAGGTGGGCATAATAGGTTCCGTGTTGTACACCAAAATAGGAAAATGCCTGCAAAACGGCGGGTTTTGCAAGCATTCCGGGCTTATTTGCGCATGGCTTTTTCGGCGGGTGTCAGTGCTTCGATAAAGGCTTCGCGCTGGAAGATGCGCTCGGCGTATTTGAGCAGCGGCGCGGCACTTTTGCCCAGTTTGACATCGTAGTGGTCGAGCCGCCACAGCAGCGGGGCCAGGGCGACATCAATCATAGAAAAATCTTCGCCGAGGATGTATTTGCTTTTGCTGAACGAAGGGGCAAGCATGGTCAGACCGTTGCCGATGGCTTCGCGCGCTTTTGCCTGTTCCTTGTTGGTAGCGGCGGGGTTTTCCAAAACTTGGGCGTGGTTGAACAATTCTTTTTCCATACGGTACAGCACCAGCCGGCCCCGGCCGCGCATAACGGGATCGCCGGGCATAAGCTGCGGATGGGGGAAGCGTTCGTCAATGTATTCGTTGATGATATTGGACTCGTGCAGCACCAAATCGCGCTCGACCAGCACGGGGACTTGGTTGTATGGGTTCATGACGGCGAGGTCTTCGGGCTTGTTGTAAATATCGACGTCTTTGATTTCAAAATCCATACCTTTTTCGTACAAAACGAAGCGGCAGCGGTGGCTGAAGGGGCAGGTAATGCCGGAATAGAGGGTCATCATAATAATTGTCGCTCCTGTGTGATGCCTGCAAAACGGCTGATTTATAAAGATTTAATCGCGCAATTATACGCAATTTCCGGCACTTAATCCAGAAATTCGGCTCAATCTGTTGTTTTTAATATATTTTCCCCGATTTTCCGTATCAGTGCGAACTTGCTGTCTTTGTTGCGCGGGCGCGCACCCTGCCAGACCGTCTGCCAGCCTTGCGGCGCATCCGCATTTTGGGGCAGGCGGACGATGCGGTAGCGGCATTGTACATCGCCGACGCGGTGCGGCAATGTGCCGTACTGCGTCCAAACAATCCGCGTGTGCAGGTCGCCGCCGCCTATGCCGATACACTCGATGCCATCTGAAAGCTCCCGTTTTAATTCTGGGGAAAGCGATGCCTCCATACTCCGGACGACGGGCGCGTGGCTTTTCGCCGCGTCCAGCCACGGCAGGAACAGCGTCATCAGCAAAGCCCAGGTCAGGGTAACGCCTGCCGCCCAGTTGGTAACCGCCTGCCTGCCGCGTATGTTTTTGCGGGTAATCGCCCACAGCCACAAGGGTGTGAACAGTACGGCAACCGCCATCGGAATGGGATCGATGTCGGGAACGTAATACGGGCTGAAGTAGGCGGCGCGTTCGGCAAGCTTGGCGGGCCAGCCGTAATTCATGGCGAAAAAGCCCGTCCACAGGAACACGGCAAACAGTCCGAACGCCATAATGCCGAACCAGTTGACAAACGCCGCCGCACCGCGCCTCAGGCTGTCCAGTTGCGCCGCGCCGAACAGGGCAAGCGGCGGCAGCAGCCAAACGAGATTGTCCTGAAAACGCTGCGGATTGGCGGCAAGCAGCACCAAAACGGCAAGCATCCAGACAACGCCCAAAATCCCCCAATCGGTCGAAAACAGGCGTGTGCGGCAAACCGTCCAAACCGCCAGCGGCAGCGCGGGCAGTGCAAACCAAAGCAGGTTTTTCAGATAGTAAAACAAACTGAATGCCGTCTGAACATGCCGCACGCCGCCGAACGTACCGAAAACGTGATAGTCGAGCCATTGCGCGAACAGCGCGGGCTGCGTTTTTGCCAACAGCAGGGGATAGACGGTCATAAGCGGCAGGGCAAAGGCAAGCGAGGCGACTGCCGTCAACATCAAACGCCTGCTTTGCCACGGACGGAAAAACATCAGCACGGGCAAGGGCAGCATCAGGGCAAATGCTGCCGGATAAGCTGCTGCCAACGACATTAGCGTCCAACCCGTACCGAGCAAGAAAGAGGCGGCAATCACGCGCCGGCGTGCCAGCGAGTAGCCGTGCAGCACCAGTCCGGCGGCGGCAAAGGCGGCGGCTGCGGGATTGAGAAAATGGGCAACCGGAATCAGCCCGATACAGCCGATGAGAATCAGAACGACGCTGCGCCCGTGGTGTCTGCCCAAAAAGTTGAAGCCGGCAAAGCCGCAGGAAGTCAGCCCGACAACGGCAAAAAACACGCCTGCAAAGCGTGCGGCATCGTATGGGTCGGCAGCCCACGGCGACAGCAAATGTTTGAACGCGGCGGCAACCCAAAGATACACAGGCGGTATGCCGAAGTCGGCATGCCCGAACAAATGGGCAACCAAGGGGGTGGGGCTGCCTGCCAGTGCTTCGACGGCGGTATAAACGGCAGGTTCGGCAGGATTCCATAAATCATGTGAAAATACACCCGGCCACAACCAGGCAAACGCCATCAGCATCAGCAGCCACGGTTTTTCGTGGGTTTTGGCGGGCGGGCGGGTATCGGGCGGGGTATAGGTCAACATAAGCGTAAGAAGAAATGGATGGATTGCCAAGTGTAGCAAATATTCGCACAAAGGTCGTGCAGAGACTGCTTCAGACGGCATCAGACACAAAAAGACCGGCAACAAAAAAGACTGCACGGGGCAGTCTTTGCAGATACTATCTTTTTCATAATATTTTTTCCTGGCCCAACACAGTCCATAGCATATTAAAACTGTTGTTTTCAATCAGGATATATATCCCCAATCCTAAATAAACAACAGCAACAAACCATCTGCTATATTTTTCCAAAGTTTCTCCAACAGAAGGGACTTGTGCCAATTTTTGGGCAGAAAAAACCAAGAGATAAATCATGACTAGAAAGGTAAGTAAAGCCACTATCAAATTCGCTAAATTTAAGGTAGTAAAATATGGGACAAAGACACCAATATTGTCAGCACCACAACTTGCAAAAGTAATCATAGCGACTAGAAAAATCAGGTTTTTATTATCTTTGCGCAAACCCTCTTTAGCAATAGCCTCTCCATCAGAATCTCCTAAAAGCAAAACTTTGATGCCTAGGAAAATTGGAATAAAGCCGAGCAAACCTAAAATCTCTTTACTAGGAATATAATCTAAGACAAATGCAAAAAGCAAACTTAGCAATATCAGACTAACAGAGCCTAGAAATTGGCCTAAATAGATGTTAATGATGTCTTTTCTGCTTTTTCTTTTGGCAAAAAATAACATTAGGATAATAAGTAAGTCTACGGCTGTCCCAGAATACAGGATTATTGAAGTAACAACATTTTGAATCATAAAACATCTCATTCAAATATATTTTTGAATGTATTCAAACATTAAACTTTGTAGATGTCAACTTCAACCCCGTCAAAATATAGTGGATTAACAAAAACCAGTACAGCGTTGCCTCGTCTTCGCTCAAAGAGAACGATTCTCTAAGGTGCTGAAGCACCAAGTGAATCGGTTCCGTACTATCTGTACTGTCTGCGGCTTCGTCGCTTTGTCCTGATTTTTGTTAATCCACTATATAGATAAGAAGTCAGTGTGCCAAATATTAAAAAGCCCTGCCATCGAAATGATGGCAGGGCTTAATTCTTGCAAAGCGGCAATCAACGTTTGAACAGGTTGCCGAATTTGTTGTTAAATTTGTCCACGCGACCGGTGGTATCGACGATTTTTTGGGTGCCGGTATAGAACGGGTGGCACAGGGAGCAAACCTCGATATTGAAGTTTTCTTTTTCCATCGCGGATTTGGTTACGAATTTGTTGCCGCAAGAGCAGGTAACGTTAACTTCGTGGTAGTTCGGGTGAATACCTTGTTTCATTTGATTTCCTTTCAAAAAAGCGGGCATAGGGGATGTACCTATGCTACAGACAAGTCCGACATTCTCTCTATTTTCTGTTGTTACGTCAAGAGTATATTCGATAAAATGCAAAAAGATTACTCTGAAGGAGGTTTTATGAGGGTGAAGTTTTTTTCCCTGCTGCTGCGCTTCGCCGGTTCCCTATTGCCGCCGTCTCATATGCGCGGCATCGGCATCATCGGCAAAAGCGTACGCGTATTTCTGGCACGGCGGGTTTCTCCGCATATCGGACGCGGGGTCAATATCGAACGCGGTGCCTATGTGTTCCCGGATACGGTTTTGGACGATGGTTCCGGTATCGGGGTAAACTGTGAAATCTGCCGTGGGCTGGTGGTCGGCAAAAATGTGATGATGGGGCCGGAATGCCTGTTCTATTCGACCAACCACAAGTTTGACCGTGAAAAAAAACGCTTTGAGGGCTACACGGAAATCCGTCCGATTTCGCTGGAAGACGATGTTTGGCTGGGGCGCAGGGTAATTGTGATGGCTGGCGTAACCATCGGGCGTGGTTCGGTTGTCGGTGCAGGTTCCGTAGTAACGAAAGACATTCCGCCCTACTCTTTGGCAGCGGGCAATCCCGCGGTGGTGAAAAAGAATCTGCTGGATGATTAAATGCCGTCTGAACGTGTCGAGGCGGATGATCTGAAAAAACAGGAACATCGTTCCTGCTTTTTTTTTTGCGCTTCAGACGGCATCGCTATTGTGCCAGCGCGGTATCGATTTCTTGGTAGAGTTTGCCGAAATCGGGTTCGCCGACGTAGGTTTTGAGAATTTCGCCTTTTTTGCCGATAAGGACGGAAGTTGGATAAACCTGTGTGCCGAACGCCTGTCCGACGGCTTTGTCCGCATCATACATGACGGTAAACGGCAAACCGTAGTCTTTGACATATTGGCGGACGCTTTCTATCGGATCGATGGGCTGGGCAACGGCAAGGACTTGGAAATTTTTGTTTTTATAGTCATTTGCTGTTTTAATCACTTTGGGCATTTCGCTCACACAACCGGGACAGGAGGGAAACCAAAAATTAATCAGGGTTACCTTACCCTGCAGGTCGGTATGGGAAACGGTTTTGCCGTTCATATCGGACAGCGAAAATGCGGGGGCGGTTTTGCTGTCGGGAATCAGAACGGCGGCAATAAGGATACCGACCAATACGACGGCGGCGGCAGTGAGTATTTTTTTCATTCGGACAAGTCTTCCAATGCGTGTGCGAGTGTAACGGGGAGGCTGACGGTACGCTGTGTTTTTGCGCTGACCGGCATCAGGGTGATATCGGCTTCTGCGGCGGTTTTGCCGTTTGGCAGTGTAATCGTCTGGGTCAGCACAATGCGGCGCGTGCCGGGGGTTTTCAGACGGCATGAAAACTGCAATACGTCGCCTGCGACGGCGGGGCGGCTGTAACGGATATCGATACGGGCAACAATGAGCATGAGGTCTGACAATTCATGCAGCAGTCCGCGTTCTTCAAAAAACGCCCAGCGCGCTTCCTCGAGGAATTCGAGGTAGCGCGCATTGTTGACATGGCCGTAGCCGTCGAGATGGTAATTGCGGACGGTCAGCTTCATCAGTTCAGGTTAATGGGTTGGAAGGCTTCGCGGGCAAGCGGTTCGTGTTCGAGGTCAGTGATGACGGTAGAAAGCTGGATGTCGAACCATTCGTTGAAAATGTCGGCATCAAGCGCAGGCCACTCGCGCTCGTCTTCACACCAATCGGCAAGTTCGGCGGCGAAAATATCTTCGAAACGCGCTTCGATTTCGTCCCATACTTCGTCGGCGGTTTCGCACGGTCGGACAAGGTAGGAATTGGCATCGGCTTGGATGTCTTCGAGGGTCAGTCCGTCGAGGTGGTTGTCCGGCAGGGTTTGCAGCCAGTTCCAGAAGGGGTCTAAGGGGATGAGGACGAATACGCTGCGGTTGACTTCGTACATGGTTTTTCCTTTGCTGTCGCGCGGTATGTGCAAAAAAGGGATTATAGCCCAATCTGTGGTTTCGGACTGTCCGTTCCGACGAAAGGGAATGCCGTCTGAACACGGATTTTCAGACGGCATGGCTTTAGGGTTGTGTTCCAAGTTGCGTTTCGGCTTCCCCTGCTGCTTCTGCCTGTGTTTCGGATACGGAATCTTCTTGAACGGCAGTTTCCGCCGCACCGGTTTCGGAACTTTCGACCAATTCGTCGATGTCGATGTTATCTTCCGTACCTTCGGCAGGTGTTGCACCGGTCTGCCGGGCACGTACCTTCATATAGAGGTCGCGTGTGTAGCTGTATTTATCGATGGCGGCATCGTCCAGGCCGTCAGTCAGGTCAAGCAGGCCTTCACGGGTATTGACGGCGGATACGGCAGTCGTTCCCCAGCGTCCGGCAGGGGTATGGAAAACGATATTCTTGGGCGGATAAACAGTGGTAATACCCGTGCCGAGCGCATCGCGGACTGTGGACGGGCCGAAAACGGGCATTACGAAATAATTGCTGTTTTTCCAGCCCCATGTGGCAAATGTATCGCCCAATGTATTTTTGTTGTCGGGTATGCCGCCCGCACCGGCGATATCGATGAGCCCGCCCAAGCCGAAAGTGGTATTGATGCCGACGCGGACAAGGTCTTCGCTTGCGCGTTTGATGTCCAAGCGCAAGATATTGCTGCCGAAGCTGACCACGTCCCGCAGGTTGTTAAAAAAATTGGACACACCGGCGCGGACGGGTTTCGGCGTAACTTTGCGGTAGCCGCGTGCGACAGGGGCAAAAATGTAGCGGTCGGCTTGATCGTTAAACCTGCTGACGGCGCGGTTATACCCTTCATAAGGATCGGCAGGACGGGTTTCTGCAAATGAAGGGGCAGAGGCGAATCCAATCAGCAGGAGGATGGCGTAGGCGGTTTTTTTCATGATTTCAGCCAGTCTTTGATTTCGTACAATTCGGACAGTGCGCGCACGGATTCGGGAATGCCGGTCAGCCTGATACTGTCTTTGCGCCGGCGCAATATTTCGAGCAGTAACGACACGCAGGCGGAATCGGCACGGTTGACGCCGCTGAAGTCGACGGCAACGATTCCGTTCAGACGGCATTGTTGTTGAAACCGCTCAAAAGTCTCCCTGGTCAGGGTTTTAACGGTAATGTCGCCGCTGACGCGCAATGTTTCGTTATTGAATTCTGTATGCATAGTGTTCGGTAGGAAAAAATCCATGCCGCCTTCAGTCTGGCGGCATGGCTTATGGATTACTTGCTGCCGTTTTTGGCCTTCAACTCGGCAATCAGCCCGTCTATGCCTTTGGCTTTGATGATTTCACCGAATTGGTTGCGGTAAACGGTTACCAAGCTCGCGCCTTCGATGGCGACGTTGTAGGCACGGTATTTGTTGCCGCTTTGGTAGGTAGTGAAGTCCATATTGACGGGTTTTTGCCCGGGTACGCCGACTTCGGCTCGGACGATGATTTCTTTGCCGCCTTTATTGACAATAGGGTTGTCTTTAACGTTGACGTTGGCGTTTTTGAATTTCAACATGGTACCGGAGTAGGTGCGGATCAGCAGGGTTTGAAATTCTTTGGTCAACTCTTGTTTTTGCGCGTCAGACGCAGTACGCCAAGGGTTGCCGACCGCCAGTGCGGTCATGCGTTGGAAATCGAAATAAGGGGTTGCGTATGCTTCGGCTTTTTGGCGGGCGGTGTTGGCATCGCCGTTTTTTAAGATGCTCAATACTTGAGTGGCATTTTGACGGATTTGGTTCACTGCGTCGGCAGGAGCGGCAACCGCCATGCTGATGCTCAAGATGCCGATGCTTAGTGCGCTGATGAAAGAGGTTTTTTTCATGATTAAGTGTCCTAGTTTGAATATGATGGTGTACGTTTATTCGGTGGCTTTTGCCGCATCGTCGCCGCCCGCCGCGTTTTTCTCGGCGAAGCTGGTCATGAATTTACCGATTAGGTTTTCCAGAACCATGGCGGAGCTGGTAACGGAAATGGTATCGCCTGCGGCGAGATTCTCGGTGTCGCCGCCTTGTTGCAGGCCGATATATTGTTCGCCCAACAGGCCGGAAGTCAGGATTTGCGCAGAAACGTCGCTACTGAACTGATATTTGCTGTCCAAATCGAGACGGACTTTCGCCTGATAGGATTTCGGGTCAAGCTCGATGGAACCGACGCGTCCGACCAATACGCCTGCGGATTTAATCGGCGCATTGGCCTTCAAACCGCCGATGTCGCTGAAATCGGCATATACGGTATAAGTCTTGCCGGAATTGCCGAACGCCGCGCCGCCCGCCACGCGGAAAGCGAGAAAGCCGACCGCTGCCACGCCAAGCAGGACAAACAGTCCGACCCAAAATTCCAATACATTCTTTTTCATTAAAGTTCCTTGAATATCCAAATGTTTTTTGTTTCGTTTTCAGACAGCCTGTCAATCTGTAAACATCCACGCGGTCAACACAAAGTCGATCGCCAAAATCGTCAGGGCGGACGAAACAACCGTACGCGTGCTGGCGCGCAAAATGCCTTCCGAAGTCGGCACGCAGTGGAAGCCCTGATGCACGGCAATCAGCGTTACCGCCACGCCGAACGCGGCGGATTTAATCAGACCGTTGATTACATCGTAATGGATCGTGATGTTATTCTGCATTTGCGACCAGAAAATGCCGCTGTCCAAGCCCAGCCAGCTCACACCGACCAGATACGCGCCGAAAATGCCCGCCACATTGAAAATCGAAGCCAAAAGCGGCATGGAAAACACGCCCGCCCAAAAGCGCGGCGCAACCACGCGGGCGACAGGGTTTACCGCCATCACGTTCATCGCCTCAAGCTGTTCGGTCGTTTTCATCAAACCGATTTCGCTGGTCATCGCACCGCCCGCACTGCTGGCAAACAAAATCGCTGCCAACACGGGACCCAGTTCGCGCAACAGCGAAGCCGCGACCATATAGCCCAAAATATCGGCGGATTTGAATTTTGCCAGCTGCGTATAGCCCTGCAAACCCAAGACCATGCCGACAAACAGCCCTGAAACGGCAACAATCAACACCGACAGCACGCCGGCAAAATACACTTGGCGCACGCTCAGGCGCGGACGGACGAAAGCCGTACCTGACTTCGCCAGAATGTTCAGCAGAAACAGCGTAATACTGCCGAGGGATTGAATAAAGCCGAGGGTTTTCGCCCCGACGGAACGGATAAAATTCATAAATTTCTATATGTAAAGTTCAACGGTTTCAGACGGCATCAACTCATTTATCCCAACAGGTCCTGATGCAACGACGTTTGCGCCGGATAACGGTATGCTACGGGGCCGTCTGCCAGCCCGCCGACAAACTGGCGCACCCAAGGCGAATCCAGTTCGCGCATTTCCTGCGGCGAGCCGGAGAACATAATTTCGCCGTGCGCCAAGAAAATCACCTGATCGACGATTTCCAAAGATTTTTCAATGTCGTGCGTTACCATAATACTGGTCGAACGCAAAGCCTTGTTGACGCGGCTGATCAAGTGGGCAATCACGCCCAAGGAAATCGGGTCGAGGCCGGTAAACGGTTCGTCGTACAACATGATTTCAGGGTCGAGCGCAATCGTGCGGGCAAGCGCAACGCGGCGCGACATCCCACCGGACAATTCAGACGGCATCAGGTTTTCCACGCCGCGCAGACCGACCGCGTTCAGTTTCAACAAAACCAAATCTCGAATCACCGCTTCCGGCAGTTGCGTCAGTTCGCGCATCGGAAAAGCAATATTGTCAAATACAGACAAATCGGTAAACAGTGCGCCGTGTTGGAACAACACACCCATACGGCGGCGGTGTTCATACAACTCGTCAGCCGAAAAGCCCGCCAAATCCCGTCCTTCAATCAAAACCTGCCCGGACTGCGGACGAATCTGTCCTGTAATCAGCCTCATCAGCGTGGTTTTGCCGCTGCCCGAACCGCCCATTACGGCAGCAAAATTGCCTTGCGGAATACTGAAATTGATGTTCTTCAGAATCGGGCGGTCGCCATACGCAAAGGCGACATCTTTCATTTCGATAAAAGGGAAGGGACTCATGTGCAGGCAAAACGATAGGTTTGACGGCGTGTATTTTAAGGCTTATCGGAAAGACGGGCAATTTTCAGACGGCATACGGACGGTAAGTGTTGTGAAAATGCCGTGCCCGGCAGCGGATTGTTTACCGAAGTGAAAAATGTTATCTTTCAAATGATAATTTTTCTCAAGAAATAACCATGGCAGAAGAATATTTGAACAGCAGCCAATTCGTCAACCTGGTTAACAGCGGGGGCGGAGATTATGTCGAAGGCAGCTACCGTTTCGATACTTTGTCCAACGGCATTTCCATCCACGGCGGCACGGTAACAGCACGGTGTGATTTTTGCAGCAGCCGCCTCGCCGAACCTTATGTGTCGTTCGTGCTTTTGCTGGAAGGCTCTTTGAACTTCGGCATCAACCGGAGCCGATTCCAAATCGATGCGGACGGCGGCAAGGTCATCCTGATTTCAGTCGGAGAAGAAGTCCTGTTCAGCCGCTATCTTTATCGCGGCGGCAAAACGGTCAAAATGACCATTAAAGGTATGGAGCAATGGCTGCTGCGTCCGGAGTATGCGGGTTTTACACCCATACTTTACCGCGAACCGGTCAGAATATGGGATTTGTCCCCAAACCTGCGCGGCTTGGCGGCATCTTGCCTGCAACCTGCCCCAAAGGGGCATTTGGGCGAAACATTGCGCCGCGAGGCAGACGTGTTGCGGCTGCTGTCGGATTTGTGGGACACAGTGTCGGACAGCATCGGACCGGCGGCAGGAGAAACGGCGGAAGCAAACACCATGCCATCTGAAAACTTCAGCCGCATCCTGAACGAGGCATTTGCCAACGGCGCACACCATGTCAACCGGCTGACAGACGCACTGAACATCAGCGAAAGGACGCTGCAACGCCGCATGCGCGACCATTTCGGCATTACGGCAAGCGAGTGGCTGCACCACAAACAAATGCAGCACGCGCTCTACCTGTTGCAAAACGGGGGGAAAAGCATAGGCGAAACCGCATATTTATGCGGCTACCGCCACGTTTCCAGCTTTACTCAGGCATTCAGGCAATATTTCGGCAGCACGCCTGCGGAAACCAAAAAAGAAAACCGGTAAGCCGCATTTGATTTCAAACCCGAAATCCGTATGTAAAGAAACTTGTACGGTAATTTATTTGGGAATAAACTAAAACTACATCTGACTACAAAACTGGAGAACCCGAAATGAAACAATTGGCCATGTACATCAACGGACGCTTTGAAAACGACTTCAACGGCGAATGGCGCGACGTATTGAACCCATCCACCGAAGAGGCCATCGCCCGCGAACCCAAAGGCGGCAAAGCAGACGTTGACCGTGCCGTCGCGGCGGCGCGTGCGGCGCAACCGGCTTGGGAGCGTCTGCCTGCGGTCGAACGCGGCGCGTATTTGCGCAAAATCGCCCAAGGCATACGCGAACGCGCCGACGAGCTGACCGACACCATCGTTGCCGAAGGTGGCAAAACCAAAGACTTGGCGCGCGTGGAAGTGATGTTCACCGCCGACTATCTCGATTATCAAGCCGAATGGGCGCGCCGTTACGAAGGCGAAATCATCCAAAGCGACCGCCCGCGCGAAAACATTTTATTGTTCAAACGTCCGCTGGGCGTGATTGCTGGCATTTTGCCGTGGAACTTCCCCTTCTTCCTGATTGCCCGCAAAATGGGTCCCGCTTTGGTAACGGGCAACACCATCGTCGTCAAACCCAGCAGCGTAACCCCGATCAACTGCCACATCTTCGCCGAAATCGTCGATGCGGTCGGACTACCCGCAGGCGTGTTCAACGTAGTGAACGGCCCCGGCGCGGAAATCGGCAATGCCTTGTCCGCCCATCCGCAAGTCGATATGGTCAGCCTGACCGGCTCCGTCGAAGCAGGCCGCCAAGTGATGGAAGCCGCTTCCGCCAACATCACCAAAGTCTCGCTAGAACTCGGCGGTAAAGCGCCTGCCATCGTTTTGAAAGACGCGGATGTAGACTTGGCAGTGAAATCCATCTTGGCTTCGCGCGTCGGCAACACCGGTCAAATCTGCAACTGCGCCGAGCGCGTTTATGTCCACAGCAGCCTGAAAGACGCGTTCATTGAAAAAATGACCGCCGCCATGAAAGGTGTGCGCTACGGCAACCCTGCCGAAGCCGAAGCAGGCGCGCTGGAAATGGGCCCGCTGATTGAAGAACGCGCCGTCAAAGCCGTTGCCGAAAAAGTGGAACGGGCAGTCAAACAAGGTGCGAAACTGGTCTGCGGCGGCAAACGCGCTGAAGGACGCGGCTATTTCTTCGAGCCGACCCTGCTGACCGACACCGACAACAGTATGGACATTATGAAAGAAGAAACCTTCGGCCCCGTTCTGCCCGTTTCCGCTTTCGACACGCTCGACCAAGTCATCGCACTGGCTAACGATTGCGAGTTTGGTCTGACCAGTTCTGTTTATACGACTAATTTAAACGAAGCCTTCTACGTTACCCGCCGCCTGCAATTCGGCGAAACCTACATCAACCGCGAAAACTTCGAAGCCATGCAGGGTTTCCACGCCGGTTGGAAAAAATCCGGTATCGGCGGCGCGGACGGCAAACACGGTTTGGAAGAATATCTGCAAACCCAAGTCGTTTATCTGGAAACCGACATTTAATGCCGCTTTGAAACCCCGATAGAAAATGCCGTCTGAACCCGATTTCAAGTTCAGACGGCATTTTTACAGTTTCACCGGTAATCAGTCATGACCGATATCGATGGTTTTCTCTTTGTAACGCGTATCGGGAACAAGAACGATTTTATCGTCCACTTTGCCGATGGCTTTCACGTCTTTGCCCGGGTAGTCAAGCTGATGCAGGAAGTAGCGGATACAGTTCAAACGGGCGCGTTTTTTGTCGTCGGAACGGATGATGACCCAAGGCGCGTCGCCGGTGTGGGTATGGAAGAACATGGCGTTTTTGGCTTCGGTGTAATCGTCCCAACGGTCGAGCGACTGGATGTCCACGGGGGAGAGTTTCCAGTGTTTCAGGGGGTCGTCGCGGCGAGAGATGAAGCGGCGCAGTTGTTCTTCGCGGGATACAGAGAACCAGAATTTGAACAGGTGGATGCCGCTGGCGACAAGCATACGTTCCAATTCGGGGGTTTGGCGCATAAAGAGCATATATTCGTTAGGTTCGCAGAAGCCCATCACGCGTTCTACGCCGGCGCGGTTGTACCATGAGCGGTCGAAGAACACCATTTCGCCTGCAGTCGGCAGATTTTGAACATAGCGTTGGAAATACCATTGTCCGCGTTCGGTGGTAGTCGGTTTTTCCAAAGCGACCACGCGCGCGCCGCGCGGATTCAAATGTTCCATAAAGCGTTTGATGGTGCCGCCCTTGCCTGCCGCATCCCGGCCTTCAAACAGGCTGACGATGCGTTGACCGGAGTCTTTAACCCAGCTTTGCACTTTCAGCAGCTCGATTTGCAGTTTGGCTTTTTCGGCTTCGTATACGGCACGGCGCATACGTTTGCGGTAGGGGTAGTTTTCGGGCAGCGGAGCTGTGCCGGAATCTTCGGCAGAACCTTTGCCTTCATGTTCCAAAACAGCTTTTTCAAATACTTGGAGCTGGTCTTGCTTTTCGCCCAATTCCACACTTTCAAACGGTTGCAGCTGGTGGTCTGTCATAAAGGTCTCCTTATTGTATTTCAGGTTGGAAATCGAAATTTGTTTTCACAATTTTACACCTTCGCCCCCACTTTCTCTACATAAAATTACATTTTGCCGATATTTGCCGAATCGTCTGAAAATATGTGTAAAAAGGGCGTATAATCAAACCATTTGACTGAACCGCCATGCCCTATTTCGCCCTATTTGACGATGCCGTAAGCGGCCGCGCAAAACGCTATCAAAATCATGTAGAAAGCCGTTTTTTCCGTCCCGAAGAACTCGATGCTTTGGACGGCGCGCTGCAAAAGGGCTGGCAAAAAGGGCTGCATGCCGTGTTGTTTGCAGACTACGGATTCGGTTTGCCGCTGACGGGGGTTGAGTCCGAGCGCGGCGGCAATCTTGCCCTGCACTGGTTTGCCGACTGCGCCGACACCGATGCCGCAAGCTGGCTTGCCCGACATTCAGACGGCATCCCCGCCGGCATTTCCACGCCGCAATCCTCCGTATCCGAAACCGATTACCTCAACCACATCCGCCAAATCCACGAAGCCATCCGGCGCGGCGACACCTATCAAATCAACTACACCACCCGCCTGCACCTGCAAGCCTACGGCAATCCCATCAGCCTCTACCGCCGCCTGCGCCAACCCGTCCCCTATGCCGTCTTGTCCCACCTGCCCGATGCACAAGGGCAATCCGCGTGGACGCTGTGTTTCTCGCCCGAACTTTTCCTCAAAATCGGTTCGGACGGCACCATCAGCACCGAACCGATGAAAGGCACCGCGCCGATTTTGGGCGACGGACAAGACGAACGCCGCGCCGCCGAGTTGCAAGCCGACCCGAAAAACCGCGCCGAAAACGTGATGATTGTCGATTTGCTGCGTAACGACCTCGGCAAAATCGCCCGAACCGGCAAAGTGAGCGTACCCGAACCGTTTAAAGTTTCGCGTTTCGGCAGCGTCTGGCAGATGACCAGCACCATCCGGGCGCAAGCCCTGCCGCACACCTCGTTCGCCGACATCCTCCGCGCCGCCTTCCCCTGCGGCAGCATCACCGGCGCGCCCAAAAAAATGAGTATGCAGATTATCGAATCGCTCGAAACCGAAGCACGCGGACTTTATACGGGCAGCATCGGCTATTTGAACCCGTGTTCCGGCGGCTTGGGGTTTGAAGGCATATTCAACGTCGTTATCCGCACCTTGTCGCTCAAACCCGCTGCAAACCCGGCTTCAGACGGCATTGTTTCAGGCATCGGCAGCCCAGATTCAAACGTGCAAGCCCGAACGGCAGGGCAAGGCGGGGCAACGCCGTACCGGTTTCAAGTTCATCCACTCTATCAAGGGGTGTACGGTGTCGGTTCCGGCATCGTCATCGACAGCGACCCCGCCGCCGAATATCGGGAATGCGGCTGGAAAGCCCGTTTCCTCAACGAATTGCGCCCCGCCTTCAGCATCTTCGAAACCATGCGCGTGGAAAACAGGCAATGCGCCCTGCTCGACCGCCACCTATGCCGTCTGAAAACCTCCGCCCAAGCACTCAACCTGCCCCTGCCCGACGGTTGCGAAAATCAAATCAAACAATACATCGCCAACTTGCCCGACGGCGCGTTCCGCATCAAAGCCCTGCTCGCTTCAGACGGCATCAGCCTGTCCAGCGCCGTTTTAAACCATTTGGCTGACAAACAACGCGTCATCATTTCGCCGACCATCCTGCCCGCACAAAACTACCTGCGCCGCTTCAAAACCACCCACCGCGCCCTCTTCGACCAAGCGTGGCAAACCGCCGAAACACAAGGCGCGTTCGACAGCCTGTTTTTCAATTCGGACGGCATCCTGCTCGAAGGCAGCAGAAGCAACGTGTTCGTCAAATACCAAGGACAATGGCTCACCCCGTCTCTGGATTTGGACATCCTCAACGGCGTCATGCGCCAAGCCGTGTTGCAGCAGCCGCAAGCCTACTTGGGTGCGGACGCAGTCATCGAAACATACATCACCCGCGACATACTGGAACACGCCGAAGAAATCCGCCTCTCCAACGCCTTGCGCGGCGTATTTGCCGCCGCCCTTGCCTGAACGCGCAAAAATGCCGTCTGAAACCCTGTTTCCAAGGTTCAGACGGCATTATCAACCGGCGTTTCCGCCCTATTTGCCGATACAGAATCTCGAAAAAATCACGCCGAGCAAATCATCTGCGGTAAATTCCCCCGTGATTTCGCCGCACGCGACCTGAGCCAAGCGCAAATGTTCCGCAAGCAGCTCGATTTGATGGTTGCCGCACAATGCCGCCAGCGACAATTCTTCCTGCGCTGCTTTGAGTGCGTTGACGTGCCGCGTCCGCGCCAAAAACAGCCCTTCACTTTCGCCCTGCCAACCGGCCTCGCGCAACAGCGTCCGTTTCAGCGCGTCCAAGCCGTCGCCAGTTTTCGCCGACAGCGCGATGACGGTTTCCGCGCCCGTACCGAACCCGCCTGCCGCGTGTGCGTGCAAATCGGATTTGCTGTGGATTTCGATGCGTTTCAACTCCGACGGCAGCGCGTCCAAAATCGCCCGTGTCTTGTCGTTCACGCCTTCGCGCGGATCGACCAACACCAGCGCGACATCGGCTTCGGATACCGCCTTGCGGCTGCGTTCGATGCCGATGCGTTCGACCACGTCGTCCGTCTCGCGCAAACCTGCCGTATCGACAATATGCACCGGCACGCCGTCAATCAGGATACGTTCCCTGACCGCGTCGCGCGTCGTACCCGCAATATCGGTAACAATCGCCACTTCGTCGCCCGCCAGCGCGTTCAGCAGGCTCGACTTGCCCACATTCGGCGCGCCGACCAGCACCACATTCATGCCCTCGCGCAAAATCGCGCCCTGCTGCGCGTTGGTAAGCACATCATCCACGGCGCGGCGCAAACCTTCCAATTTGCCGCGCGCATCCGCCGCTTCGAGAAAATCAATGTCTTCCTCGGGAAAATCCAGCGTCGCTTCGACCAGCATCCGCAAGGTAATCAAGTCTTCGACCAAACCGTGTATCCGCCGCGAAAAATCGCCCTTGAGCGAGCGCAACGCCAGACGCGCCGCCGAACGGCTGGATGCGTCAATCAAATCCGCCACGCCTTCCGCCTGTGCCAAGTCCAGTTTGTCGTTTAAAAACGCACGCTTCGTAAACTCGCCCGGCTCGGCAAGGCGCGCGCCCAGTTCCAAACAGCGGTTCAGCAGCATATCCATCACCACCGGCCCGCCGTGTCCCTGAAGCTCGATGACATCTTCGCCCGTAAAACTTGCCGGTGCGGCAAAAAACAGTAGCAGCCCGCTGTCGATTGCCTGTCCGTCCGCGTCCGTAAAATCAGCATAGGTTGCCACGCGCGGCTTGGGCGTTTTCCCGCACAAAGCCTGCGCCATTGGCAGCAGGTTTTTCCCCGATATGCGTATCACGCCCACGCCGCCGCGCCCTGGTGCAGTAGCGACTGCCGCAATCGTTGGAACGTTATCCGACATAAAACCCCCGAAAATTCAAAACAGCCGCGATTATAGCAAATGCCGTCTGAAACCCGATGATTTAGGTTTCAGACGGCATTTTTTACCGATTAACGGGCATACCGGATACGGAATAAGGTTTTAATTCAGCTTACCCGTATCAAAGCCTCAGTCTTTCGGCGTAATGATGTGCACATCGCGCTGCGGGAAGGGGATATTGATTTGTGCTGCACGCAGGTTTTCAACCACCTGTTCGTTCAAACCGAAGCGGAACGCGCCCAAATCGGCCTCGTTCGTCCACGCCCAAAGCGTAATCTCAATAGCGCTGTCGCCCAAATTGGTAATGTGTACTGCCGCTTCCCTGCCGGGTGTCTGCACATATAAAGGATGCTCGGTGGCAGCCCTCAAAACAGCTGCCTTAGCCGCCTTCAAATCACAAGCATAATCTACACCCACTACCACGTGTACGCGGCACAGCGGATTAGAGGAACGATTGATGATGCTGTTGCTCATGACAATACTGTTGGGCAGGATGACTTCTTCATTGTCCAGCGTGTTCAGAGCGGTCTGCACCATTTTGATTTCGCTCACGGTACCTTCGAAACCGTTGACTTTGATGAAATCACCAACCTTAAACGGACGAAACAGGATAATCAGCGCACCGGCGGCAAAGTTCGACAGTTGGTCTTTCAGCGACAAAGCCACCGCCAAGCCCGCGCCGCCGATTAATGCGGTAACCGACGTGGTCGGAATGCCCAACTTGCCCAACGCGGCAATAATAATCAGGATTAACAGGCCGATATTGGCTACGTTGCCTAGAAAGCTCACCAGCGTCCTATCTACTTTGGCGCGGGTCAGCGCGGCTTTCATCAAAATAACGAGGCGGGAGGCTATCCATCTGCCGACAAAGAAAATCGCCAGCGCGGCAACGAGGTTGGTACCGAATGCCATGCCGGTTTCGGCAAAACGTTCCCAGCCGACAAATGAAGAGAGGTTCTCAAGATTAAAATTCATGATTTTTTATGGTTAAAGGATGGTTGGAAATTTGGATATTATTCGGTTTGCGGCAAGTCTGTCCATATTTCAGACGACCTTAAAACCGCGCACCTGGGCCGTATTGAATCCATGAAGGAAACTGCGCCCGTGATTGTAGCCTGTCGGCAGGAAGAATAAAGGTCGTCTGAAAAACTCTGTAACGGGTTTTTCAGACGGCCTCGGATGGGTTTGGGGTTTCAAACACCGCGTGCGTGCGTACCGCACACACCCTACACTCCAAAACTTTCTATCTAAGCTATTCCATAAATCCCATCATACTTTGTAAATCATCAGATCGGAATACAAGACATTTTTTATCCACTTCCTCTGCTTTAATATCCATTGGCGTATATGTTTTTGTACCATCCTCTTTTTCTTGCTGTTCTATTTTTGAAGGAGGACATAAAATTTTCAGATTATTCGCATTTATCCATAATTTTCCATAAAGGAATACATCATTTTCGTTACGATCCAAAGTCAGTTTTGAATAATCATTGGTAAATTTTTCTTCCTTTATTTTTAAATTAGAAAGCTTCAACCCTGTACGCTCAAAATAAGGTTTATTGACTTTAAACCATGAATAATCCTTTTGGACAAAGCCTATTGTTCGGAATATATTTTCTAATCTTAACCCAACAGACGAACCAGAAAGTTGTGGTATTGAAGATGAAATCAATGCCACTCCCACTAATAAAATCGGCATAATTAATATAGTAGTAACAGTAGCTTTGGGGTCTCCTCTTCTGATTCCTTCACTTTTGTATACATACCTAACTAACAAGACTACACCTGTCCAACATATAGCAGTAATAAATGCACCCAAAACAGTAGAGATACTCCAAAATCCTATCCACGAAAAAACTAAAGATATTATAATTAATACTGTGGTTATAAATTTGTCAAACACATTAGATTTATTATTTTGTGTGAAAATAACGGCATAAGGTAAGAAAAGTTGAGTTACCCCAAAGAAAAAAACGACTGCAGCAAAAAATAAGATCCCATTAATTCCGCTATCAGCTAAGATAGCTGTAAAAAATATGGATGAGTTTATTCTGAAAAGATATATAAGCAAGAATAAAAAACCTAACACCGATAGTATAGGAAGACTTGCTAAAAATATTGTGGCATAAAAATAAATCTTCTCCAAATTGGTTTTATCATTTAACAATTCTTCAGATTTAGATATTTCATTTAAATTTCTTACCAAACAGTCTAGCTTGTCCCGTAAGAATTTTAAGCTGACATTACTTTGAATCTCCGATATCTTTTTCTTAATTTCTTTATGGGTTGAACTGATTTCAATGGATTCTAATAATTCTTCATCTAGAAAAACGAAATTTTGTTGAATACTATAAATTTCTTTTTCAACTAGATATGAAAAATATTCTTTTTCACCAAGTCTATTAGCTAACTTGCATATAATCAAAATTTGATTTAGATTTTGATTTAAATGTTTCTTACATTGATCAATGTCATATTTTAACCCCTTATTATTATAGGTACTCCTTTGAATATCCGAGATACCTTTCTTTAAATTATCTATTTTAATAGCAATAATTCTACTATCCAGATTAATTCTATCATCTTTAAGTTTTTTAATATCAGATTGAATTGATTGGATTACTTCATAAAACTTGATGTATGTATCAATATTTTTCAATGTATCATTCATCTCAATGCGCCTCTTCCCAATTCATTCCCAAACCAACCTCAGCCACCAGCGGCACTTTCAACATCCCTTCGTCCACTTTCGCCATAATCTGCGGCAGTTTTTCTTTGACAAAATCCAGTTCGGTTTCAATGACTTCCAGCACCAGTTCGTCATGCACCTGCATGACCAGTTTGCTGCCGATACCGTCTGAAAGCCAGTTTCGCACGTCTATCATGGCGCGTTTGATGAGGTCGGACGCGGTGCCTTGCATGGGGGCGTTGATGGCGGCGCGTTCGGCTCCGGCGCGGGCGTTGGCGTTTTTGTTGTGGATGTCGGGCAGGTAGAGGCGGCGGCCGAACAGGGTTTCGACGTAGCCTTGGGCGGCGGCTTGTTCTTTGGTGCGCTGCATGTATTCGGCGACGCCGGGATAGCGGGCGAAGTAGCGGTCGATAAAGTTTTTAGCGGAGATGTTGTCGATGCCCAATGATTTCGCGAGGCCGTATTGGCCCATGCCGTAAATCAGGCCGAAGTTGATGGTTTTGGCGTAGCGGCGTTGTTCGGACGAGACGTTTTCGGGGGCGATGCCGAACACTTCGGCGGCGGTGCGGCGGTGTACGTCTTCGCCGTTTTGGAACGCGGTAATCAGGGTTTTGTCACCAGAGAGGTGCGCCATGATGCGCAGCTCGATTTGCGAATAGTCGGCGGAAACGATAACGCTGCCTTGCGGTGCGGTAAAGGCGCGACGTACGCGGCGGCCTTCGGCGGTACGGATGGGGATGTTTTGCAGATTAGGGTTGTTGCTGGCAAGGCGGCCGGTAATGGCGACGGCTTGGGCGTAAGTGGTATGCACGCGGCCGTCTTTGGGGGAAATCATTTCGGGCAGTTTGTCGGTGTAGGTGGATTTGAGTTTCGCCAGGCTGCGGTTTTGCAGGATGATTTTAGGCAGGGGGTAGTCGGGTGCAAGCTGTTCGAGCACGGCTTCGTTAGTGGAAATGCCGCCTTTGGCGGTTTTTTTCAGGCCTTTGGTGGGGATGCCCATTTTGTCGAACAGGATTTCTTGCAGCTGTTTGGGCGAGTTAAGGTTGAACGGCTGGCCTGCGGCGGCGTAGGCTTCTTGTTCGAGCTTCATCAGCTCGGCGCCGAGTTCCGCGCTTTGGCGGGCGAGTTCGGCGCGGTCGATTTGCACGCCGTTGCGTTCCATTTCAAACAATACCTGCGCAACGGGTAGCTCCATTTTTTCATACATTTCAAGCTGTTTGGCGTCCATTTGCGCGCGCAGGTGTGCTTCGAGGCGCAGGGCGAAATCGGCGTCTTGGGCGGCGTATTCGGTCGCCTGCCCGATGGCGACGTCGGCAAAACTGATTTGCTTCGCGCCTTTGCCGCACAGCGATTCGTAGGTAATGGTTTCCAAGCCGAGCCAGCGTTCGGACAATTCGTCCAAGCCGTGTCCGAGATGGCTCTCGATGATGTAGGAAGCGAGCATGGCGTCGCCGGCAATACCGTTCAGGGCGATATCGTAGTTGGCGAAAACGTGTTGGTCGTATTTGAGGTTTTGCCCGATTTTTTTCAGGGCAGGATTTTCCAAATGCGG
This sequence comes from Neisseria sp. Marseille-Q6792, assembly GCF_943181435.1. The sequence continues at coordinate 1,344,063 of NZ_OW969598.1, forward strand.
TTTCAGACGGCCTAATACGTCTTGCAAATCAAGTTGTTCGGGTGCAGCAGTCAGGCTGTGCCCTACGGGGATGTAAACTGCTTCGCCCGCTTGGAACGCGATGCTGATGCCGACCAGCGCGGCGTTCATCGCGTCTAGGGACGTGGTTTCCGTATCGATGCCGATTGTGCCCACCTGCGCCAGTCTGTCTAACAAAGCGGCAAACTGCGCTTCGGTGGTAACGGCTTGATAATCCAGCTTTTCGGGTGCAACGGCTTTTTCAGGTAGCCTTTCAGACGACGTTTCCATGTCCAGTGCCGCCTGCTCGCCGATTGTATCGCTACCGAACAAATCGCCGTCCGCCGCTTCGTGCATACGGCTTTCCGCTTCTTTCAACCAAGTGCGGAAGCCCCAGCGTTTGAAATCGACCGCAAGCTGCGACCATTTCGGCGAAGTGCGGCGCAGGCTTTCAAGGCCGTCTGAAAGCTCGGTGTGCAAGTCCACATCGGTTTTAATCGTTACCAAATCATACGACAGCGGCAGTTGTTCCAAAGCGGCTTGCAGGTTTTCGCCGACCTTGCCTTTGACTTCGCCAGCGTGTTCCATCACACCAGCCAGCGAGCCGTAGGCTTCCAGCCACTTCACCGCCGTTTTCGGGCCACATTTCTCCACGCCCGGCACATTGTCCACCTTGTCGCCCATCAGCGCGAGATAATCACGGATTTGGTCAGGGCGCACGCCGAATTTTTCCTTCACGCCTTCAATGTCCAGCGTTTCGCCGCTCATCGTGTTCACCAGCGTTACGCGCTCGTTCACCAACTGCGCCATGTCCTTATCGCCGGTAGATACCACCACGTTCCACCCTGCTTCGCTAGCCATCTTAGCCAAAGTGCCGATAACGTCGTCCGCTTCTACCTGCGGAATCACCAATACCGGCCAGCCCATCAGGCGCACCAAATCCGGCAAGGCTTCCGCCTGCGGGCGCAAATCGTCCGGCATCGGCGGGCGCGTCGCCTTATAGTCGGGGAACATCTCGTGGCGGAAATTCTTGCCCTTTGCATCAAACACCACCGCGCAATAATCGTGCACATAATCCGAGCGCAGACGACGCAACATATTCAACACGCCATAAAGCGCACCCGTCGGCGCACCGTCAGGCGCAGTCAACTGCGCCATCGCGTGATAAGCGCGGTAGAGATAAGAAGAGCCGTCAACGAGGAGAAGGGTGTGAATGGTTGCCATGATAGTATCTGCTGATGAGAAAATAAAAATGACCTAATTATAAGGGATAATCAAAATGCCGTCTGAAAGCCCATTTCAGACGGCATTTGAATCTGGCCTGCCTTATCTGCCCAAATATTTTGCCCAATTGAGATACAGCCGGGCAATATTTTCTTCATAGCTGTGGGCAGAAGGAATATAACCGTCTTTAGGCGGCATATATCTGACAAATGATTCTATTTCTTCCGGATAATCGAAATCTGCATAAATTTTTTCAACTTCCCCCAAAGGATCCTCAAATTCTTCTTTTCTATGGAATACATCGCTTAAGAGGACGTACAGCCAATTTTTAGGGGAATAATCCCTCATTTCCGAAGCCAAATCTTCCAGAACAGGCTTTAATTCAAGAATATTGGATTTGTTGATTAAAGATAGCTTGAACACGCGTTCATCATGATCTGAAAGCGTCATTTTTCGGGCATAAGCTACTACATCAGCCCAACCCAAGTATTTATTCTCATACCCCCACAGAATATCCTTCCATGAAAAGCTGACTTTTTGCGCAATTAAATCAAGGTTCATTTTTTACTCCGGTTGCCTGCTTCGTGTTCACGCATCAGTTTGCCTGCCCCGTCATTCCACCCCTTTCGATTGACGCCTGTTACGAAAAGTCTTCCAAATGACGGCTGATTGCCTCTTCAACAGTCGGATACCAATCCATAAATGAAGCCTGCAATTCCTCTAAAACCAACTCATTGAATAAATCATCCAAATTCCGCCAATCCGTTTTTTCATCCGGATAGATGAAATTTGCCATAACGACAGTATGTTTGTTTTGGGAATAATCCGATAAGGCGCAAATCATCAGATACCGCCCCGAATGCTCCAGATAAAAAATTCGTTTTTCCAAGGGAAACCGTTTATTCCGTTGCCCGTTTTCCATTTTTCATCCTTTTTAACGTATCGGCTTCCGCGTCCTTCAAATTGGATTACCTGCCTTCCGCCAAGCCAACGCCCGCGCCCTTTTTATCATTTGAATAAGGGATTTTCAAAGGGCGGCAGGCGGAAAAAGGAAATGAAAATGCCGTCCGAACGGTAAAACGTGCTTTCAGACGGCATTTTGTGCGGGACGCGTCATCGCGCCAAAGCCTTCAAACATTCTTTGACCAATGCCGGACCTTTGTATATCAATCCGCTGTACACCTGGACGGCAGTTGCGCCCAAGCGGATTTTCTCTGCCGCATCCTTGCCGTTCATGATGCCGCCTACGCCGATAATCGGCAGCTTGCCGTCGATATGGTCTGCCAACAGCTTCAACACCCGATTACTTTTTTCATGAACGGGCAGCCCGCTCAAACCGCCCTGCTCGCCTGCGAGCGGATGGCTGCCGAGACTTGATTTGTCGATGGTGGTATTGGTAGCGATGATGCCGTCCATTTCGACGGATTTGACAACATGGGCGATGTCTTCGATTTGTGCTTCATCCAAATCGGGGGCGATTTTGACGGCGAGCGGAACGTATTTCCCGTGTGCAGAGGCAAGCTGTGCCTGTTTGTTTTTCAAAGCCTCAAGCAATGCGCTCAACTCGTCGCCACCTTGCAGCGCGCGGAGGTTTTTAGTGTTGGGCGAGGAAATATTGACGGTAATGTAACTTGCGTGTGCGTAGGCTTTTTCGAGGCAGATTAAATAATCATCGGCAGCGTTTTCGATAGGTGTTACGGCGTTTTTGCCGATGTTGATGCCCAATACGCCGCTGAATTTACTTTTTTCGATGTTGCGTATCATGGTGTCGATACCGTGGTTGTTGAAACCCATGCGATTAATGATGCCTTGGTGTTCGGGAACGCGAAAGAGACGCGGCTGCGGGTTGCCGGGCTGCGGTTTGGGCGTTACCGTGCCGATTTCGATGAAACCGAAGCCGAGCGCGGCCAAAGCATCTATGTATTCGCCGTTTTTATCGAGCCCTGCGGCAAGTCCGACAGGATTGGGCAAATCCATACCCATCAGTTTTACAGGTTTGGTACGGTTGTCGGTTACGGGAATCAGACCCAATTTATAAACCATGTTGAGCGCGTCGAGCGTGAAGTGGTGGGCTTTCTCGGCATCAAGCGCAAATAGGATACGGCGGGCAAATGAATACATAACGGGCTTCCTGCTCCAGATGGAAATGTTGCCATTTTAACCGAAATCACATGCCGGACACGGCATACATATCAAATTTGAACGTTAAAACCGGCACCACCCAAAAATGTACAAATCCGCAAATATTGATATAATAGGCATTAGATAGAAAACTCTATTAAAAGTCGGTACAATACCACCGATTTATTTCCCTTAAACAACCTGCCGCAAGGCATAAAGGAACGACTGACATGTCAAACATCGAACAACAAGTTAAGAAAATTGTTGCTGAACAACTGGGCGTAAATGAAGCCGACGTGAAAAACGAATCTTCTTTCCAAGACGACTTGGGCGCAGACTCTTTGGATACCGTAGAACTGGTTATGGCTCTGGAAGAAGCCTTCGGCTGCGAAATCCCTGACGAAGATGCCGAAAAAATCACCACCGTCCAACTGGCTATCGACTACATCAACGCCCACAACGGCTAATCGGTCATCGCCCGACACAACAGCCTCTGCTGCACCGTGCAATAGAGGCTTTTCCCTTATATGGCAAACTGCTTAAACTCCGTTTAAATACCTGCCGGGAATTCCAGACGGCATATGTCCGACACCCCCATATGCCGCACCGACAACCAACAGCGAGATTATCATGAGTCAGAGAAGAGTAGTCATTACAGGCTTAGGTCAAGTTTCCCCTGTCGGCAACAGCGTTGCAGAAGCATGGAACAACCTGCTCGCAGGCAAAAGCGGCATCGGCAAGATTACCCGCTTTGACGCATCCGACATCAACAGCCAAATCGCCGGCGAAGTCCGCGATTTCAACATCGGCGATTACATCAGTGCAAAAGAAGCACGCCGCATGGACGTATTTATCCACTACGGCATTGCCGCCGCACTGCAGGCAATTGCCGATTCGGGTTTGGACGATGTAGAAAACCTCGATAAAGACCGTGTCGGCGTAAACATCGGTTCCGGCATCGGCGGACTGCCCAGCATCGAGGCCACCGGCAAAGCCGTAATCGAAGGCGGCGCGCGCAAAATCAATCCTTTCTTTATCCCCGGTTCGCTGATCAACCTGATTTCCGGACACGTTACCATCCTCAAAGGCTACCGCGGCCCCAGCTACGGGATGGTTTCCGCCTGCACCACCGGCGCGCACTCCATCGGCGACTCCGCCCGACTGATTAAATACGGCGACGCTGACGTAATGATTGCAGGCGGTGCCGAAGGCGCGATCAGCACTTTGGGCGTAGGCGGTTTTGCTGCTATGAAAGCCCTCTCCACCCGCAACGACGATCCCGCCACCGCTTCCCGTCCGTGGGACAAAGGCCGCGACGGCTTCGTTATCGGCGAAGGCGCGGGCGTATTGGTGTTGGAAGAATTGGAACACGCCAAAAAACGCGGTGCGAAAATTTACGCCGAAATCGTCGGCTTCGGCATGAGTTCCGATGCCTACCACATCACCGCGCCGAACGAAGAAGGCCCTGCGCTGGCAGTTACCCGCGCGCTGAAAGATGCCGGACTGAATCCCGAAGATGTGGATTATGTCAACGCACACGGCACGTCCACCCCCTTGGGCGATGCCAACGAAACCAAAGCCCTCAAACGCGCGTTCGGCGAACACGCCTACAAAACCGTCGTCAGCTCGACCAAATCCATGACCGGCCACCTGCTCGGCGCGGCGGGTGGCGTGGAGGCTGTGTACAGCATTTTGGCGATACACGATGGCAAAGTTCCACCGACCATCAATATCTTTGAACAAGACATCGAAGCGGGTTGCGATCTGGACTACTGCGCCAACGAAGCACGCGACGCGGAAATCGACGTTGCCATCTCCAACTCCTTCGGCTTCGGCGGCACCAACGGCACGCTGGTGTTCAAACGCTTCAAAGGCTGATTCCGCACGACTGCTGCCGACATCGAAATGCCGTCTGAAACCGTTTCAGACGGCATTTTCTATTGTCCGTCCAAGTTCCAACCTTTCAGACGGCATTTGCCCGTACCTTCGCGCTATATCCAAAGAATCAGGAATTATTTAGCCCGAATCATCCGGTTTGTTAAAATTCGCAAACTTAACCGACTCAAAATACACATTATGACGCACACCGCATCGAAAACACCCAAGCTCTGGACGGTCATTGCCGCCGCCGCATTTATCCTGCTGATTACCATCGGGATGAGGATGACGCTCGGACTATTCGTCCAACCCGTCGTCAACACCACCGAATTGAGCATTGCCCAATTCAGCCTCATCATCGCCGTTTTCCAACTGATGTGGGGCATATCGCAACCATTGTCCGGCGCGCTTGCCGACCGTTTCGGCGCGTTCAGGGTATTAAGCGGCGGTGCCGTCCTGCTCGTCTGCGCCTGCCTGATTGCCCCCAACATCCCGACTTATTGGGGGCTGATGATTGCCGTCGGGCTGCTGCTCGCATTCGGCACCGGTTCCGGCGGGTTTTCCATCATTATGGGACAGGTCGCCGCCCAAGTCCCCGCACACAAACGCGGCTTGGCATCCGGACTGGTCAACGCAGGCGGTTCGGCAGGACAATTCCTGTTCGCACCGCTGGTTCAAGGACTCGTCGTCCTGCCCGAAGTCGGCTGGACGGGCACATTTTACGTTTGGGGCGCAATCGCCCTGCTGATTCTGCCCGTCTCATGGTGGCTTGCCGATGGCAACAACGCCGCCCACACCCAACACGCCCAAGCCACACACGGACAAAGCCTCGGAGAAGCAGTCAAAACCGCCTTCAAAACCCCAAGCTACATCCTGCTGCACCTGGGCTTTTTTGCCTGCGGCTTCCACATCGCCTTTCTCGTCACCCACCTACCCACGGAAGTCGCCCTGTGCGGACTGCCCGCCACCGTCGCCTCAACATCCATTGCCATCATCGGACTAGCAAACATCGCCGGTTGCATTTTTTCCGGCTGGTGTACAAGCCGCGTTCGGGGCAAATACGTCCTGTTCGGACTGTACGCCTCGCGCGCCGTGATGATACTCATCTACATTTTTTCGCCCAAGACCGACTTTAATTTCTATATTTTTGCCGCCGCACTCGGATTCACATGGCTCGCCACCGTCGCCCCGACCGCCGCCGTTACCGGCAAACTCTTCGGCACACGCTACCTCGCCACCCTGTTCGGACTGACGATGCTCAGCCACCAAATCGGCGGATTCCTCGGCTCATACATCGGCGGCATCGTGATTACACAATTCGGCGACTACGGCTGGATGTGGTATGCCGACGCACTGCTGGCCGGAACCGCCGCCCTTCTCAACTTCCCCATCCGCGAACCCGAAACCGCCTGACAAAAATGCCGTCTGAAAACCTTCAGACGGCATTTTCAAAAATATCCGACATATCCGCCGACATTTCAACCCACAAAACGGCAAGAAGGAAGCCATAAAATCCGCAAGCATCCTACTGCCCATTGATACGACAGGTAAGCAACATCAGAACAGCACGCAACAACTGTCCGAATCCGTATCGAAAATACCATCCAATGATAAAAAACTGGATTAAGACAGCAATATCCGGGCGAAACAGACCCAAAACAGACAAACCCATCAAATCGGGCAGACGAAAAAATACCGACCTTAAGGTCGGTATTTTCAATACTTGGCGCGGCGGACGGGGCTCGAACCCGCGACCCCCGGCGTGACAGGCCGGTACTCTAACCAACTGAGCTACCACCGCGCATCCACTGTTTAACAACAATGAAAGGAAACTTGGTGGGTGATGACGGAGTCGAACCGCCGACATTCTGCTTGTAAGGCAGACGCTCTACCAACTGAGCTAATCACCCAATTATGTTTAATACTGTAAAGTCAACACAGTATTTTTAAGATTTGGCGCGGCGGACGGGGCTCGAACCCGCGACCCCCGGCGTGACAGGCCGGTACTCTAACCAACTGAGCTACCACCGCGCATCCACTGTTTAACAACAATGAAAGGAAACTTGGTGGGTGATGACGGAGTCGAACCGCCGACATTCTGCTTGTAAGGCAGACGCTCTACCAACTGAGCTAATCACCCATAAATTTTGCGAAAGCGTTATTAAACCAAATAACCGAAAATGGCGCAAGCCTTATTTCGGAATTTCATTTATATTCCCTGCAAACTCCAGTTTTCAAAAGAGATAATTTCTTCTTTTTTGCCTGCGACCACCAACACGTCACCGCCTTCCAATGTAAACGAGGCATCCGGGTTTTCAATCCGGCCTGTGCGGCGGCGGACGAACAAGAGTTTGATGCCGTAAGCCGCCATCGGAAGCGTGCCGACTGTTTTGCCGACGGCGTATGCTTCTGCAGCCAAAGGAAAGGCGTGGCGGACGGTTTCGCCATTTTCGCCGAATCCTGCCTCATCATCACTACCGACAAACAAACCCTCCAACGCGGCATAACGGCTGTGGCGGATATTTGCCATCGTTTGATAGACGTGCCGGTACGACGTGCCGTTGCCCAACATCGCATAGCCTGCCAGCACGAGTCCGGTTTCTTTGGTGTCCGACACGGCCTCTTCCGCGCCCATATCGGTAAACGTTTTCACATAATCGTCATTGGTGGCACGCACATATACGGGCATATTGGGATACATGGACAGCACATTGTCTAAAACGTGTTGCGTTTCGTGCATATTGTTGAGCGTAACCACCACCATTTTCGCGCGCCCCAAGCCGGCGGCTTCCAATACTTCCCGGCGTTTCGCATCACCAAACGATACCGGCTCGCCAGCACTTCTCGCGACTTGTACACGCGCAATATCCAAATCAAGTGCGAAATACGGGATACCCTCTTGGGCAAGGACGCGTCCGACCGTCTGCCCGCCCCTGCCAAAACCGATAACCAACACATGGTCTGACTTGCTCATGGTTTCCACCAACATACTGTGCAGGTCAAGCGACTTCATATCCCAGCTTGACTTGACCAAACGCCCTACCAGCGCATCGCTGCTGCCCAACACAAAGGGGGCGATAATCATCGACAGCAGCACCGCCGCCGTCGCCGCCTGTTCCAATTCGGGCGAAACCATATCAAGCTGCCCGGCAATGGCCAGCATCACGAAGCCGAACTCGCCGCCTTGCGCGAGATATAAAGCCGTTTTGAGGCTGTCGCCGACCGAATGTTTCATTTTGAAGGCAATGGCAAACACAACCAGTGCTTTCAACACCAGCAGCATTGCCAACAGCATCAATACCTGCCGCCAGCCGCCGATCAAGGCCTGCACATCCAGCTTCATACCGACCGTAATAAAGAAGAAACCGAGCAAGATGTCGCGGAACGGACGGATGTCGTCCTCCACCTGGAAACGGTATTCCGTTTCCGAAAGCAGCATGCCGGCAACGAATGCGCCCAACGCCATAGACAAACCTTCCAGCTCAGTCAGATAAGCCACACCCAAAGTTACCAGCAGAACATTTATCATAAACAGTTCAGACGACTTGCGTTTGGCAACCAGCCTGAACCAGCGCGACATGACTTTGCTGCCGACAACGAATAATACGCCCAGCGTAATCAGCATTTTCAATCCGGCAAGGCCTAGTGCCACCCACAGGCTGCCTTCCCCGCCATTCCCCGACAACGCAGGAATCAGAATCATCAGCGGAACAACGGCAATATCCTGCATCAACAACACGCCCATCGCCATCTGACCGTGCGGCTGCCCCAATTCCGTCTTTTCCGACAAAATCCGGCTCACAATCGCCGTAGACGACATCGCCAACGCGCCCGACACGGCGAATGCCCAATTGAACGGCACGCCCGTCAGCATCAGTATGCCCATTACCGACAGCATCGTAACGCCGACCTGCAAACCGCCCAGCCCGAACACCAGCCGCCTCATTGCCCTCAGCTTGGGCAGTGAGAACTCCAAACCGATGCTGAACATCAGGAACACAATCCCGATCTCACCCAAATAATCCGTCGCATGACTTTTCGGAATCAGGCTGAGCATACCGGGTCCCGCCAAAAAGCCCACCAGCAGGTAACCCAGCATGGAGGGAATGTTGAACTTGCGGCACAGGATCACCGTAATAACCGACACCAGCAAAACAATCACAATAGGAGCAAGCGAAAATTCGTTCATAGACCGTCCGAACAGGAAAAACAGACAAAATGCCGTCTGAAACAGCACACGCCGCTCCATTATAACAAAACACCGCATATCATCCGAAACGGTCGCAGCACACAATTCTGCTAAAATATCCCCTTCCGATTCCGCAATTTAACGCCATGACCACCACAGCCGACGACATCGACCGCCTCCTTCCCCAAACCCAATGCCGAGAATGCGGCTATGAAGGCTGCCTTCCCTATGCCGTAGCCATACTACAAGGCGAAGCGCACAACCTCTGCGCCCCGGGCGGAGAAGCCGTCATTCGGGACATTTCCGCCCTGCTCGGCAAACCTGTTGCCGAACCATCAAAAAAACAACCCAAGGCACTGGCATGGATAGACGAATCCGCCTGTATCGGCTGCACTGCCTGCATCCGCGCCTGCCCTACCGATGCCATCATGGGTGCGAGCAAATTCATGCACACCGTCATCGCCGACGAATGTACCGGCTGCGGACTCTGCATCGCCCCCTGCCCCGTCGACTGCATCCACATGCAGCCCGTTTCCGATACCTTCCTGCCGCGCGCGCGCCGTTTCAGCCTGTCCGCCGACAGCCGTTTTGCCGCTGCCGAACACGCCCGCACGCGTTATCTCAGGCATAACGAACGCAAACAGCGGGAAACAGCCGAACGCAAAGCCATGCTTGCCGAACGGGAAGCAGCCGTCCACAACACCCGCCGGCAAACCCCCGACACACCGGGAAAAACAGCATTTAACCCTGCCGACCTCATCGCCAAAGCCATGGCAAAGGCACAAAACCAGCAAGACCGGCTCGTTGCCGCCGACAACCGGAAAGACTATCAGGCCAAACAAATTGCCGAAGCACGCGAACGTGCCGAACTGCGCCGGGCGCAACGCGATATGAAATACGGCAGCGACAACGAAAAAGCGGCCGCCCTGGAATACCTCAAACAATACAAAGCCAAACAGGAAGCCGCACAAAACACCGCGCCATAATACCCCTCTATGCCGTCCGAACTCATTTCAGACGGCATTTCGTTAACCTTTGCCTTCCTGCATCCGTACCGCCCGCACCTTTCCGTCCTTACGGCGGCACAACCCGTTTTCAATAAAATATTAATTACACACTACTACGAATTTGCTATAATTTGCCCCCAAATTCACCACAACCCCACAAAAGGACAATACTATGGGCATCAAAGTCGCCATCAACGGCTACGGACGCATCGGCCGCCAGGTTTTGCGCGCCATCTACGACTATAAAATCCAAGACCAGCTCCAAATCGTCGCCGTCAACGCCAGCGGCAGCCTTGAAACCAACGCCCACCTCACCAAATTCGACACCGTGCACGGCCGCTTTGACGCCGACGTATCCCATGACGGCAGCCACCTCATCATCAACGGCGACAAAATTCCCTACTTCTCCACCCGAAATCCTGCCGAACTGCCGTGGAAAGAACTCGGTGTCGATTTGGTCATGGAATGTACCGGCGCGTTTACCAGTAAAGAAAAAGCCAAAATACATCTGGAAAGCGGCGCGAAAAAAGTCCTCATTTCCGCACCGGGCGGCGATGATATCGATGCGACCGTCGTTTACGGCGTAAACGACGGCGTCCTGACCGACGACATGACCGTCGTTTCCAACGCCTCCTGCACCACCAACTGCCTCGCCCCCGTCGCCAAAGTATTGAGCGCAAGCGTCGGCATCGTCAAAGGCGCGATGACGACCATCCATGCCCTGACCAACGACCAGACCGTAACCGACGTACGCCACAAAGACCTCCGCCGGGCACGCAGCGGCATAGAGAACATGATCCCGACCAAAACCGGCGCGGCAAAAGCCGTCGGACTGGTACTGCCCGAATTGAAAGGCAAACTCGACGGGCTTGCCATCCGCGTACCGACCATCAACGTTTCCCTGGTCGATTTAAGCTTCCAGGCCGAACGCGACACGACAGCCGAAGAAATCAACGCACTGCTGAAAGCCGCCTCCGAAGAAGGCGAGCTCAAAGGTGTTTTGGGCTACAACACCCTGCCGCTTGTTTCCATGGACTTCAACCACACCACCGAAGCCAGCCACTTCGACGCCACACTGACCAAAGTCGTCGACGGCAACATGGTCAAAGTCTTCGCATGGTATGACAACGAATGGGGATTCAGCTGTCAAATGCTGAACACTGCACGCCGCATGTTCGGACTCGAAGTGCGCCCACTCAAATAACCCGTCAAACAAAATGCCGTCTGAAACCTGATGTTTTCAAGTTTCAGACGGCATTTTTCATTTTTCACCGTGATTTTACCCGGCTGTCGTCATTTCCAATTTTAATCCACTATATTTGAACCTGACCGAAGCATAAGCCGCCATCAAAGCCCCTTGCACGCCACTTCGCGCCGCCCGATTTCCTCTTTCAACGGCACGGCGTTCAAAATCCGCAGACGTTCGGCAAAATCCGCAAACGGCAGCAATTCCGATCCGAAACGGCGCATATGTTCCGTGTCCTGCTGGCAGTCTATTAGTTCCACACCCAAAGACGTGAGAAACGGCACAGCGCAGGCAAACGCGATTTTCGACGCATCCGGTTGCAATGCGAACATCGATTCGCCGTAAAACACCCTGCCGATCTGAACGCCGTAAAACCCGCCCGCCAACCTCGTTCTACCGTTTTCATCGGGATAATGGCACTCGAAAGAATGCGCGTGTCCCATTTCATGCAGCTGAAGGTATGCCGTCTGAAACTCAGGCGCAATCCAAGTCCCATCCTGATTCGGGCGCGCCGCTGCCGCACAATGCGCGACAACTTCCGCAAAACAGCCGTTGACCGTAACCCGATAGCTGCCGTTGCGCAGCGTTTTCGCCAGCGAGCGCGGAACGTGCAGACGTTCGGGAACAATCACCGCACGCGGCCCGACCGCATACCAAAAAAACCACCCGTCCCGAGAAAACCACGGAAACACGCCGTTCCGATACGCCTCAAGCAGTCTCCCCGCATCCAAATCCCTGCTCACACCGACCAGCCCTTCGTACTCCGACAATGCACGGGCAGGATCGGGGAATGCATAATCTCCGGGCGCAAGCAACGGAATGCCCATATCACTCCTCCATAAAACACAGACGGCATTCGAAATGACGAATGCCGTCTGAAAAAACAAACCGTCCGGATTTTAACGTTTGCCCTTAGTCTGGCAACCGCTGCACACACCGTACATATACAGCGCGTGATCGACAATGCGATAGCCGTTTTCTTCCGCGATTTTGTCTTGCAGGGCTTCGATTTCGGGATTGTGGAATTCCGTTACCTCGCCGCATTTCACACAGACGATATGGTCATGGTGGTCGCCCTTGTCCAACTCATAAACCGCCTTGCCCGTTTCAAAATGATGGCGTTGCAGAATACCCGCCTGCTCAAACTGGGTCAGCACGCGGTAAATCGTTGCCACACCGATTTCCACACCCTCTTCCAACAAAATACGGTACACATCCTCGGCACTCAAATGCTCTTCCGCATGAGTCTCGAACAAATCCAAAATCTTCAAACGCGGACCGGTAACTTTCAGTCCACTGTCTTTCAGTTGCGCAATGTTGCTGAATTTTTCCATAATATTCAATATCCCTGTAAAATAATAGACGCTATAATACGCAATTTCAGCCTGCTTGCCCACTATCACGCCATAGCAGTTTACAATAGCAAAACCGCAACGGCGGACGGGCAGTCGGACACAGACAGGGTGAAATACCGCTTAAGCGTATGATTATCGTTCGCTTTTATAAAATATTCAAGCAGTACTACACTAGACATCCCGATTTGCACAGAAAGGTTCTCTCGTGAACAAAACCCTCATACTCGTCCTTTCCGCCCTGTTCAGCCTGACCGCGTGCAGCGTCGAACGCGTTTCACTGTTCCCCTCGTACAAACTCAAAATCATACAGGGCAACGAACTCGAACCCCGCGCCGTCGCCTCCCTCCGCGCCGGCATGACCAAAGACCAAGTCCTGCTATTGCTCGGCAGCCCCATGTTGCACAACGCATTCCATACCGACCGCTGGGACTATACCTTCAACACCTCCCGCAACGGCATCATCAAAGAACGCAGCAATCTGACCGTCTATTTTGAAAACGGCGTGCTCGTCCGCGCCGAAGGCGACGCCCTCCAAAATGCCGCCGAAGCCCTCCGCGCGAAACAAAACGCAGACAAACAATAAGGAACACACATGACACCGCTCAAAATCGCCATCGCCGGCGTCAACGGCCGCATGGGGCGCGTATTGGTTGAAGCCGTCAACAACCATCCCGACACCGTCCTTTCCGGTGCGCTCGAACACTCAGGCTCAGAAGCCCTCGGGCTGGACGCAGGCTACGCCGTCGGACTCAAAACCGGCATCGCCATTTCAGACGACGTTGACGCCGTTCTCGCACAAAGCGACGTACTCATCGACTTTACCCGCCCCGAGCCGACCCTCAAACACCTGCAAAAATGCGTGGAAAAAGGTGTCTGCATCATCATCGGCACAACAGGCTTCGACGATGCGGGCAAAGCCGCCATCCGCGCTGCCGCCGAAAAAACAGGCATCGTTTTCGCCGCCAACTTCAGCGTCGGCGTCAACCTGACCTTCCACATCCTCGACACCGTCGCCCGCGTATTAAACGAAGGCTACGACATCGAAATCATCGAAGGCCACCACCGCCACAAAGTCGACGCACCCAGCGGCACTGCGTTACGCATGGGCGAAGTCATCGCCGGCGCGCTCGGTCGCGACCTCAAACAATGCGCCGTTTACGGCCGCGAAGGCCACACCGGTCCGCGCGATCCGTCCACTATCGGCTTTGCCACCGTCCGCGCAGGCGACATCGTCGGCGACCACACCGCCCTCTTCGCCACCGACGGCGAACGCGTGGAAATCACCCACAAAGCCAGCAGCCGCATGACCTTTGCTGCCGGTGCCGTCCGCGCCGCAGTTTGGGTCAACGGCAAAACGGGTTTGTACGATATGCAGGACGTACTCGGGCTGAACAACCGTTAACCCCCATACAAAATGCCGTCTGAAAAGATATTGTTCAGACGGCATTTTGCCGACAGGCTCCGTATCGGCATATCAATAAAGTTATAGTGGATTAAATTTAAATCAGGACAAGGCGACGAAGCCGCAGACAGTACAGATAGTACGGCAAGGCGAGGTAACGCCGTACTGGTTTAAATTTAATCCACTATACTTGCGCAGCATGACAAGCTACGGCTCATTTAATTGAAACTCTCCTGATCTAAAAATTCTAACTCTATTTCCCGGCAAACTATATATATGCTAAAACCGGTCGGAAGATCATACCTACCGCCTATTACTTCCAGCGCACCTCCATAATCCAAGATTTCATCATCCTGTTTTAATTCTCCAAGCTCCAAGGTATTATCGATATTTATATCTTGGCTCTTTGTAGCGTATCCATAGATAAATTTCAGATAGCTGAACTGCTTGAATTTAATTTTTACCCAGTCTGAATAACTGGGGGTAGGAAGCTCTTGAGGTAAATCCGGATAATCCACACAATTAACGATGATATGAAATTCATCGTTTTTCAAAGTATAGTTTAATAGAGTGCCCTCATATATATACAGAAATTGATAATCTTTTCTTGGAATAGTATAAGTTGTCATATTATTTTACCTTTTCAAAAACAATGGTTTTAAGATTTTTTGAGTCCAAGTTGGTTCTACTACTCTTATGAAATTTCAGTTGTTTAAACTCTTCCTTCATTTTAAGGAATTTTTCAACTAGCCGAGAAAAAACTGGAGCAAAATGGACGATTAAGTTTCAACATCATCCATTAGTAGGTAGGAAAAAAATGGAATTAAAATTTAGATAAGGAATTGAATAATGAAAGGTTTAGATAAGTATATCCTATTTAAAGATTGTGAAACATTAGGAGAATTGTTTCGAATATATCAAGACTATCTATCATTAAATATTTATGACCCAAATTTAAAAATTAAATTTTTTGACCTTTTGGAAGAACTTTTATCAGATGGTGTTATTGAATTATGCGATTATCGTGAAAATCCTCCAAAAATATTAACCGGTTCGCCAAAAACACAAGTAGATGAATTAAGAAAAATTTGGCCGGATATGGAAGAGATGTTGCTATATTTTCCAGATAATCCTTGGTTTTATGTAGAACATTTTTGGTGGGGAGCAACATGTCCTATTGAACTGACACAATTGCCTAAAATAGAAATTTACGAAGAACAAATGAAACAAGGTAAGTAAGCGTATTAGTATAAAATATAATCATATATAACAAAATTAATCAGTTAACGGCCCATTATATTTTAACCTTAATCCCATTCGGGCCAGTTCTGCTTCATTTGGAATTCCTCTTAAATACTTATTGTTTGATGTGCCATTAATCACAATTTCTCCCCCTTTTTTTGTAATACGTGCTGCTTCAAGAAGATAATCCATTAACCGCTCAACATCCCGCCTCTTCCAAAACCGCGCGCGCGGCCAAATCCGCCGTATCTTTTTTCAACAGCAGGTGCAACACCCTGAAATCCTGTTGCAGCGCGGCAACCTTATCGGGGTATTCGTACCAGTCCGCCAACGCCGCCGCCAGTTTTTCCGGTACGGCATCATGTTGAAGCAGCTCCGGCACAGCCTCCTTACCCAACAGGATATTCGGCAGGCCGACATGCGGCACTTTGATTTTGCGTTTCACATAAGCATAGGTCAGCGGCGAAATCTTGTAGCTGATGACCATCGGACGCTTGCACAGCGCCACTTCCAAAGTCGCCGTACCACTCGTTACCAGCACCGCATCCGCCGCCCTGCACACCGTTTCAGACTGTCTGTCGGTTACCGTCAGCGGCAATCCGGCAAACTCCGGACGTTGCAAAACTTCCGCCAAACGCCGCTTCGTCGCCTCAGTTGCGGCAGGCAGCAGGAAGCGTGCGGCGGGATAGCGTTCCAACAACAATAATGCCGTCTGAAAAAACACCGGCGCCATATAGTCGATTTCGCTGACGCGGCTGCCGGGCAGCAAGGCGAATACGGGGATGCCGGCATCCACGCCCAAAGTTTTTCGCGCCGTTTCACGGTCGTCTTCCAAGTGCATAAGCTGCGCCATCGGATGACCGACAAACTCCGCACGTCCACCCGCATCAAGATAAAGCTGCGGCTCCATCGGAAACAGGCACAGCACGCGGTTAACCTGATGCACGATTTTGCCCACACGTTCCCGCCGCCACGCCCACACCGACGGGCTGACATAATGCACGGTCGGAATCCCCGACCGTTTGAGCCGCTCCGCCACACCCAAATTAAAATCGGGCGCATCGATACCGACAAAGACATCAGGTTTCAACGACAGCAAATCCCGTACCAGCCCCCTGCGTATCCGTAAAATTTCCGGCAGCCGCCTGACCACCTCGACAAAGCCGCGCACCGCCAGCCGCTCCTGATCATAAAGGCTCTCGAAACCTTCCGCCTTCATCAGTTCGCCGCCGATGCCGGTAAACCGCGCCTGCGGGCAACGCTTTCGGATGGCGCGTATCAGGTGCGCCCCCAACAGGTCGCCCGACGCTTCGCCGACACTGACGGCAATCAAAGGGCTTTTTTTATCAACCATATTCGTCTGTCCCCACATACTTTCACGTCCCGATGCCGTCTGAAGGCTTCAGACGGCATCAGGGTTCACATTTTCGTCCCGTTTTCCAACATCACCGCAAACTGCGCCAAGTCCGGCGGCAGCTCCGCCTTCAACACCAGCGGCTCACCCGTGAGCGGATGGTTCAAGTGCAGCTCGGACGCATGCAAAAACATCCGCTTCAAACCCAACTTCTGCAAACGCCGGTTCGCCTGATAATCACCGTAGCGTTCGTCGCCCGCAATCGGACAGCCTTGAGATTGCAGGTGCACGCGGATTTGGTGCGTACGACCCGTTTTCAGCGTTGCCCGCACCAAAGTCAGGTGCGACAGCCCGACACCGTGCAAAATGCCGTCTGAAAAACGGCTTAACACACGGAACACCGTATGCGCCGACTGCCCGTCCGCACTGACGCGTACCATCTTTTCGCCCTGTGCGCCGGTATATTTGAACAGGGGCAGTTTGACATGGAAATTGTCGTCCGGCAGTTTGCCCACCCCCAGCGCAAGGTAGATTTTTTTGGGGTGGTCGTTACGGATGGCTTCGTGAAGTTTGACGAGCGCGCTGCGTTTCTTCGCCACCATCAACAAGCCGCTCGTATCCTTGTCCAAACGGTGAACCAACTCCAAATACTTCGCCTCCGGACGGGCGCGGCGCAACTGTTCGATAACGCCGAAACTCACGCCGCTGCCGCCGTGTACCGCCACGCCGGAAGGCTTATTGACCACCAGTAGCGCGTCGTCCTCATACACCGCCTCAAACGCACGCGCCGGTACGACGGCACGCCTTTCAGACGGCATTTCCTTCTCCGCCACGCGCACAGGCGGAATCCGCACCGTATCCCCCTCCGCAATACGGCTGTCGGGTTTACAGCGTTTTTTGTTCAACCGCACCTCTCCGGCGCGGATAATGCGGTGGATATGGCTCTTGGGAACACCCTTGAGGATTTTTATCAGATAGTTATCAAGGCGTTGCCCCGCCTCGTGTTCGGCAACCCCTATCAAGCTGACCGAATCTTTGCTTATTTCGTGCGTTTTCATCTATAATCCGAACGTCCGTTTCAGCAAAAAGCGCGCCCGACGCGCCCCCTGAAACGGTTTACTCTTTAAAACGGAATTTTATATTAAAAAAGCACTCCGCAAAGCATTTTCCCTGCGCCTGTTCCAAGCCGGCAGGCGCAGAACGTAGTCAAGTTTGAATTGATTTTGCCGTTTCGGCGCGGAAGTAAGACGGCAGCCGGGCCCAAACCCCAAACGCAAACCGCCCGAAAACACAGGCATCACGATAACAAGAAGAAGCCGGCCCCCATTTTTCCGACCGCAGCGTTCGGAACGCGGCAGACAGACCGCCGCATCGATCTTTATAGCCTTCTGTATCCGACCCTTCCGCACACGGTTCTCCGGAACGTGCATCCCTGCGGATTTTCAACTCAAAAACTGATTACCGGTTTTATCCGAAAACATCGGAAAACCCAGCCTTACGGAATGCCGAACCGGACAGGCGCACCCGAATGCCGCCCGTCCACGAGGTGATCATGAAAAGAATGTTATTCAACGCAACGCAGGCCGAAGAGCTGCGCGTTGCCATCGTCGACGGACAAAACCTGCTGGATTTGGACATCGAAACGCTGGGCAAAGAACAGCGCAAAGGCAATATCTACAAAGGCATCATTACCCGCATCGAGCCGTCGCTGGAAGCGTGTTTCGTCGATTACGGAACCGACCGCCACGGCTTTTTGCCGTTTAAAGAAGTATCGCGTTCGTATTTCCTCGGCTACGAAGGCGGGCGCGCGCGCATCCAGGACGTGCTCAAAGAAGGTATGGAAGTCATCGTCCAAGTCGAAAAAGACGAGCGCGGCAACAAAGGTGCGGCGCTGACCACCTTCATCAGCCTCGCCGGCCGCTATCTCGTACTGATGCCCAACAACCCGCGCGGCGGCGGCGTATCCCGCCGTATCGAAGGCGAAGAGCGTCAAGAACTCAAAGCCGCTATGGCGCAACTCGACATTCCGAACGGTATGAGCATCATCGCCCGCACCGCCGGCATCGGCCGTAGCGCGGAAGAGTTGGAATGGGACTTGAACTACCTCAAACAACTCTGGCAGGCGATCGAAGAAGCCGGCGAAGCGCACCACGACCCCTACCTGCTCTTTATGGAAAGCTCGCTGCTCATCCGAGCCATCCGCGACTACTTCCGTCCCGACATCGGCGAAATTCTGGTGGACAACCAAGAAGTTTACGACCAGGTTGCCGAGTTTATGAGCTACGTTATGCCGGGCAATATAGGCCGTCTGAAACTCTACGAAGACCACACGCCGCTGTTTTCCCGCTTCCAAATCGAACACCAAATCGAAAGCGCGTTTTCGCGCAGCGTCAGCCTGCCTTCCGGCGGCGCGATTGTGATCGATCACACCGAAGCCCTGGTTTCCATCGACGTTAACTCCGCCCGTGCCACACGCGGCGCGGACATCGAAGACACCGCGTTCAAAACCAATATGGAAGCCGCCGAAGAAGTCGCCCGACAAATGCGCCTGCGCGACTTGGGCGGCTTGGTCGTCATCGACTTCATCGATATGGAAAACCCCAAACACCAGCGCGATGTGGAAAACGTCCTGCGCGACGCGCTCAAAAAAGACCGCGCCCGCGTGCAAATGGGCAAACTTTCGCGTTTCGGACTTTTGGAATTGAGCCGCCAACGCCTGAAACCCGCCTTGGGCGAAAGCAGCCACGTCGCCTGTCCGCGCTGCGCCGGCACCGGCGTGATTCGGGGCATCGAATCCACCGCCCTGCACGTTTTGCGTATGGTTCAAGAAGAAGCGATGAAAGACAACACCGGCGAAGTGCGCGCCCAAGTGCCCGTCGATGTCGCCACCTTCCTGCTGAACGAAAAACGCGCCGAGCTGTTTGCGATGGAAGAGCGTTTGGATGTCAACGTCGTCCTGATTCCGAACATCCACCTCGAAAATCCGCACTACGAAATCAACCGCATCCGCACCGACGACGTAGAAGAAGACGGCGAACCGAGCTACAAGCGCGTTGCCGAGCCGGAAGAAGACGAATCCGCCAAACCGTTCGGCAGCGAAAGGGCCAAAGCCGCCCGTCCCGAACCCGCCGTCAAAGGCGTGCGCCACACCAGCCCCGCCCCGACTGCCGCCCCCGAGAAAAAAACCTCTTGGTGGGACAGCTTCAAGGCTTGGTTGAAACGCATTTTCGGCGGCACATCCGAAACCCCGGCTGTTGCCGAAACCTCCGAAAAACGCAGCACGGCAAACCGCAGCGGCAGCCGCGCCAACAACCGCCGCCAAAACCCGCGCCGCAGCAAACGCGAAGGCAGCAAAGTAGAAGTCCGCGAAGTGGCAGGCAAAACTGCCGGACAGGAAGCGCGTGCCGACAAAGCCGAAACGCGCAACAACGGCAACCGCCGCCGCAACGAACGCGGCGACCGTGCCGCCGAACGTGCCAACGAAGCGGAAATCCAAGGCCGCAACGTACAGCCTGCCGCAACCGTTGCAGATGCCGCACCGTCCGAAACTGAAGTGCAAACCGGCAAACGCCGCCGCAACGGCAGCCGTAACGAACGCAGCCAAACCGCGCCGGAAACCGCCGCCGTTGCCGAAACAGCCGTTCAGACAGCAGAAAACACGCCGTCCGAACCGCATACCTCAGAAGACAAAGGCAGCAAGCCCAAATCCGAACGCAACCGCCGCGAACGCGACAGCCGCGACGCCAAAGAACGCCGCGAGCGCAACAATCAGCGCGACCGCCGTCAAAACGGCAAAAAACGCAATATCCCGTCTGCCGCCAAAATCGAGCAGTACCTGAATATTCACGATACCGCCGACAAAGTCCGTTCCGCTGTCGCCCATGTTTTCGGGGAAAACGATGCAAATGCTCCGATTACCGTCAGCATTGCCGAACCGGTTGCAGAAAGGGACGTTCCGACAGCATCTCCCGCCGTTTCAAACAACGACGCACTGGTTTATGATGCGGCAGAAAAAATCCGTCAGGCCGTTGCCGCCATCCTTCCCGAAGGCGTAGCACCGAAAGCCGCAACACAGGAAATGCCGTCTGAAACCGCAACCTTTACGGCTGCGGCGGAACAGGCACGGGAAACCGCACAAACCGGCGGACTCGTCCTGATCGAAACCGACCCTGCCGCATTGAAGGCATGGGCGGCACAACCCGAAGTCCAAGCCGGACGCGGTTTGCGCCGTTCCGAACAGCCCAAGCCGTCTGAAGCCGCAACCGTCCCTGCCGAAGAAATGATCCAAGTCGAAACCCGGCAAGGCTGAACCGACGGCGGCAAAAAGAGGTTCTGTTCCGCAGAACCTCTTTTTTACATAGATTCGGATACCTGCAATGCCGTCTGAAACTTCCCCATTCCCGTGATTACCGAAACATTCCGCCATTCTCGCAACCTTTCGTCATTCCCGTGAAAACGGGAATCTAGAACCTCAAACTTTCAGATAATCTTTGAAAATATTGCCGCTGCCTTAAGGTCTAGATTCCCGCCTGCGCGGGAATGACGGTTTAGAAGTTGCCCGAAACCTCAAAAAAACCGAAACCGAATAAGCCGGATTCCCGCCTGCGCGGAAATGACGGCGGAGGGTGGACAATGCCGTCTGAAACTTCGCCATTCCCATGATTACCGCAACATTCCGCCATTCCCATCATTCCCGCACCATTCCGTCATTCCCGTGAAAACGGGAATCTAGAACCTCAAACTTTCAGATAATTTTTGAATATTGCTGCTGCCTGAAGGTCTGGATTCCCGCCTGTGCGGGAATGACGGTTTAGAAGTTGCCCGAAACCTCAAAAAAACCGAAACCGAATAAGCCGTATTCCCGCCTGCGCGGAAATGACGGCGGAGGGTGGACAATACCGTCTGAAACTTCGCCATTCCCATGATTACCGCAACATTCCGCCATTCCCATCATTCCCGCACCATTCCGTCATTCCCGTGAAAACGGGAATCTAGAACCTCAAACTTTCAGATAATTTTTGAATATTGCCGCTGCCTGAAGGTCTGGATTCCCGCCTGCGCGGGAATGACGGCGGAGCGGTTTCTGTTTTTTCCGATAAATTCCTAAAACTTAAAATTTCATCATTCCCACAAGGACAGAAAACCAAAAACAGAAACCTAAATTCGTCATTCCCGCAAAAGCGGGAATCTAGAACGCAGGGTTGGAGAAACTGTTTTTTCCGATAAGTTTCCGTACCGACGAGGCTGGATTCCCGCCTGCGCGGGAATGACGGCAGAGAGTGGACGATGCCGTCTGAAACTTTGTCATTCCCGTCATTCCCGCAACCTTCCGCCATTCCCATAATTACCGCAACATTCCGTCATTCCCGTGAAAACGGGAATCTAGAACCTCTAAACTTTCAGATAATTTTAAATATTGCCGCCGCCCGAAGGTCTGGATTCCCGCCTGCGCGGGAATGACGGCGGAGCGGTTTCTGTTTTTTCCGATAAATTCCTAAAACTTAAAATTTCATCATTTCCACAAGGACAGAAAACTAAAAACAGAAACCTAAAATCCCGTCATTCCCGTGAAAACGGGAATCTAGAACCTCAAACTTTCAGATAATCTTTAAATATTGCCGCTGCCCGAAGGTCTGGATTCCCGCCTACGCGGGAATGACGGGTCTTTTATCATCTTTAAAGGCTGCCGCGCGCCATCTCGACGGCAGTTCGGACGGCGGCAGTCAGGCTACCGGAGTCCGCCCTGCCGGTTGCCGCCAAATCGAGCGCGGTGCCGTGATCGACGGAGGTGCGGATAAAGGGCAGCCCCAGTGTGATGTTCACGCCCTGTCCGAAGCTGTGGTATTTCAACACGGGCAGCCCTTGGTCGTGGTACATCGCCAATACGGCATCCGCACCTTCGAGCATAAACGGTTGGAACAATGTGTCCGCCGGATACGGGCCGGCGAGGTTTATCCCTTCGCGGCGCAGGTTTTCGAGCGCGGGGATAATGGTGTCGGTTTCTTCGTGTCCGAGGTGTCCGCCCTCACCGGCGTGGGGGTTGAGTCCGGCGACTAGGATTTTGGGATTTTTGATGCCGAATTTGTGTTTTAAGTCGTGATGCAAAATGCGTGCGACGCTTTCAATCAGCGGTTGCGTGATGGCGGCGGCAACGTCTTTCAGCGGCAGGTGGGTCGTTACGAGGGCGACGCGCAGGCCTTTGCCGGCAAGCATCATCACGACCTGCCCCGTGCCGCTTTTTTCCGCCAGATATTCGGTGTGCCCGCTGAAAAAACCTGTGCTTGCGCGCGCGTCGTTGATGATGCCTTTGTGCAGCGGCGCGGTAACGATGCCGTCGAAAATGCCGTCTGAAATGCCTGCGAGCGCGGTGTCTAGAAGTTGCAGCACATAGGCGGCGTTGGCGGGATTGAGCCGCCCGGCCTCAACCGCTTCGGCGGCAGGAATGTGCAGCACTTCCAGCTCGCCGTATGCCGCGCCGCCTGATTCCGGATCGAAGTCGCGCAGGACGACGCTTTTGCCCAAGGCTTCGGCGCGCGCGCGCAATAGGTTTTTGTCGCCCAATACCGCGCAGCGGCAGGGCAGGCGGGCAAATGCCAAGTCCAAACAAATATCGGGGCCGATGCCGGCAGGCTCGCCGGAAGTAACGGCAAAGACGGGCTGTTTCATTTCGTTTGCTCCAAACAAAATGTGATTCTAACGCCGCAGCCGCGCGGCGATGTAAATTTTTCTGATTTTGTTGACAATCTGCTAGAATGGGCGTTTACAAAATTTAAACCCTGCTTACATACCGCCATATGTGCGGGTTTCAACTTTAAGGAAGCGATATGAACGAGAACTTTACCGAATGGCTGCACGGCTGGGTCGGCGCCATCAACGATCCGATGTGGTCATACTTGGTTTATATGCTTTTGGGTACGGGGCTTTTCTTCACCGTAACCACGGGCTTTGTCCAATTCCGCCTGTTCGGGCGCAGCATCAAAGAAATGCTCGGCGGCCGCAAACAGGGGGACGACCCTCACGGCATCACGCCGTTTCAGGCATTTGTAACCGGCCTTGCCAGCCGCGTGGGCGTGGGCAATATCGCGGGCGTGGCCATCGCCATCAAAGTCGGCGGGCCGGGCGCGGTGTTTTGGATGTGGGTAACCGCCTTAATCGGTATGAGTTCGGCGTTTGTCGAATCTTCGCTGGCGCAGCTCTTTAAAGTCCGCGACTACGACAACCACCATTTCCGAGGCGGCCCCGCCTACTACATTACTCAAGGGCTGGGGCAGAAATGGCTGGGCGTGTTGTTCGCCCTGAGCCTGATTTTCTGTTTCGGCTTTGTATTTGAAGCCGTACAGACCAATACCATCGCCGATACCACCAAAGCGGCATGGGGCTGGGACCAACACTATGTCGGGGTCGCCCTGGTTATTCTGACCGCCCCGATTATCTTCGGCGGTATCCGCCGCGTATCCAAAGCAGCGGAAATCATCGTTCCGCTGATGGCGGTTTTATACCTCGTCATAGCACTCTTCATCATTGTTACCAATATTTCCCTGATTCCTGACGTGTTCGGTCAGATTTTCTCCAACGCGTTCAACTTCGATTCGGCTGCAGGCGGTTTCCTCGGCGGCCTGATTTCAACCACCATGATGCAGGGTATCAAACGCGGCCTGTATTCCAATGAGGCGGGTATGGGTTCCGCACCGAATGCCGCCGCCGCTGCCGAAGTGAAACATCCCGTCTCCCAGGGCATGATTCAAATGTTGGGCGTTTTCGTCGATACCATCATCGTCTGCTCATGCACCGCCTTTATCGTCTTGACCTATCAACAGCCTTACGGCGACTTGAGCGGTGCGGCGCTGACCCAGGCGGCAATCGTCAGCCAGGTAGGCGAATGGGGCGCAGGCTTCCTTGCCGTCATCCTGTTTATGTTTGCCTTTTCAACCGTTATCGGCAACTATGCCTATGCCGAGTCCAACGTCCAATTCATCAAGAGCCATTGGCTGGTTACCGCCGTTTTCCGTATGCTGGTTTTGGCATGGGTCTACTTCGGCGCGGTTGCCAACGTACCCTTGGTATGGGATATGGCAGACATGGCAATGGGCATCATGGCATGGATTAACCTCATCGCCATCCTGTTGCTCTCGCCCTTGGCATTCATGCTGCTGCGCGATTACACAGCCAAGCTGAAAATGGGCAAAGACCCCGAATTCAAACTTTCCGAACATCCGGGTCTGAAACGCCGCATCAAATCCGACGTTTGGTAAATCCCGCCCTTACCGGAGCCGCTTCCTCACGAAGCGGCTTTTCTCTTCCCGCGCGCACTGTAAAAACAAAGCGAAAAAGCGTACAATCCCAAACCTTTACTTTTGAATCCATTTCGTTTTTCAGACGGCATATTGAATATAGTGGTTTAACAAAAATCAGGACAAGGCGAGACAACGCTGTACTGGTTTTTGTTAAACCACTATAAATGCCGTCTGAAACACCGTCAGGCAATACACACATGACCCACATGATTTATCCCAAAACCTACGACGTCATCGTCGTCGGCGGCGGCCACGCAGGCACGGAAGCCGCGCTTGCCGCCGCACGCATGGGCGCGCAAACCCTACTGCTCTCACACAACATCGAAACCCTCGGCCAAATGTCATGTAACCCTTCCATTGGCGGTATCGGCAAAGGCCACCTTGTGCGTGAACTCGACGCGCTCGGCGGCGCAATGGCGTTGGCCACCGACAAGTCCGGCATCCAGTTCCGCCGCCTGAACGCCAGCAAAGGTGCGGCGGTGCGTGCCACGCGCGCGCAGGCGGACCGTATTTTATACAAAGCTGCCATCCGCGAAATGTTGGAAAACCAAGAAAACCTCGACCTTTTCCAACAAGCCGTCGAAGACGTAACGCTCGACGGCGAACGCATTTCAGGCGTAATCACCGCGATGGGCGTGGAATTCAAAGCCCGCGCCATCGTGCTGACCGCAGGCACGTTTTTGTCCGGCAAAATCCATATCGGTTTGGAAAACTACGAAGGCGGCCGCGCCGGCGATCCCGCCGCCAAATCGCTGGGTGGCCGTTTGCGCGAATTGAACCTGCCGCAAGGTCGTCTGAAAACCGGTACGCCGCCGCGTATTGACGGGCGCACGATTGACTTCTCCCAACTGACCGAACAGCCCGGCGACACACCCGTTCCCGTCATGTCCGTACGCGGCAGCGCCGATATGCATCCGCGCCAAGTGTCCTGCTGGATTACGCATACCAACACGCAAACCCACGATATCATCCGCTCAGGCTTCGACCGCAGCCCGATGTTTACCGGCAAAATCGAAGGCGTCGGCCCACGCTACTGCCCGTCTATTGAAGACAAAATCAACCGCTTCGCCGACAAAGACAGCCACCAGATTTTCCTCGAACCCGAAGGCCTGACCACGCACGAATACTATCCCAACGGTATCTCCACCAGCCTGCCGTTCGACATCCAAATCGCGCTCGTCCGCAGTATGAAAGGTTTGGAAAACGCCCATATCCTGCGCCCCGGTTACGCCATCGAATACGACTACTTCGACCCGCGCAACCTCAAAGCCAGCCTCGAAACCAAAACCATTGAGGGACTGTTTTTCGCCGGGCAAATCAACGGTACGACGGGTTATGAGGAAGCCGCCGCACAAGGCCTGCTCGCAGGCGCGAACGCCGTGCAATATGTGCGCGGACAAGACCCGCTCCTGCTGCGCCGCGAACAAGCCTATCTCGGCGTATTGGTGGACGACCTCATCACCAAAGGCGTGAACGAACCCTACCGAATGTTCACCAGCCGTGCCGAATACCGATTGCAACTCAGGGAAGACAACGCTGATATGCGCCTGACCGAAGACGGCCGCAAAATCGGCTTGGTGGGCGAAGCGCAATGGCGTATGTTCAACGAAAAACGCGAAGCCGTCGAACGCGAAATCCAACGCTTGAAAACAACGTGGTACACACCGCAAAAACTCGCCGAAGACGAACAAATCCGCGTGTTCGGGCAAAAACTCAGCCGCGAGGCCAACCTGCACGATTTGTTACGCCGCCCGAACCTCGACTACGCCGCGCTGATGACGCTCGAAGGCGCGATGCCGTCTGAACGCCTCGCCGCCGAAGTCATCGAACAAGTCGAAATCCAAGTCAAATACCAAGGCTATATCGACCGCCAAAACGAAGAAATCGACAGCCGCCGCGACATCGAAACCTTAAAGCTGCCCGACGATATCGATTACGGCAAAGTCAAAGGCTTGTCGGCAGAAGTGCAGCAAAAGCTCAATCAGCACAAACCCGAAACCGTCGGGCAGGCAAGCCGCATTTCCGGCGTAACCCCTGCGGCAGTGGCATTGCTGATGGTGCATTTGAAGCGCGGGTTTAAAGACGCGAGATAAACACATCGGTACGATGCCGTCTGAAACACCGTTCAGACGGCATCGTACCATCCCGACAGGAAACATCATGCACATACTGACCGCCGGCGTGGACGAGGCAGGACGCGGACCTTTAGTCGGCAGCGTGTTTGCCGCCGCCGTCATCCTTCCGGAAACATTCGACCTGCCCGGACTGACCGACTCCAAAAAACTCAGCGAGAAAAAACGCGACGCGCTTGCCAAAATGATTAAAGATCAGGCAGTCGCGTGGCACGTCGCCGCCGCCACGCCCGAAGAAATCGCCAGCCTCAACATCCTGCACGCCACCATGCTCGCCATGAAACGCGCCGTTGGCGGCTTGTCCGTGCGTCCCGAAAAAATATTCATCGACGGCAACCGCATTCCCGAACATTTGAATATCCCTGCCGAAGCCGTCGTCAAAGGCGACAGCAAAATCATCGAAATCTCCGCCGCATCCGTTTTGGCAAAGACCGCACGCGATGCGGAAATGTACGCACTGGCGCAACGCCATCCCCAATACGGTTTTGACAAACACAAAGGTTACGGCACGAAGCAGCATCTGGAAGCCCTCAAACAATACGGCGTGCTGCCCGAACACCGCCGCGACTTCGCCCCCGTCAGAAACCTGCTCTCGCAGCAGGCCTTGTTTTAAACCGGCACAAAAATGCCGTCTGAAGCCTTCAGACGGCATTTCCAGCATCGCAACTTTAAAGAGAAAGAACCCAAACCGTCATTCCCGCGAAAAATAGAAAATCAAAAAAAACCTAAAATCCGTCATTCCCGCGCAGGCGGGAATCCAATCCGTCCGGTTTCCGTTTTTTTTTTGAATTTCAGGTAACTTCCAAACCGCCATTCCCGCAAAAACAAAAAATCAAAAACTGAAATTTCGTCATTCCCGCAAAAGCGGGAATCCAGAAACCCAAAACTGCAAGAATTCATCGGAAATGGCTGAAACTCAAAAAACCGGATTCCCGCGAAAACAGGAATCCGGAGTCTCAGGGTTGGAAAAACCGTTTTTCCCGATAAGTTTCCGTACCGACAGACCTAGATTCCCGCCTGCGCGGGAATGACGATATTTCAGTTTTGTGTTTTTGATTTTTTTGTTTTTGCGGGAATGACGATATAGTGGATTAACAAAAATCAGGACAAGGCGACAAAGCCGCAGACAGTACAAATAGTACGGAACCGATTCACTTGGTGCTTCAGCACCTTAGAGAATCGTTCTCTTTGAGCTAAGGCGAGGTAACGCCGTACTGGTTTTTGTTAATCCACTATAAATGACGATATAAGTATTTTTATTTTAATCCGCCATATTAACGCACCCGGCCAAACAGCATAAAGGCACGGGCAGCCCGATTTGGATTGACCTATTTCCCCGACACCCTCGCCATCAGCTCGTCCGCCAAGGCAAGATATGCCTTGGTACCCTTTGCCTGCGCATCATAAGCCATAACCGGCATACCGTGGCTCGGCGCTTCCGCAAGGCGGATATTGCGCGGGATGACGGTTTCAAAAAGCAAATCCCCGAAATGGCTGCGCAACTGTTCGCTGACTTCGGCAACCAGCCTGCTGCGGCTGTCGTACATCGTACGCACGATGCCCGTGATGTCCAAATCGGGATTGACCGCCTGACGGATTTTGCGCACGGTCGCAATCAAATCGGAAATCCCTTCCAGCGCGTAATATTCGCACAACATCGGCACAATCACGCCGCCCGCCGCCACCAGCCCGTTAAGCGTCAACAGCGTCAGCGAAGGTGGGCAGTCTATCAGGATAAAGTCGTAATCTTCCGCCACTGCCTTGAGCGCGTTTTTCAAACGCACTTCCCGGGCGATTTCCTGTACCAACTCGATTTCCGCACCGGCAAGCGCGCGGTTCGCACCCAACACAGCGTATCCGCCCTCTTTGCTGCGTACCGTCGCCGACTGCACGTCCGCATCGCCCAGTACGACCTGATAAACACCGGACTCCAAACTCGCCTTGTCGATACCGCTGCCCGTCGTCGCATTACCCTGCGGATCCAAATCGACCACCAACACACGTTTGCCGCGCGATGCCAGCGAAGCCGCCAAATTGACCGTCGTCGTCGTTTTACCCACACCGCCCTTCTGATTGGCGATGGCAAGGATGTTCGCACTCATGTACCGACCCATATCCCGTCTAAATAAATTGAAAAAAGAAAACTATGCGGAATTTTACCGTTATCCGCACCAAAAAGGTATTCATGCCGACCGACGTACGGTCAGCGTTTACGAATAATGACGATATGGCGTTCCGCGTCCAAATCCGGCACATCGGCCTTCACCACTTTTTCTACAAAAACACCGGCGGGCAGGCGGCCGATTTCTTCCTGCGGATATACGCCCTTCATCGCCGCCCAGTATCCGCCATCTTTCAACAGATGCCCCGTCCACGACACAAAATCCGCCAGTTCTGCAAACGCACGGCTGGTAATCACGTCGGCACGCACGTCCGAAACCGCCTCCACGCGTCCGGATACCACGCGCACATTGTCCAATCCCAACTCGATAACCGCCTGCTGTAAAAAAGCCGTTTTCTTCGTATTCGCATCCAAAAGGGTTATCTGCACATCCGGACGGCACACCGCCGCCGGAATGCCGGGCTGGCCGCCGCCCGAGCCGACATCCAGCATCGTTTGCACACCCTCGATATGGGGCAGCAGCGTCAGGCTGTCCAAAAGATGATGGACAATCATTTTTTCCTCGTCGCGCAGGGCGGTCAGATTGTAGGTTTTGTTCCACTTTTTCAACAAATCCACATAGGCCAAAAGCCTGTCCTGTGCCGCTGCGGAAATATCCAAACCCAATGCGGTGATACCCGATTGCAGGCGTTCTTTGCGTTCCATATCCCTATCCTGTCCATGTTCAGGCGTAATGTTAACGGAAAAACATGCCGTCTGAAACCGCGTATCGGCGTTTCAGACGGCATTTCCCGTTCCAACCTATTTTTTCCTGTGAAACACCACCGGCTGCACCGGCGCGCGCGTCAAGCGTTTGGGCAGCGTCAGCATCGACACCAGCCACACGGCAAACGCATATTCCAACACCGCCTCCCCGCGCAGTCCGCCCAAAGCGGCACTGCCCAACAACAGCTCGAAAATCCAAGCCACCGCCGCCGCCGCGCAAGCCGCCACGCCCGACAGAAACAGCGCGTAACGGGAATGCCGCCGCATCATCTTCTTATACGCCAGCTTCGTCAGACCCGCCGATACAACCACATTCAAAAACGCAAACACACCGAACACAAACCAAACAGTGCCGTCCCAACCACCACGCCAGACGAATCCGCCGTCCGACACCGACACCAGCAGCCCCGTCCGTCCGAACACAAATGCCAAGGCATCATGCACCGACAGTGCGAACGGCAGCGTCAAAAACACCAATCCCGCAAACAAAGCCGCATAGGGATATTTCTCGTTCACATACATCACCGACCCTCCTCGTGAAGCAAACCGCATTATACCGTGCAAAACCCGTGCGGCCGCCCGAAAAGTTGCAGAAACAACCATTCATATATATCATAACGAAAAAAGCCGGTGTAGCTCAGTCGGTAGAGCAGCGCATTCGTAACGCGAAGGTCGGGGGTTCGATTCCCTTCTCCGGCACCAATACCAAGCACAGACCCTCCCTCCACCGGGAAGCCTGTGCTTTTTCACATTTCCGCTTCAGACGGCAACCGATATGAACACCTCGCAACGCAACCGCCTTTCCAGCCGCTGGCTCAACTCCTACGAACGCTACCGCTACCGCCGCCTCATCCACTCCGTCCGGCTCGGCGGAGCCGTCCTGTTCGCCACCGCCTCCGCCCGGCTGTTCCACCTCCAACACGGCGAATGGATAGGCATGACCGTCTTCGTCGTCCTCGGCATGCTCCAGTTCCAAGGCGCCATTTACTCCAAGGCGGTGGAACGCATGCTCGGCACAGTTATCGGCCTGGGCGCGGGTTTGAGCGTCTTATGGCTTAACCAGCATTATTTCCACGACAACCTCCTCTTCTACCTTACCGTCGGCACGGCAAGCGCACTGGCCGGTTGGTCAGCGGTCGGCAAAAACGGTTACGTCCCCATGCTGGCCGGACTGACCATGTGCATGCTCATCGGCGACAACGGCAACGAATGGCTCGACAGCGGACTCATGCGCGCCATGAACGTCCTCATCGGCGCCGCCATCGCCATCGCCGCCGCCAAACTCCTGCCGCTGAAATCCACACTGATGTGGCGTTTCATGCTTGCCGACAACCTGACCGACTGCAGCAAAATGATTGCCGAAATCAGCAACGGCAGGCGCATGACCCGCGAACGCCTCGAGGAGAACATGGCGAAAATGCGCCAAATCAACGCACGCATGGTCAAAAGCCGCAGCCACCTCGCCGCCACATCGGGCGAAAGCCGCATCAGCCCCGCTATGATGGAAGCCATGCAGCACGCCCACCGTAAAATCGTCAACACCACCGAGCTGCTCCTGACCACCGCCGCCAAGCTGCAATCTCCCAAACTCAACGGCAGCGAAATCCGGCTGCTCGACCGCCACTTCACACTGCTCCAAACCGACCTGCAACAAACCGTCGCCCTTATCAACGGCAGACACGCCCGCCGCATCCGCATCGACACCGACATCAACCCCGAACTGGAAGCCCTCGCCGAACACCTCCACTACCAATGGCAGGGCTTCCTCTGGCTCAGTACCAATATGCGTCAGGAAATTTCCGCCCTCGTCATCCTGCTGCAACGCACCCGCCGCAAATGGCTGGATGCCCACGAACGCCAACACCTGCGCCAAAGCCTGCTTGAAACACGAGAACACAGTTGACGGTCAAACACGATGCCGTCTGAAACGCCTGCCGCTTCAGACGGCATCCCCAATCCGCCTACCTTGTCGTCATGCCCGAATAACGGTACTATTCGCAGTTAACAGTTTTCATGCCGTCTGAAAGGTTTGAAGCGCTTTTCAGACGGCTGCCCGCTTACCTTATCTTACCGAAAGAACAATATGATTAACGATATTCAAAAAACAGCCGAAGGCAAGATGCAGCGTTCGGTCGAAGTACTGAAAGAAAATCTGGCGAAAGTGCGTACCGGCCGCGCGCATACCGGCCTGCTCGACCAAGTGGAAGTCGAATACTGGGGCAACATGGTCCCCGTCAGCCAGGTTGCCAACGTAACGCTTCTGGACGCGCGCACCATCGGCGTGAAACCGTTTGAAAGCAATATGGCGGCCAAAGTCGAGAAAGCCATCCGCGATTCAAACTTGGGACTGAACCCGGCAGCGGTCGGCGACCTGATCCGCGTACCGATGCCCATGCTGACCGAGGAACGCCGCAAAGACCTGATTAAAGTCGTACGCGGCGAAGCGGAAGAAGGCCGCGTCTCCATCCGCAACGTGCGCCGCGATGCCAACGACCACATCAAAAAACTCCTCAAAGATAAAGAAATTTCCGAAGACGAGGCACGTCGCGGCGAAGAAGCGGTTCAAAAACTGACCGACAAATACATTACCGAAGCCGACAAACTCCTGACTGCCAAAGAAGAAGATTTGATGGCAATTTAACCTGCACGGTTCGGCGTTCAGACGGCATTTGAACGCCGAACCGCGAAAGGCAGACATGAAAAGCAGCACGCAGGCCGTTTTAGAACACACCGCCATTCCCAAGCATATCGCCGTAATTATGGACGGCAACGGCCGTTGGGCGAAAAAACGTTTCCTCCCGCGCATAATGGGACACAAACGCGGTTTGGACGCATTAGAAAATATGGTGAAGCATTGCGCCAAACTGGGTGTGCAATATCTGACCGTGTTTGCCTTTTCAACCGAAAACTGGCGCCGCCCCGAAGACGAAGTTTCGTTCCTGATGGGGCTGTTTTTACAGGCTTTGCAAAAGCAGGTACGCCGCCTGCACGAAAACAATATGCGCCTGAAAATACTGGGCAGCCGCGAACGCTTTAATCGGCAGATTCTGCAAGGCATCGAAGAGGCGGAAGCCTTGACGGCAAACAATACCGGCCTGACCCTGAGCATTGCCGCCGATTACGGCGGACGTTGGGATATTTTGCAGGCGGCAAACAAACTGATTGCCGAAGGCGTATCCGAGATTACAGAAGACACGCTGGCCAAACACTTGATGCTGGGTGATGCACCGGAACCGGATTTGTTCATCCGCACCGGCGGCGAAACGCGCATCAGCAATTTCCTGCTCTGGCAGATGGCATATGCAGAACTGTATTTCACCGATATTTTGTGGCCCGATTTCGACGAAACCGCCTTAGATGCCGCCGTCGCTTCGTTCCAAAAACGCGAACGGCGGTTCGGACGCACCTCCGAGCAACTGCCTATCGAACAGCAAAGGAACTGAATATGCTGAAACAACGGGTAATAACCGCCATGTGGCTGCTGCCGTTGATGCTGTGCATGCTGTTTTACGCGCCGCAATGGTTGTGGGCTGCATTTTGCGGACTGATTGCCCTGATTGCCTTGTGGGAATATGCCCGTATGGGCGGCTTGTGCAAAATCAAAACCAACCATTACCTCGCCGCAACCTTGGTTTTCGGCGTGGTTGCCTATGCGGGCGGCTGGATGCTGCCTAATTTGGTTTGGTATGTTGTTTTGGCATTTTGGCTCGCCATCATGCCTTTATGGTTGAGATTCAAATGGAGGCTCAACGGCGGTTGGCAGGTTTATGCCGTCGGCTGGCTTCTGGTCATGCCGTTTTGGTTCGCGCTCGTATCCCTGCGCCCGCATCCCGATGATGCCCTGCCGCTGCTCGCCGTGATGGGTTTGGTCTGGGTTGCCGACGTTTGCGCGTATTTCAGCGGCAAGGCGTTCGGCAAACACAAAATCGCACCGGCAATCAGCCCCGGCAAAAGCTGGGAAGGCGCAATCGGCGGCGCGGTTTGCGTGGCCGTGTACATGACTGCCGTACGAAGTGCCAGCTGGCTGGCATTCGATACAGGCTGGTTCGATACCGTGTTAATCGGTTTGGTGCTGACTGTTGTCAGCGTATGCGGCGACCTGTTGGAAAGCTGGCTCAAGCGCGCGGCGGGCATCAAAGACAGCAGCAATCTGCTGCCCGGACACGGCGGCGTGTTCGACCGCACCGACAGCCTGATTGCCGTCATCAGCGTCTATGCGGCGATGATGTCGGTTTTAAATTGATTCTATGCCGTCTGAAAACGCTTCAGACGGCATCCGGTATAAAGTTATCCTCATTATGACACCACAAGTCCTGACCATATTAGGCAGTACCGGCAGCATAGGCGAAAGCACGCTGGACGTTGTCTCCCGCCACCCCGAAAAATTCCGCGTATTCGCGCTGGCAGGGCATAAGCAGGTCGAGAAACTGGCGGCGCAATGTCAAACGTTTCGCCCCGAATATGCCGTCGTTGCCGATGCGGAACACGCCGCCCGGCTTGAAGCCCTGTTGAAACGCGACGGCACGGCGACGCAGGTTTTACACGGCGCGCAGGCATTGGTTGACGTTGCGTCTGCCGACGAAGTCAGCGGTGTCATGTGCGCCATCGTCGGTGCGGCGGGGCTGCCTTCCGCGCTGGCGGCGGCGCAAAAAGGCAAAACCATTTATCTGGCGAACAAAGAGACGCTGGTGGTTTCCGGCTCGTTGTTTATGGAAACCGCCCGCGCAAACGGCGCGGCAGTGTTGCCCATCGACAGCGAACACAACGCCATTTTCCAAGTTTTGCCGCGCGATTACACAGGTCGTCTGAACGAACACGGCATCCGTTCGATTATCCTGACCGCTTCCGGCGGCCCGTTTCTGACGACCGATTTAGGCACGTTCGACAGCATTACGCCCGCGCAAGCGGTCAAACACCCAAATTGGAGCATGGGGCGCAAAATCTCCGTCGATTCCGCCACCATGATGAACAAAGGTTTGGAGCTGATTGAAGCGCATTGGCTGTTCAACTGCCCGCCTGATAAACTCGAAGTCGTCATCCATCCGCAATCCGTGATACACAGCATGGTGCGCTACCGCGACGGCTCCGTGCTGGCGCAACTGGGCAATCCCGATATGCGTACGCCCATCGCTTATTGTTTGGGCTTGCCGGAACGTATTGATTCGGGTGTCGGCGACCTGGATTTCGACGCCTTGTCTGCGTTGACCTTCCAAAAGCCCGACTTTGACCGCTTCCCTTGTCTGAAGCTTGCCTATGAAGCCATGAACGCGGGCGGAACCGCACCCTGCGTCTTGAACGCCGCCAACGAAGCCGCCGTCGCCGCCTTCTTGGATGGGCAGATTAAGTTTACCGACATTGCCAAAACCGTCGCCCACTGTCTCGCACAAGACTTTTCAGACGGCATAGGCGATATAGGGGGGCTCTTGGCGCAAGATGCCCGGACACGCGCACAAGCGCGGGCATTTATCGGCACACTGCGCTGATGCCGTCTGAACACCGTTATCAAAGGAAAACCATTTGCACACCCTTCTAGCTTTTATCTTCGCCATCCTGATTTTGGTCAGCCTGCACGAATTCGGACACTACGCCGTTGCAAAATTATGCGGCGTAAAAGTGCTGCGTTTTTCCGTCGGCTTCGGCAAACCGTTTTTTACCCGAAAGCGCGGCGACACCGAATGGTGCCTCGCCCCGATTCCGTTGGGCGGTTACGTCAAAATGGTCGATACGCGCGAAGGCGAAGTATCAGAAGCCGATTTACCCTACGCTTTTGACAAACAACACCCCGCCAAGCGCATCGCCATCGTCGCCGCCGGCCCGCTGACCAACCTCGCACTGGCGGTTTTGCTGTACGGACTGAGCTTTTCCTTCGGCGTTACCGAACTGCGCCCCTATGTCGGCACAGTCGAACCCGACACCATTGCCGCCCGCGCCGGCTTCCAAAGCGGCGACAAAATACAATCCGTCAACAGCACACCCGTTGAAGATTGGGGCAGCGCGCAAACCGAAATCGCCCTCAACCTTGAGGCAGGCAAAGTCGCCGTCGCCGTTCAGACGGCATCAGGTGCGCAAACCGTCCGCACCATCGACGCCGCAGGCACGGAAGAAGCAGGTAAAATTGCGAAAAACCAAGGCTACATCGGCCTGATGCCATTTAAAATCAGTACCGTTATCGGCGGAGTAGAAAAAGGCAGCCCCGCCGACAAAGCAGGCTTGAAAACAGGCGACAAGCTGACTGCCGCCGACGGCAAACCCATTACCTCATGGCAAGAATGGGCAAACCTGACCCGCCAAAGCCCGGGCAGGAAAATTGCCTTAACCTACGAACGCGCCGGACAAACCCATACCGCCGACATCCGCCCCGATACTGTCGAACAGCCCGACCACACCCTGATCGGGCGCGTCGGCCTCCGTCCGCAGCCCGACAAGGCATGGGACGCGCAAATCCGCCGCAACTACCGTCCGTCTGTTGTCCGCGCATTCGGCATGGGTTGGGAAAAAACCGTTTCCTACTCGTGGACAACCGTCAAGTTTTTCGGCAAACTCATCAGCGGTAATGCTTCCGCCAGCCATATTTCCGGTCCGCTGACCATTGCCGATATTGCCGGACAGTCCGCCGAACTCGGCTTGCAAAGTTATTTGGAATTTTTAGCGCTGGTCAGCATCAGCCTCGGCGTGCTGAACCTGTTGCCGGTTCCCGTTTTGGACGGCGGCCACCTCGTGTTTTATACTGCCGAATGGATACGCGGCAAACCTTTGGGCGAACGCATCCAAAACATCGGTTTGCGCTTCGGGCTTGCCCTCATGATGCTGATGATGGCAATCGCTTTTTTCAACGACATTACCCGCCTGCTTGGCTGAATTTCACGTTTCGTTATGCCGTCTGAAAGCATAACGCACCACAAGGAACTTATGATGAAACTGAAACAGATTGCTTCCGCACTGATGGTCTTGGGCATATCGCCTTTGGCATTTGCCGACTTTACCATCCAAGACATCCGTATCGAAGGCTTGCAGCGTACCGAACCGAGTACCGTATTCAACTACCTGCCCGTAAAAATCGGCGATGCCTACAACGACGGCCGCGGCGGGGAAATCATCAAAAGCCTGTACGCGACCGGGTTCTTCGACGACGTACGCGTTGAATCCGCGGACGGACAGCTCCTGCTGACCGTCATCGAACGTCCCACCATCGGATCGCTCAATATCACCGGCGCAAAAATGTTGCAAAACGATGCCATTAAGAAAAACCTCGAATCGTTCGGGCTGGCGCAGTCGCAATACTTCAACCAAGCGACACTCAACCAAGCAGTCGCCGGACTGAAAGAAGAATATCTCGGACGCGGCAAACTCAACATTCAAATTACCCCCAAAGTTACCAAACTCTCCCGCAACCGTGTCTCCATAGACATCACGATTGACGAGGGGCAATCCGCCAAAATTACCGACATCGAATTTGAAGGCAACCAAGTCTATTCCGACCGCAAACTGATGCGGCAAATGTCCCTGACTGAAGCCGGCATTTGGACGTGGCTGACCAGAAGCAACCAGTTCAACAGTCAGAAATTCACCCAAGATATGGAGAAAATAACCGATTTCTACCAAAACAACGGCTATTTCGACTTCCGTATCCTCGATACCGACATCCAAACCAATGAAGACAAAACCAAGCAGACCATCAAAATCACCGTCCACGAAGGCGAACGTTTCCGCTGGGGCAAAGTCTCCATCGAAGGCGATACCAACGAAGTACCCAAAGCCGAATTGGAAAAGCTGCTGACCATGAAGCCCGGCAAATGGTACGAACGCCAGCAGATGACCGCCGTTTTGGGTGAGATTCAGAACCGCATGGGCTCAGCAGGCTACGCATACAGCGAAATCAGCGTCCAACCGCTGCCGAATGCCGAAACCAAAACCGTCGATTTCGTCCTGCACATCGAACCCGGCCGGAAAATCTACGTCAACGAAATCCATATCACAGGCAACAACAAAACCCGCGACGAAGTTGTGCGCCGCGAATTGCGCCAAATGGAATCCGCGCCTTACGACACTTCCAAGCTGCAACGCTCCAAAGAGCGCGTCGAGCTTTTAGGCTACTTCGACAATGTCCAGTTTGACGCCGTCCCGCTTGCCAACACGCCCGACAAAGTCGATTTGAACATGAGCCTGACCGAACGTTCCACCGGTTCCCTGGATTTGAGCGCGGGTTGGGTTCAAGATACCGGCTTGGTCATGTCCGCAGGCGTATCGCAAGACAACCTGTTCGGTACGGGCAAGTCGGCCGCCCTACGCGCCTCCAGGAGCAAAACCACGCTTAACGGCTCGCTGTCGTTTACTGACCCGTACTTCACGGCAGACGGGGTCAGCCTGGGCTACGATATTTACGGAAAAGCCTTCGACCCACGCAAATCGTCCTCCGGCGTGAAACAATATAAAACCACCACCGCCGGCGGCGGCGTAAGGATGGGTATCCCCGTTACCGAATACGACCGCGTGAATTTCGGTTTGGCGGCAGAACACCTGACCGTCAACACCTACAACAAAGCACCCAAACGCTATGCCGACTTTATCAAGAAATACGGCAAAACCAACGGCGCAGACGGCAGCTTCAAAGGCTGGCTGTACAAAGGTACCGTTGGCTGGGGACGCAACAAAACCGACAATGCCCTGTGGCCGACACGCGGCTACCTGGCAGGCGTCAATGCCGAAATCGCCCTGCCCGGCAGCAAACTGCAATACTACTCCGCCACCCACAACCAAACCTGGTTCTTCCCCCTGAGCAAAACCTTCACGCTGATGCTCGGCGGCGAAGCCGGCTATGCCAACGGCTACGGCAAAACCAAAGAAATCCCCTTCTTTGAAAACTTCTACGGCGGCGGCCTGGGTTCGGTACGCGGCTACGAAAGCGGCACGCTCGGTCCGAAAGTGTATGACGAATACGGCGACAAAATCAGCTACGGCGGCAACAAAAAAGCCAACGTTTCCGCCGAACTGCTCTTCCCGATGCCGGGTGCGAAAGACGCACGCACCGTCCGCCTGAGCCTGTTTGCCGACGCAGGCAGCGTATGGGACGGCAAAACCTATACCGCCGCCGAAAGCGGCAACAACAAATCGGTTTACCCGGAAAACGCGCATAAATCCACCTTTACCAACGAACTGCGCTATTCCGCCGGCGGCGCGGTTACTTGGCTCTCGCCTTTAGGCCCGATGAAATTCAGCTACGCCTACCCGCTGAAGAAAAAACCGGAAGACGAAATCCAACGCTTCCAATTCCAACTCGGTACGACGTTCTAATCCCGCACATGCCGTCTGAAGCCCTTCAGACGGCATTTCGCGGCAACATCCGAAGGAGTTTTACCATGACCCGTTTGACCCGCGCGTTTGCCGCCACCCTGATCGGTTTGTGCTGCACCGCAGGCGCGCACGCCGACACCTTCCAAAAAATCGGCTTTATCAACACCGAACGCATCTACCTCGAATCCAAGCAGGCGCGCGAGATTCAAAAAACGCTGGACGGCGAATTTTCCGCCCGTCAGGACGAATTGCAAAAACTGCAACGCGAAGGTTTGGATTTGGAAAGGCAGCTTGCCGAAGGCAAACTCAAAGACGCAAAAAAGGCGCAAGCCGAAGAAAAATGGCGCGGGCTGGTCGCAGCGTTCCGCAAAAAACAGGCGCAGTTTGAAGAAGACTACAACCTCCGCCGCAACGAAGAGTTTGCCTCCCTCCAGCAAAACGCCAACCGCGTCATCGTCAAAATCGCCAAACAGGAAGGTTACGATGTCATTTTGCAGGACGTGATTTACGTCAACACCCAATACGACGTTACCGACAGCGTCATTAAAGAAATGAACGCCCGCTGACCCTTTCAGACGGCATACCGAACAGGAAAACCATGATTCCGGCCACCTACACCCTGTCCCAAATCACCGCGCAGCTCGGCGGCGAATGGCGCGGCGAGGACATTTCCGTTACCGCCGTGCGCCCGCTCGCAGACGCGCAGGCGGAACACATCAGCTTCCTCGCCAACCCGAAATACAAAGCCGAAGTCCACGACAGCAGCGCGGGCGCGGTCATCGTTTCCGCCAAAGCGGCAGACGAATTTGAAGGGCGCAACCTGATTGTCGCCGACGATCCCTATCTCTATTTCGCCAAAGTCGCGCGCCTGTTTTCACCCGTCGTCAAAGCGCGCGGCGGCATCCATCCGACCGCCGTCGTCGAACCGAGTGCCACCGTTCCCGCAAGCTGCGAAATCGGCGCGAACGCCTACATCGGCGCAAACACCGTGCTCGGCGAAGGCTGCCGCATCTTGGCAAACGCCGTCGTCCAACACGATTGCAAACTGGGCGACGAAGTCGTCATGCATCCCAACGCCGTCGTTTATTACGGCTGCACACTCGGCAGACGCGTCGAAATCCACAGCGGCGCAGTCATCGGCGCGGACGGTTTCGGACTCGCTTTTGCCGGCGATTCATGGTTTAAAATCCCGCAAACCGGCGCGGTAACGCTGGGCGACGACGTAGAAATCGGCTCGAACACCAACATCGACCGGGGCGCGATGAGCGACACCACCGTCGGCAACGGCACCAAAATCGACAACCAAGTCCAAATCGGACACAACTGCAAAATCGGTTCGCACACCGTCATCGCCGCCAAAACCGGCATCTCAGGCAGCGTAACCATAGGCAGCTACTGCATCATCGGCGGCGGCGTCGGTACGGTCGGACACATCGAAATCGCCGACAAAACCACCATCGGCGGCGGCACGTCCGTCACCCACAGCATTACCGAAAGCGGCAAACACCTTGCCGGCATCTTCCCGATGTCCGAGCATAAAGAATGGGCGCGCAACGCCGTTTACATCCACCGCTTAAGCGAAATGAACAAACGCCTCAAAACGCTGGAACAGCAGCTTTCAGACGGCAAAGACACGCAATAAATCCAAACCGATTTTTCCAAGGAACACAAAAACATGGACGTTCAACTCCCCATCGAAGCCAAAGACATCCAAAAACTCATCCCCCACCGCTATCCGTTTCTCCAGCTCGACCGCATTACCGCCTTCGAGCCGATGAAAACCCTGACCGCGATTAAAAACGTCACCATGAACGAGCCGCAGTTCCAAGGCCACTTCCCCGACCTGCCCGTGATGCCCGGCGTGCTGATTATCGAAGCCATGGCGCAAGCGTGCGGCACGTTGGCGATTTTGAGCGAAGGCGGGCGCAAAGAAAACGAATTCTTCTTCTTCGCCGGCATAGACGAAGCCCGTTTCAAACGCCAAGTCATCCCCGGCGACCAACTCGTCTTTGAAGTCGAGCTGCTGACCAGCCGACGCGGCATCGGCAAATTCAACGCCGTTGCCAAAGTGGACGGGCAAGTTGCCGTCGAAGCCGTGATTATGTGCGCCAAACGCGTGGTTTGAGTGTTCAGAAAAAGGTCGTCTGAAAGTTTCAGACGACCTAATAAAAAGAAAACCCACCGGTTTAGGTTTATTCAAACCCAGGGACACGGTGGGGATTAGTTTTATCTAACTGTATCAAATATAGTTTGAAACGTCAATTTTATAGTGGATTAAATTTAAACCAGTACGGCGTTGCCTCGCCTTAGCTCAAAGAGAACGATTCTCTAAGGTGCTGAAGCACCAAGTGAATCGGTTCCGTACTATTTGTACTGTCTGCGGCTTCGTCGCCTTGTCCTGATTTTTGTTAATCCACTATACAATAAGGAATCAGGTATTAGCGTGAATTATAAGGAATGCTGTAGTATTTTTTCTGATTTCAGAATGGAACGGTATAAAAATGCCGTTGGGGAAGACAAAGCGGCTGAATTGTATTTATTGAATCTATCTTTATCAAGAGAACTTTTTCATGTTGTTTCAATATTTGAGATTGTTTTAAGAAACAAAATTGACATTTGCCTTCAACAGGAGTTTAAAGACAGAAACTGGTTATATGATAGCATACAGCCACAAACGAATCCTGCATTGAAATATCAAGGTTGCTTTTTAAGAAATGGTACGAAAGAATCTGCTGAATTAATCAAGGTTGCATTATCTAAAATACAAAATAATAGCGGGGGAAAATTTGACCACAACCAATTGGTTGCAGGACTAGGATTCGGTTTTTGGCGGTATCTGTTTGCGGGAGGGAAAGATGCTCAATTTGATGCTACAGGGAAAGTATTGATGAAAGTTTTTCCAAAAAAGCCCAAATCTACACCAAGTGTGCAATATAACCAAAAATGGATTTTTCGAGAACTTTCCAATATTAACAATTTCCGTAATCGTTTGGCACATCACGAACCGATTTGTTTTAAAGGTGCAATAAAAGATACCAACTACGCTAGAAATATTCACCAATCTATTTTTGAACTGCTTAATTACATGGATGTAGATACTACTTCAGTATTTAGCCATTTTAGCGATCAAGTGATTGCGGTCTGCGATGAAATCGACAAACTGTAATTTTCTATTATTTGTCTTAACAAGCAGCGGAGTATTAAAAACATGACCCTTATCCACCCGACCGCCGTCATCGACCCCAAAGCCGAACTCGACTCCAGCGTCAAAGTCGGCGCGTACACCGTTATCGGCCCCAACGTCCAAATCGGTGCGAATACCGAAATCGGCCCGCACGCCGTCATCAACGGCCACACCAGCATCGGCGAAAACAACCGCATTTTCCAATTTGCCAGCCTCGGCGAAATTCCGCAGGACAAAAAATACCGCGACGAGCCGACCAAGCTGATTATCGGCAACGGCAACACCATCCGCGAATTCACCACCTTTAATTTAGGCACGGTAACCGGCATCGGCGAAACCCGTATCGGCGACGACAACTGGATTATGGCGTACTGCCACCTCGCGCACGACTGCGTGGTCGGCAACCACACCATCTTCGCCAACAACGCCTCGCTTGCCGGACACGTTACCATCGGCGACTACGTCGTTTTGGGCGGCTACACGCTGGTTTTCCAATTCTGCCGCATCGGTGACTACGCCATGACCGCCTTCGCCGCAGGCGTACACAAAGACGTACCGCCCTACTTCATGGCATCGGGCTACCGCGCCGAACCGGCGGGGCTCAACAGCGAAGGCATGCGCCGCAACGGTTTTACCGCAGAACAGATTTCCGCCGTCAAAGACGTGTACAAAACCCTCTATCATCGCGGCATTCCGTTTGAAGAAGCCAAGGCAGACATTCTCCTCCGCGCCGAAACCCAAGCCGAGCTTGCCGTATTCCGAGACTTTTTCGCACAATCGACGCGCGGCATCATCCGCTGACCATACCCTTTTGATGCCGTCTGAAACCTCCAAAAGCGTTTCAGACGGCATTTGCGCTATAATTCAAACCATCAAATCATCTTATTTCTCAGGGCTTCATATGTTAGACAAATACTCCCCCGCCGAAATCGAATCCAAGCACTATCAAAACTGGGAAAGCCAAGGCTATTTCCAACCTGATATGGATTTGACCAAACCGTCTTTCTCCATCCAACTGCCGCCGCCCAACGTAACCGGCACGCTGCACATGGGTCATGCCTTCAACCAAACCATTATGGACGGCCTGACCCGCTACTACCGCATGAAAGGCTGCAACACCGCCTGGATTCCCGGCACCGACCACGCGGGCATCGCCACGCAAATCGTGGTCGAGCGTCAGCTTGCCGCGCAAAACGTGTCGCGTCATGACTTGGGCCGCGAAAAATTCTTGGAAAAAGTGTGGGAATGGAAAGAAGTTTCCGGCGGTACGATTACCCAGCAGATGCGCCGCGTGGGCTGCTCTGCCGACTGGACGCGCGAGTATTTCACGATGGACGACGTGCGCGCCGAAACCGTAACCGAAGTGTTTGTGCGCCTGTTTGAGCAAGGCTTGATTTACCGCGGCAAACGCTTGGTGAACTGGGATCCGGTATTGGGTACGGCAGTGTCTGATTTGGAAGTGGAAAGCGTGGAAGAACAAGGCTCTATGTGGCACATCCGCTATCCGCTGGCTGACAATCCTGCTGAAGCCGTTATCGTGGCGACCACCCGTCCCGAAACGCTGCTGGGCGACGTTGCCGTTGCCGTCAATCCTGAAGACGAACGTTATACCCACTTAATCGGCAAAGAATTAATCCTGCCGCTGACCGGCCGCACCATTCCCGTGATTGCCGACGAATACGTTGAAAAAGACTTCGGTACCGGCTGCGTAAAAATCACACCTGCGCACGACTTCAACGACTACGAAGTCGGCAAACGCCACGACACGCGCCTGATTAACGTGTTCGATTTGGAAGCCAAAGTATTGGCAAACGCCGAAGTGTTCAACTTCAAAGGCGAAGCGCAACAAGGTTTTGCCCTGCCTGAAAAATACGCAGGCTT
Source organism: Neisseria sp. Marseille-Q6792 (assembly GCF_943181435.1). The sequence continues at coordinate 1,388,747 of NZ_OW969598.1, forward strand.
GGACCGCTTTGCCGCGCGCAAACAAATGATTGCCGATTTGCAGGAACAAGGCTTGTTGGTCGAAATCAAAGCACACACGCTGATGACACCGAAAGGCGACCGAACCGGCTCAGTGATTGAGCCGATGCTGACCAGCCAATGGTTTGTCGCCATGTCCGCCACGCCAAACGGCGGCGAGCCTGACAGCGAATTCAAAGGCCTGAGCCTCGCCGACAAAGCCAAAAAAGCCGTCGACAGCGGCGCAGTGCGCTTTATCCCTGAAAACTGGGTCAACACTTACAACCAATGGATGAACAACATCCAAGACTGGTGTATCTCACGCCAACTGTGGTGGGGCCATCAAATCCCCGCGTGGTACGACGAAGCAGGCAATGTGTACGTTGCCCGCAATCAGGAAGAAGCCGAAAAACAAGCCGGCAAAACAGGTTTGACCCGCGAAGAAGACGTATTGGACACTTGGTTCTCCTCCGCGCTCGTGCCGTTCTCCACGCTCGGCTGGCCGTCTGAAACCGACGAACTCAAAGCCTTCCTGCCGTCCAATGTTTTGGTAACAGGCTACGAAATTATCTTCTTCTGGGTGGCGCGCATGATTATGATGACCACCCACTTCACCGGCAAAGTACCGTTTAAAGACGTGTACATCCACGGCATCGTGCGCGACCACGAAGGCAAAAAAATGTCCAAATCCGAAGGCAACGTCATCGACCCTGTGGATTTGATCGACGGCATCGGCTTGGAAAAACTGCTGGTAAAACGTACCACCGGCCTGCGCAAACCCGAAACCGCGCCGAAAGTGGAAGAAGCCACGAAAAAACTCTTTCCCGAAGGCATCCCCGGTATGGGTGCGGACGCATTGCGCTTCACTATGGCGAGCTACGCCAGCCTCGGCCGCAGCGTCAACTTCGACTTCAAACGCGCCGAAGGCTACCGCAACTTCTGCAACAAAATCTGGAACGCCACCAACTTCGTCTTGATGAACACCGAAAACCAAGACTGCGGCTACGGCGCAACCGCCGCCGAACCGCGCGGCTATTCCTTCCCCGATATGTGGATTGTAGGCCGTCTGAATCAGACCATCGAGCAAGTAACGCAAGCCTACGAAACCTACCGCTTTGATTTGGCGGCGGAAACCCTATACAGCTTCGTATGGAACGACTATTGCGACTGGTATTTGGAACTTGCCAAAGTGCAGCTTCAAACCGGCTGCGCCAGCCGCCAGCGCGCCACACGCCATACCTTATTGCGCGTACTCGAAGCCGCCCTGCGCCTGCTGCATCCGATTATCCCGTTCATCACCGAAGAACTGTGGCAAACCGTCGCTCCTATGTGCGACGCGAAAACCGCCGACAGCATCATGCTCGCCCGCTTCCCCGAAGCCGACGGCGGCGATATTGTTCAGACGGCCTTCGAGCAAATGACCGTGTTGCAGGATTTGATCGGCGCCGTCCGCAACCTGCGCGGCGAAATGGGCATCCAGCCCAACGTGAAAGCCCCGCTGTTTGTCGAAAGCGCGGACGACTTGGCGGACTACCTCAAATACCTGCCGATGATGACCCGCCTGACCGAAGCACAGCAAGTCGCCGCCCTGCCCGAAAGCGAAGACGCGCCTGTCGCCGTCTGCAACGGCGCGCGCCTGATGCTGAAAGTCGAAATCGACAAAGCCGCCGAAACCGCCCGCTTGAGCAAAGAAGCCGAGAAGCTGCAAAAAGCCTTGGACAAACTCAACACCAAACTCTCCAAACCCGGCTACACCGAAAAAGCCCCGGCGCATCTGGTGGAAAAAGACAAAGCCGATTTGGTGGAATTGGAAGACAAAATGGCAAAAGTGCAAACTCAGTTGGCGAAGTTGAAAGACTGATTTGATTGAATAGACAAGGCCGTCTGAAAACCTGAAACCAGAGTTTTCAGACGGCCTCATCAAAAGGAAATCAAATGATGGACTTCATCGTGCCTATATTGCTCGTCGTCGCCATCGTCGTACTTCATATTCATACCTGCTTTACCGAAGCCGTCCACCTCAACAAATGGCGGCCGTGGCTGATTATTCTACTGTTGATTCTGACCGGCACTTGGTTTATCTACTTCGTCAGCCGTACCGCACTGATGAAGCTGGGTGTCCAACTGGCGCTGATTGTCGGCCTCGTGATTTACATCTCTTGAACGTCAAAGGAAATACGATGAAACTCTTTATTCTGCCGGTGCTTTTATCCGCAACAACTGCTCTGGCTTCTCCGATTGTCGGTACATGGCATTGCGTTGGTTCTGATGAAAACATTCACGGTGATGCAAAAGTCGAATATCTTCAGGACGGCAGTTTCCGTGGCGATGCTAAGCTCAAAGTGGACGATGACGGCAATGTCTTGGCATACCGTGTTGTCGGCTCAGGGAAATGGCGTTTTGAAAACAATGCCTTGACGGAAAGCCAAATCAAATATAGCGAAGTTTCACGACAGCACAGCCCCGAAACGCTGGCGTGGTTGGAAAAGTCGGAGAATGGACGACTTTTGGAAAGCATGATGTACACCGGATTGGTCGCGCAGATGGACAAAGCCGGAAAAGATGAAGTGTATCAACTGGATAAAACAGGCAAATTAGTGTCCGAAGACGGAACTTCCCGTGAGGTATGTACGAAAGTGAAGTGAAAAACACTTGTAGATCAGATAAGACATTCAAAGTCATCTGGAATCATTCGACCCAGACATGGACGGCGGTCAGCGAGCTTGCCGGTACAAGGAAAAAAGCAAATCTATCAAATTGACGGCCATCTCTGCCGCCCTGCTCATGGCATGAGGTACGGCTCAAGCCGCCACACATACGGCTGCGGACAGCCTGATTGCCATATCGGATAATTTGGCGGCAGGTACAACGGCAAACTGATTTGGAAAGCGCAAGCCAACCTCAACAGCCGTGCAGATGTAGGCGTAGGCATGGGTTACCTCTGGTAACCAGTTTAGCCTTACACAAAGCCCTTCGGATTTCCGAAGGGCTTTTTTCAGATAAAACATTTGCACAATTGCAACATCAAGAAACCTTACAATATACAGCCCGAGACCTTTGCAAAACTCCCCAAAATCCCCTAAATGTCTTGGTGGGAATTTAGGGGATTTTGGGGAGTTTTGCAAAGGTCTCAGTCTAAAAGAATAAAACAATGCCGTCTGAAATCTTCAGACGGCATTGTTTTTGAATTACCCTCTAAGGAACGTTACACCGCTCAACCTCGATTGCATAATCGCCGTTTTCATTGCAGACAGTGCCTTCGGACGAACAAAGTTACGACGGTATGCCAACACGACCCGACGGCTCGGTGCAGTACCCTCGAAAGGAATAATACTGAAAAGCATATGGTCGTTTTCAGTCAGTGCAGTTGCCGGTAATACACTGATTGCCAGACCGCTTGCAACCATATGGCGAATCGTATTAATCGAACTGCCCTGTAATGTATTGGTCAAACCCTGTATGCGTTGTTTGGCAGCCAACTCGGAGCAACTTGACAACACTTGATCCCGCATACAATTCCCTTCCGTAAGCAACAATACCTGTTCTTCGCCCAACATTTTAGACGACACAGCATCAAGCTCTTCAAACGGATGCCCCTTGGGAACAATGACGAAGAACGGTTCGTCATACAACGGTTCGGTAACGATACCCGGTTCCTGAAACGGCTCTGCCACGATAATTGCGTCAACGTCCCCACGCTTAAGGGATTCAGTCAACGTATGCGTATAGTTCTCCTCCAACATCAGAGGCATCTTAGGTGCAGTACGACGCAGAGAAACAATCAACTTTGGTAACAAGTAAGGAGCAACTGTGAAAATTAATCCAAGTTTGAATGCCCCCTCCAGCTCATTCTGCTCTTCATTTGCCAAATGCCTTATAAGCTCTGCCTCCTCAAGCACTTTGCGTGCCTGAGCAACGATGCGTTCCCCTGCCTCCGTCGTAATAATATCATTACTACTCCGGTCAAACAGGGAAACAGCAAGCTCCTCTTCCAGCTTCTTAATAGCAATGGATAAGGTGGGCTGACTGACAAAACAACGCCGTGCAGCGCGACCGAAATGACGTTCCTGAGCAACTGCAACGATGTACCGTAATTCGGTCAAGGTCATGAACTATACCTTTTTCTGTTCCGGTAATGTAATGTTCAATTCCAGAACATCCACACCATCCTGCTTCTCTTGAGAAATACGGATATTATCCAAGGAAACATTCACATACTTAGACAAAACTTCCATCAATTCTTTACGCAAAGTCGGCAAATAATCGGGAGCCTGACCTTCTTGAGCACGCTCTTGGGCAATGATAATTTGAAGACGATCTCGTGCGACAGTTGCCGTTTTCTGCTTTCTACCAAATAAAAGATCAATTAATGACATACGTTAACCTCCAAACAGACGTTTGAAGAAGCCTTTTTTCTCAACTTCTAAGAAACGCATTTCACGATTTTCACCCAATAGACGGGCAATTACGTCCTTATAAGCTTCAGAAGCAACCACGCTGTCTTGATGAATAACAGGCTCACCTGAGTTAGAGGCCTGCAAAACGTTTTGCGATTCCGGAATCACACCAATCAAGGGAATACGCAAAATGTCACAAATATCCTGTACTGAAAGCATTTCACCTTTAGCTACACGTTCAGGAGAGTAACGAGTAATCAACAAATGCTCCTTAACCGAACCACCTTGCTCTGCTTTACGTGATTTACTTTGTAGAATACCTAAAATCCTGTCAGAGTCTCGAACACTGGAAACCTCCGGATTAGTCGTTACGATGGCTTCATCGGCAAAATACAATGCCATCAATGCACCTTGCTCAATACCGGCAGGAGAATCACAAATAATATATTCGAAACCCATTTTCTTACTACCCAACTCTTTCATGACCTTCTCTACACCCTCACGTGTCAAAGCATCTTTATCCCGAGTTTGGGAAGCAGGCAGAATAAACAAATTTTCACAGTTTTTATCTTTAATCAATGCCTGATTAAGTGTCGCCTCACCTTGAATGACATTAATGAGGTCATAAACGACACGCCGCTCACAGCCCATAATTAAATCAAGATTACGTAAGCCAACATCAAAATCAATCACCGCAGTTTTGTATCCGCGCAATGCCAAACCTGTTGCAATACTGGCACTGGTAGTCGTTTTACCAACACCACCCTTACCAGAAGTTACTACAATAATTTTTGCCACAATATTTCCTTTTTTAAATATCAAATAATTACTCTGAATCAATTGCACTGATAACCAAACGATTATCCTGCAACAATATCTGTACCGGCTGTTTATGCAAATAATCCGGCAAATCTTGTTCAAAATTGCGGTAAATACCAGCTATGGAAACTAATTCTGCCTGCATAGAATGAATAAATATACGGGCGGAAGTATCACCTTTTGCACCAGCTAAGGCCCGACCCCTCATTGGGGCATAAATATGTATATTACCGTCTGCAATCAACTCTGCACCTTGACTGACAGTACCGGTTACAATTAAATCTCCGTCTTCAGCATAAACCTGTTGGCCAGTACGGACAGAGGTTGTAACCAATACCGTTTTCCTCGTTTTCAGCTCATCGGCAGTTTCTTGCATCTCAATCTGCTCTTGTCCTCTAATATTTTCTAGATGAGATGAACAGAAAAGCAAATGACACTTCGCTGCCACGGCAGCCCATCGCTCATCAGGATGTTTAAGACCTAAAATCTGCATACCATGTCTCGAAAAAAGCGAAACCAATGCAGCAAGATCTAAAGACTCAGGATAATCAAACTCCTGAAGATCCAACACAAAAGGAACGACACCAGATTCCTGGAATTTCTTCCCTAATTTGACTAAAACATTTTCCAAATCAAGCAAATCTGATGTATGTAAACAAATAGATAATACATCTATCTTTGTCGATTTTATATCGAAGGCATTAATCATAGATAAAACTATAGAATTTTTTAATGATGTAAGTTTACCGCGCAAACCTTAGCTATTCAATTAATATTTGAAAACACAATACTCAATAAATCATTAACCTTCAAATATTATGTAAAAATAACGCCATCTATTTCTAATAGATGGCGTTATATGCTTAAAATTACTCAGCCACTGGTTTATCAACTAATTCAACCAAAGCCAAGGGGGCATTATCGCCCTTACGGAACCCATATTTCAATACTCGAACATAACCACCATTACGAGCAGAGAAACGAGGACCCAAATCACCAAACAATTTCACTACAACATCACGATCACGAGTTCGGTCAAATGCCAAACGATGATTAGCCAAAGATGGTTTCTTACCCAATGTAATCAATGGTTCAACCACACGGCGTAATTCCTTTGCTTTAGGCAAAGTTGTTACAATAGTCTCGTGAGTCAACAATGAATTCGCCATATTACGCAACATTGCAGCGCGATGGCTACTTGTACGGTTTAATTTGCGATTGCCATTACGATGACGCATATTAATTATCCTTTAATTCTTCATTAAGGCTTTTCTAAGCCTACGGGTGGCCAAGCTTCCAACTTAGAACCCAGTGTCAAACCTTTAGATGCCAATACTTCTTTAATTTCATTTAAAGATTTTCGCCCTAAATTCGGAGTTTTAAGAAGCTCAGTTTCAGTGCGTTGAATCAAATCGCCAATATAATAAATATCTTCAGCTTTCAGACAATTAGCTGAACGTACTGTCAATTCCAAATCGTCTACAGGACGCAAGAGAACAGGGTCAATAGGGGGAGCTTTTTCTTCAACTTCCTCCACAGGTGTACCCTGTAAATCAGCAAAAATAGACATCTGGTCAATTAAAATACGTGCCGCACTGCGCACAGCTTCCTCAGGATCAATTGAACCATCAGTCTCAATATCTAAAACCAATTTATCAAGATCTGTCCGTTGCTCTACACGTGCAGGTTCAACTTCAAAGCTAACACGGCTGATGGGCGAAAAGCTCGCATCCAACTGGATTGAACCAATCTGACGATTCTCATCACGAACAACCTGACGACCCGAAACAGATTGATAACCACGACCTTGCTCTACTTTAATCACCATTTCAATTTGACCATTATCAGCCAAATGACAAATGATATGATCAGGATTCAGGATTTCTACATCATGCGGCAATTCAATATCACCTGCAGATACCACACCAGAACCTGACTTCTTCAACGTAAGTTGAACTTGGCTACGCCCGTGGAGTTTAAATACGATACCCTTAACGTTCAACAAGATATCAACAACATCTTCTTGAACCCCGTCAAGGGTAGAATATTCATGCAAAACACCGGTAATAGCCACCTCTGTAGGAGCAAAACCATTCATGGATGACAGTAAGATACGACGCAAAGCATTACCTAAAGTATGACCGAAACCACGCTCAAATGGTTGCATAGATACTCTTGCATGAGTTGCAGAAAAAGTATTTACATCAATTTGACGAGGCTTCAAAAATTCGGTTGTGCTATTCTGCATTTAACTGTCCCTCACTGAGCTAGCATTATTTAGAGTAGAACTCTACCACCAGCTGTTCATTAATATCACCGGTCAATTCCGCGCGATCTGGCATATTCTTGAATACACCCTCAAGTTTATTAGCATCCACAGCAACCCAACCAGGCAAACCAACTTGAGTAGCCAGACTTAATGCCTCTTGAATACGTACTTGCTTTTTAGCTTTTTCGCGAATAGAGACAACATCACCAGCCTTCACTTGGAAAGAGGGAATATTTACAACTTGCCCATTAACAGCTATAGCCTTGTGGGAGACAAGTTGTCTTGCTTCTGCACGAGTAGAGCCAAAACCCATACGATAAACAACATTATCCAAACGAGACTCTAACAACTGCAATAGCAACTCGCCGGTAGATCCTTTACGACGCTCTGCTTCCGCGAAATAACGGCGGAACTGACGCTCTAATACACCATAAATGCGACGAATTTTTTGCTTTTCACGCAACTGTAAACCATAGTCTGACAAACGTGGTTTTTTTCCACCATGCTGACCAGGAGCAGAATCAATTTTACATTTGGAATCCAAAGAGCGACGCGCACTCTTCAAAAACAAATCTGTACCTTCACGACGTGCTAATTTACATTTAGGGCCAATATAACGTGCCATGTTTTAAATCACTCCAATATTAAATACGACGTTTTTTAGGCGGACGGCAACCGTTATGAGGCAACGGGGTAACGTCAGTAATGCTGGTAATCTTGAAACCAAGAGCGTTTAAAGCACGTACAGACGATTCGCGACCAGGACCAGGGCCTTTAATGCGAACCTCTAAATTTTTAACGCCATACTCTTGGGCAACTTTACCAGCTGCTTCTGCTGCAACTTGCGCTGCAAATGGTGTACTTTTACGAGAACCTTTAAAACCAGCGCCGCCAGAGGTAGCCCAAGACAATGCATTGCCTTGACGGTCAGTGATTGTAATGATGGTATTGTTGAAAGATGCATGAACGTGAACAATACCTTCGCTTACGGTTTTACGTACTTTTTTACGCACACGCGAAGCTGTGTTTGCTTTAGCCATTAATCAAATTCCTTAAAATTTATTTCTTACCGGCAATCGCTTTGCGCGGACCTTTACGGGTACGAGCATTTGTGCGAGTGCGTTGACCACGACAAGGCAAGCCACGACGATGACGGAAGCCACGATAGCAACCCATATCAATCAGTCGCTTGATGCTCATTGTTACTTCACGACGCAAATCACCTTCAACTTCATATTTAGCAACTTGTTCACGCAAAGCGTCTAATTGAGCCTCGTCCAAATCTTTTGCTTTAGTAGTAGGAGCAATATTTGCTGCCTCACAAATCAATTTAGCACGAGTCGCACCAATACCGTAAATAGCCTGAAGACCAATCACGATATGAGCGTTATTAGGGATATTTACCCCTGCAATACGAGCCATATTTTTTCCTTTTTAGGGTAAAGTGTGTCACTATATCACAGAATCACATTAAAAGAAATATTCTATTAACCTTGACGCTGTTTATGACGGGGATCAGTGCAAATTACACGAACTACACGATTTCGGCGAATAATCTTACAATTGCGACAAATTTTCTTAACGGATGGTTGTACACGCATCATATTTTCCTTTTTGGTTTATCTTGCTCTAAAAACAATTCGAGCTCTAGTTAAATCGTAAGGCGTCAGTTCCACTGTAACCTTATCTCCCGGAGAAATACGGATGTAATGCATCCGCATCTTTCCGGAAATATGACCTAATACTATATGGTCATTCTCTAGTTTTACTTTAAAAGTAGCATTAGGTAAAGTTTCAAGGATTTCACCCTGCATTTGAATAGTATCTTCTTTTGCCATAATTCTATTTCCGAGAAAATGACTTCACGTCTGAACGGCTCATTAACTTATCATACTGCTGAGTAAGCCTGTATGAATTTATCTGCGTACTAAAATCCATCGTCACAACAACTAGAATCAGCAAAGAAGTACCTCCCAAATAAAAAGGCACATTTAGAAACGTAGTTAAGAGCTCCGGAATTAAACAAATAATCGTAATATAGAGTGCCCCAAACAATGTTAAACGCAATACAACTTTTTCTAAATATCTAGAAGTTTGTTCACCAGGCCTAATCCCAGGAACAAAAGCACCACTCTTCTTCAAATTCTCCGCCATCTCCTTAGGGCTGAAGACCAAAGCCGTATAAAAATAGCAGAAGAAAATTACTGTCACCGCAAATAAAACAATGTACAGAATTTGGCCGTGCTGCAATAATCCTGCTATTGTATGCAAAATATTATTTGGATCAGCTGAACCAAGCCAACCCAAAAGAGTAGATGGAAACAGAATAATACTAGAAGCAAAAATAGGAGGAATAACACCAGCCATATTTAACTTAAAAGGCATGTGCGTATTCTGACCGCCCAACCCGCTATTAAACTGGCGTTTCGCATAATGAATAGGAATCTTACGCTGTGAACTTTCAAAATATACAACCAAATAAATTAATAACAAGGCACCAAAAACAATAAATAATGCCATCAACATGCTCATAGCACCTTGATTTGTCAAGGTAATGATCCTCGTAATACCCGATGGAATGCCTGAAGCTATGCCAGCTGTAATAATCAGAGAAATTCCGTTCCCAATACCCCTTTCAGTAATCTGCTCGCCAAGCCACATAAGGAACATAGTTCCTGTTACCAAAGAAACTACGGTGGAAACATGAAACTCAAATGAGCTTGTTACAACAACTCCCTGCTGAAATACAAAGGACGCAACACCTAGACTCTGTAGTATTGCTAATAATACAGTGCCATATCTAGTATATTTCGTAATTAACTTTCTACCAGCTTCACCTTCTTTTTTTAGTGCCTTTAATGAGGGTAAAATTTCTGAAGCCAGCTGAACAATAATAGATGCAGAAATATACGGCATAATGCCTATTGCAAATATACTAAAGCGCTCTAACGATCCACCGGAAAACATATTTAACATTCCTAGGATACCGTTCCCAGCGCTTTCGTATAACTTGGCTAAAGCAACAGCATCAACTCCAGGAACGGGTATATGAGCACCAATTCGAAAAACAATTAACGCCCCAAATAGAAATAAAAGACGTTTCTTAAGATCTCCAAAATTGGACAAAGCTGATGACAATTGCTGTTTAGCCACAATAATTAAACCTTATATCTCAATCTTGCCACCAATAGCTTCAATTGCAGCCTTAGCACCTTTGGTAGCTTTTACACCTTTCAAGATAACCGCTTTTGAAATTTCACCAGAAGCAATAACTTTTACATTAGAAGCAGTTGCAGGAATCAGACCAGCTTGTTTAAGAACCAAGACATCAATCTCGTTCACAGCAATCAGATTTAATTCACTCAAACGAACTTCAGCATTAGCGGTAGCAGTCAAAGATTTGAAACCACGTTTCGGCAGACGACGTTGCAAAGGCATTTGACCGCCTTCAAAACCTACCTTGTGGAAACCACCAGCACGGCTTTTTTGACCTTTATGACCACGACCACCTGTCTTACCCAAGCCGCTACCAATACCACGGCCTACACGACGACTAGCGTGAGTAGCACCCTCAGCAGGTTGAATAGTATTCAAAAACATATTAAGACTCCACTTTCAACAAGTAGCTGATTTTATTAATCATACCACGGTTTTCAGGGGTATCCAAAACCTCTACAGTATGTTCACGACGGCGCAAACCTAAACCGCGAGCACATGCACGATGAGATTCAATTGTACCGATCAGGCTCTTAACCAATGTAACTTTAATCTTTTTTTGCTCAGTCATGGTTAGCTCCCAAAATATCTTCTACTGTCAAGCCACGTTTAGCAGCAATATCAGCAGGGGTATATAGTTTAGACAAACCGTCTAATGTAGCGCGTACAATATTGTACGGATTAGTAGAACCATGTACTTTAGCTGAAATGTTATGGATACCCATAGCATCAAATACTAAACGCATTGGACCACCAGCTTTTACACCGCTACCTTCTTTAGCAGGTTGCATAAATACCTTAGTAGCACCATGACGACCAATAACCTCATGATGAATAGTACCGTTTTTCAAAGGTACTTTAATCATAGAACGTCGAGCTTGGTCCATTGCTTTTTGAACAGCAACTGGTACTTCTTTTGATTTACCTTTGCCCATACCGATGCGACCATCACCATCACCAACAACAGTCAGTGCAGAGAAAGCCATGATACGGCCACCTTTAACTACTTTAGTCACACGATTAACTGCGACCATCTTTTCAATCAGGCCGTCACCGCGTTCTTCAATTTCATGTTTTGCCATCTGAAAGTCTCCAAATATTAGAAGCTTAAACCATTTTCACGTGCAGCTTCAGCCAAAGCTTTCACACGACCGTGATATTGGAAACCTGAACGGTCAAAAGCAACTTTTTCAACACCTACTGCTTTAGCTTTTTCAGCAATACGCTTACCAACTATAACTGCTGCTTCAACGTTGCCACCTGATTTCAGGCTACTACGTACTTCAGCTTCCAATGTAGAGGCTTGAGCCAATACTTTATCACCTTCAGCACTAATTACTTGAGCATAAATATGATTATTGCTGCGGAACACACATAATCTTACTATTTTCAAGTCCGCGATACGTGCACGGGTTTTGCGTGCACGACGGAGTCGGGTTGCATGTTTATCCATTAGTGAACCTCAATTATTTTTTCTTGGCTTCTTTCATCACTACTACTTCACCTACATAACGAACACCTTTGCCTTTATAAGGTTCAGGAGAACGGAATGCACGAATTTCAGCAGCGACTTGGCCAACCACTTGTTTATCTGCACCAGTCAAAACGATTTCTGTTTGGCTAGGAGTTTGAACAGAAACACCTTCAGGCATTTCATACACGATCGGATGAGAGAAACCCAAAGATAAGTTTAAAACTTTACCTTGAGCTTGGGCACGATAACCCACACCAATTAATTGAAGTCTTTTCTCAAAACCTTCTGAAACACCCTTAACCATGTTATTAACCAATGCACGAGCAGTACCAGACATAGCATTAGCCTGCTTACTGTTATTTTTTGCAGCAAAAGTCAATTTACCATCGTTCAATTCAATAGCAACATCGGAATGCAAAGGAAAAGACAATTCGCCATTTTTACCTTTGATTACCAATGCATCTGTTCCGAATTTTACTTCTACACCAGCAGGAACAGTCACTGGGTTTTTTGCGACGCGTGACATTTACTTTTCTCCACTAGGCTACGATGCACAACAACTCACCACCAACGCCCTCAGAACGGGCTTTGCGATCAGTCATCACACCTTTAGAAGTACTAACAATAGCAACACCCAAGCCATTCATTACACTAGGGATCTCGCTGGATGCTTTGTAAATACGCAAACCTGGACGTGAAACACGTTTGATTTGCTCAATCACAGGACGACCTGCATAGTATTTCAATTGAATTTCCAATACCGGTTTTGCATCAGCAGAAACCGTAAAATCCTCGATATAACCTTCATCTTTCAAAACTTTTGCAATTGCGCATTTCAATTTTGAGGAAGGCATGGCAACTGTTGCTTTATTAGCACGTTGCGCATTGCGAACACGAGTCAACATATCGGAAATAGGATCATGCATACTCATTATTTATACTCCTATTACCAGCTAGCTTTAACAACACCAGGAATCTCGCCACGCATAGCGATTTCACGGATTTTAATACGGCCCAAACCAAATTTACGGAAAGTGCCACGAGGACGACCTGTTAAAGCACAACGACGACGTTGACGCACAGGTGCTGCATTACGAGGAATGGATTGAAATTTCAAACGTGCCTCAAAACGCTCTTCTTCAGTCGCATCTGCATCATTAATAACAGCAAAAATTGCCTCACGTTTAGCTGCAAATTTTTTTGCCAATGCCTGACGTTTCAGCTCACGATTAATAAGTGCTTTCTTAGCCATGATTATCCTTTAAACGGAAACTTGAACAGTGACAACAAAGCTTTCGCTTCTTCATCAGTTTTTGCGGTAGTTGTAATTGTAATATTCAAACCACGCAAAGCATCAATTTTATCGTATTCAATTTCCGGGAAAATAATTTGCTCACGAACGCCCATATTGTAATTGCCACGACCATCAAATGATTTACCGCTTACACCACGGAAGTCACGTACACGAGGCAATGCAATAGTGATCAACCGATCTAAGAATTCAAACATTTGATCACGACGCAATGTTACTTTGCAACCAACCGGATAGTTATCACGGATTTTAAAACCTGCGATAGATTTACGAGCAACCGTAACAACCGGTTTTTGGCCAGCAATTTTCTCTAAATCTGAAACAGCATGCTCCATGACTTTTTTATCAGCAACGGCCTCACCTACACCCATATTTAAGGTGATTTTCTCAATACGCGGAACTTCCATTACTGATTTGTAACCAAATTGCTTAACCAATTCAGGAACAACTGTATTTTTATAAAACTCTCTCAAACGAGCCATGTTATCTCCTTATGCTCCAATGATAGAGCCATTTGATTTGAAGAAACGAACGCGTTTAACTTTGCCTTCATTTTCAATCAGCTTAATACCAACACGGTCTGCTTTATTAGTTTCTGGATTCAGGATTGCAACATTAGAAATATCTAAAGGCATTTCTTTAGTAATAATGCCACCCTCAATACCACGCATCGGATTAGGTTTTTGATGGCGTTTCACAACATTCACACCTTCAACAACAACTTTATTACCCAATACTCGAACTACCTGACCTTGCTTACCTTTATCTTTACCGGCAATTACTACAACCTGATCGCCTTTAATGATTTTATTCATCGCGCTATTCCTTATAATACTTCAGGCGCCAATGAAACGATTTTCATAAATCGCTCAGTACGCAATTCACGGGTTACCGGACCAAAAATACGAGTACCCAAGGGTTCAAGTTTATTATTCAATAATACAGCAGCGTTATTATCAAATTTAATTAACGCGCCATCTGGGCGACGCACACCCTTAGCAGTACGAACAACTACTGCATTGTATACATCACCTTTTTTGACGCGGCCACGCGGGGCTGCATCTTTAACTGCAACTTTAATAATATCGCCAACAGAAGCGTAGCGACGCTTAGATCCGCCTAATACTTTGATACACATTACGCGTCGTGCACCAGAGTTATCAGCCACATCTAAGATGGTCTGCATTTGAATCATATTAGTACCTTTAAATTAACCAACTTAATTTACCACTTTCATATAACTTACACCCAATTACAGATGCTCATTAAATGAAACCATCAAGGTTCTAGTAAACCAGTCTTGGATCCCGAAGGGGAGAACTTCCAGAAGAAACTGAAAGATAAGAAACGAAGTTTACACTCAAATTCACTTTGGCGCAATACTTCGTTTCCTATTAAAGCTAACTGTCTTAATTTTTAAACAGTACGCGCTTTCTCAACCAGTTCTTTAACAACCCAAGATTTGGTTTTCGACAGTGGACGAGATTCCGCAATTACTACTACATCACCAATTCCATATTGATTATTTTCATCATGGGCATGGATTTTAGTTGATAAACGGATAATTTTACCGTACAGAGGATGTTTTACTTTACGTTCAACCAATACCGTAACGGTTTTGTCCATCTTGTCGCTCACCACTTTGCCTTGCAAAGTACGAACATTTTTATTTTCGCTCATTACTTAGCACCTTTTTCAGTTAAAATGGTTTTAATACGAGCAATATCGCGACGTACACGTTTTAATTCGCTTGGTTTACCCAATTGACCAGTTGCATTTTGCATACGTAAGCCAAATTGAGCCTTCAACAAGTCCAACAAATCTGCATTTAATTGCTCAATAGATTTGTCTTTCAATTCATTTGCTTTCATTATTGACCTACCTGTCTTACTACAAAGGTCGTAGGAATAGGCAATTTGGCAGCAGCTAATTCAAATGCTTCACGAGCCAAAGCCTCTGGAACACCGTCCATTTCATACAACACTTTGCCTGGTTTAATTTCGGCAATGTAATATTCCACGTTACCTTTACCGCCACCCATACGAACTTGAATAGGTTTTTCAGTAATTGGTTTGTCAGGGAATACACGAATCCAAATACGACCACCACGTTTAATGTGGCGAGTCATTGTACGACGAGCAGCTTCGATTTGGCGGGCAGTCAAACGACCACGACCAACGGCTTTCAAACCGAACTCACCGAAACTTACTTTATTACCGCGGGTAGCAATACCAGTATTGCGACCCTTTTGTTGCTTGCGGTATTTCAGTCTAGTTGGCTGCAGCATTACGTCCACCTGCCTTTCTTTGTTTCTTCTCATGCTCAGGTTTAGCTGAAGTCTTTACATTACCTTCAGTATAGACCCAAACTTTCAAACCTAGCACGCCATAAGTGGTATGGGCTTCGCTAGTTGCATAATCTACATTTGCACGCAAAGTATGCAGAGGTACACGACCTTCACGATACCATTCGCTACGAGCAATATCCGCACCATTCAGACGACCCGAGGTCATAATCTTGATACCTTTTGCTCCTGAACGCATAGCATTTTGCATAGCACGTTTCATAGCACGGCGGAATTGAACGCGTTTTTCCAATTGCTGAGCAATACCATCAGCAATAATTTGTGCATCCAATTCAGGTTTACGGATTTCTTCAATATTCACATGAACAGGCACACCCATCAAGGCTTGCAAATCACGTTTCAGAACTTCGATATCCTCACCTTTTTTACCAATTACTACGCCTGGACGGGCAGAGTGAATGGTAATACGTGCAGATTTTGCAGGACGTTCAATAACTACGCGACCAACAGAAGCATTCGCCAATTTTTTACGCAGGTAGTTACGAACATCAATATCTTGTTTCAAAACAGCAGAAAAGTCGGTGCTTTTAGCAAACCATTTTGAAGCCCAGTCTTTAGTTACCGCCAGGCGAAAGCCTGTAGGGTTAATCTTTTGTCCCATAGCTTTTCCTTAGTTGCCCACTGTCACATTGATATGACAAGTTTGTTTTTCAATGCGGTTACCGCGACCTTTGGCACGAGCTTGGAAACGTTTCAAGCTTGGACCTTTGTCAACAAAGATAGTTACCACTTTCAACTCATCAATGTCGGCACCGTTATTGTGCTCGGCATTAGCAATAGCTGATTCCAATACTTTTTTAATCAATTCAGCACCTTTTTTAGGACTGAAAGTCAAAATATTCAAAGCCTGGGCAACGTCTTTACCACGAATCAAATCAGCTACCAAACGAGCCTTTTGAGCAGAGATACGGGCATTTTTATGTTGTGCATTTACTCTCATGATTCACCTTATTTCTTTTTAGCCTTTTTATCAGCCAAGTGGCCTTTAAAGGTACGGGTCAATGAGAATTCACCTAATTTATGACCAACCATGTTATCACTGATAAACACGGGCACATGGGTACGGCCGTTGTGTACAGCAATGGTCAGACCGATAAAATCAGGCAGAATGGTAGAACGACGAGACCAAGTTTTAATCGGGCGCTTGTCGTTGCTTGCACGAGCAGCATCTACTTTTTTCAGCAAATGCAGGTCTACATATGGGCCTTTTTTCAATGAACGAGCCATACTAATTAACCTTTATTTGAGTAACGACGACGAACAATCATGTTATCCGTGCGTTTGTTATTACGAGTGCGGTAGCCTTTAGCAGGAGTACCCCATGGGCTAACCGGTTCGCGAGCTTCACCGGTACGACCTTCACCACCACCATGCGGGTGATCGACAGGGTTCATGACAACACCACGAACGGTCGGACGAATACCGCGCCAACGATTAGCACCGGCTTTACCGATTTTCTTCAGGCTTTGCTCTTCGTTACCGACTTCACCGATGGTTGCACGGCAATTTACGTTGATTTTACGAACTTCGCCAGAGCGCAGACGGACTTGAGCGTATGCGCCTTCTTTAGCCAGCAATACCGCAGAAGCACCGGCAGAACGTGCAATTTGTGCACCTTTACCAGGCTTCATTTCGATACAGTGGATAGTCGTACCAACCGGAATGTTGCGGATCGGCAGGGTGTTACCTACTTTGATGGCAGCTTCAGCACCGGAAACCAATACAGCACCGGCTTGAATACCGCGAGGAGCGATGATGTAGCGACGTTCGCCGTCTGCATAGCACAACAGTGCAATAAAGGCAGTACGGTTAGGATCGTATTCGATACGCTCTACTTTGGCAGGGATACCGTCTTTGTTACGTTTAAAGTCTACAACACGGTAATGGTGTTTATGACCGCCGCCTTTATGACGAGTGGTGATATGACCATTATGGTTACGACCGGCAGTAGAATTTTTCTTTTCGAGCAAAGGTGCATAAGGCGCACCTTTGTGCAAACCTTCTGTTACCACGCGAACCATGCCGCGACGGCCTGCAGAAGTTGGCTTCATTTTAACGATTGCCATTTTGTTTATTCCTTATCTGCAGCTGCAGCAGCGGCTTCCAAATCCAACTCTTGACCGGCAGCCAAGCTTACATAAGCTTTTTTAACATCGCTGCGGCGGCCCAAAGTACGACCAAAACGCTTAGTTTTGCCTTTAGTTGTAACGGTAGTTACAGAAGCAACTTGAACACCAAACAGCAGCTCAACAGCAGCTTTGATTTCAGGTTTAGTTGCATTTGCCAAGACTTTAAACGTCATTTGGTTGCGTTTTTCAGCCAATACGTTGCTTTTTTCAGAAACGATAGGTGCCAAAATCACTTGAGTCAAACGTTGTTGATTCATACCCATTGCTCCTCTAATTGTGCAACTGCATCTTTAGTGATGATTACTTTTTTGTAACGCAGCAAGCTGTAAGGATCAACTTGTTGAGCTTCCAAAACCAACACGTTTGGCAAGTTGCGTGAAGCCAAGTAAACATTCTCGTCGAGCTGTTTGGTTACAAACAACACTTGCTCCAGACCCAGATTTTTCACTTGTTCAGCAAAAACTTTGGTTTTAGGAGTTTCAGCAGTCAACGCTTCGATAGCAAACAAACGCTCGTCACGAGCCAATTGGGACAGAATAGTCGCCATACCGGCACGGTACATTTTACGGTTTACTTTTTGAGTGAAGTTTTCGTCAGGTTTGTTCGGGAACGCGCGACCACCTTTACGCCACAGCGGAGAAGAAGTCATACCGGAACGGGCACGGCCGGTACCTTTTTGACGCCATGGTTTTTTGGTTGAGTGTTTTACTTCGGCACGGGTTTTTTGAGCACGGTTACCAGAGCGGGCGTTTGCCAAGTAGGCATTTACCAGCTGATGAACCAACGCTTCATTGTATTCGCGGGCGAACAAAGCATCAGAAACAGACAGGCTGCCTGAAACTTGTCCTTTAGCGTCAATTACTTTCAATTCCATTACGCACCTACTTTCACGCTAGGACGAACTACAACATCGCTGTTGACCGCACCCGGAACAGCACCCTTAACCAACAGCAGTTGGCGTTCTGCATCAACACGGACAACTTCCAATTTTTGAACAGTTGCTTTGGTGTTGCCGTATTGGCCGGCCATGCGCTTACCGGGGAACACGCGACCCGGGTCTTGCGCCATACCGATAGAACCTGGAACGCGGTGAGAGCGAGAGTTACCGTGGGAAGTACGTTGGGCACCGAAGTTATGACGTTTGATCGTGCCGGAGAAACCTTTACCTTTAGAGGTACCGGTTACATCGACCAGTTGACCAACTTCAAACATAGAAACGGTGATTTCGTCACCGGCTTTCAATTCAGCCAGTTTTTCTTCAGTCAAAGCAAACTCGATCAAACCGCGACCGGCTTCAACACCTGCTTTTGCAAAGTGTCCAGCTTCGGCTTTGTTGACACGGTTAGCTTTTTTCTGACCAAAGGTAACTTGAACGGCAGTATAACCGTCAGTATCTTTGGATTTTACTTGTGTAACGCGGTTGGTAGACATATCCAAAACGGTTACCGGAACAGAAACACCCTGTTCGTCGAACACGCGGGTCATACCAACTTTGCGTCCAACCAGACCTAAAGTCATGATTATTTTCCTTTTAAAGTAAAGGGACAGGCTACGATTGGCCTGTCTTTCGGACAAAGTTAAACTTAGCACAAATGTACCAAGCTCGGCATTATATCCGACAAGTTAAAGAAATATCAATAGAAATATCAGAAATATCTTCAATATGCCGTCTGAAGCGTTTTGAATCTTCAGACGGCATAGGGTCGGGCTATTTTAAAGGATCGGTATCCGATTATCGCGGCGTATGCATCTTTCTCCGACAAATCGGAATATGGTTGATGACTGCATCCATTATTTCTTCGAGATGGTAGTTTTCGTATGCCGAATAGTAAACAGGTCTAGAAATCTGCAAACCTGTCGCTTCCAGAATCCTTTTTTGTACCGATTCAGCCTTCTCGTCTAGAAACTGTTGCAAATTCGGCTGCGGCTGATGCAGCACCTTATCCCAATAACGTCCTTTCATCGCCATATCCGCCTGATTGATTGCAACAACAACCCTATCCGGATCAATCATTTTAAGGATAACGTCCCTCAATAAATCATAGGCCGTACCCAAATCGCGGGAGCTGCCGTCAAGGATAACAAACACCAAATCTATCCAGCCCCACTGCCCATCCGAATGAGTATAGGTTTTAGACAGGACATCAATCAGTTTTTTCCGATGTGCGCGGTCGGCTTCTTTCCCGTCGCCCAAACCTGCGCTGTCCCAAAACCGCAACACATCGTTCAGCATATAGCTTTCGACCAATTGCGTTTCGGGATCCACGCCTGTACCTACCTTGGCTTTTTGTTCGCCAAACAAGGCATTTAAGGTTGGGGACTTGCCGACACCTGTCGCACCGACAAGCAAGACATCCAAAGGACGGAAATCGGCTGCTGTGACCTTTTGCCCGATTTCGGAAATACGGTAACGATGCATATGTGCTCCTACCAGCCAAACTAAGAGGCAAACGTGCTAATCATCCCTCCAATCGCTTTTGCAGCACCACCGATCAGCGTCCCGACGACGCTCGCTATCGTTGAAACAACTTCTTTAACCGCGTCTCCCGCAGCCCCCAATATTTTCTCCAGCGCACTGCCGATACTGCTGTCGATTTCTTGCCGCTCCTCCTGTTTGCGGCGGCTGGTATCTCGTTCGATTTCTTCCACATTAATCTTCTCTGCCACAATCACCCGTTTTTCAGACGGCATAGCCGTAATGATGTAACGCAACAGGCGGGTTATGTTATAGGGACGCTGCTCCTCATCCTCACTCTTAAAGCCTGCTGAAAAATAGATCGGATTGACCGTAACGCCGGTAGCTTCCTGAATGCGCTTGCGTGTCGAACACACTTTCTCCTCCAAAAAGTTTTCCAAGGCGGCGTTCGGACGGCCGGCTTCCGCATCCCAATTCCGCCCTTTCATCGCCATATCGCACTGATTAATCGCAACCAGCAACCGGTCTGTACGGCCTTCCCCGCTCTTCTTCAATGTATTGATGATTACATTGTTAATCAGTTCGTACGATGTCCCCAAGTCCCTGGAACCGCCGTCAAGCAGCACCAAAACCAAGTCGATTATAGGGCAAGCCTTAGGAAGGCTATGGATAAAAAATATCCTGTTTTGTTCACTAAAAAATGCCGTCTGAAGATTCTTGAGGCACAAAATAAGCCGATTTCACCGACCGCACTGTTTTTTGATTTTGTTGTTTTATCTTGAATCTGTTTGCCGCCGCATATTTTCAGACGGCATAACATAAAAAATCCCCAAGCATTGATTGCTTGGGGATTCTCAGTAGTCCTGATTATTGAACTTTGATTTCTACATCAACACCTGCAGGTAAGTCCAGCTTCATTAGTGCTTCAGTAGTTTTATCAGTCCAATCCACAATGTCCATCAGGCGCAAGTGGGTGCGGATTTCCAATTGTTCACGAGAAGTTTTATTCACGTGTGGAGAACGCAGAATGTTGAAGCGCTCGATTTTAGTCGGCAACGGAATCGGGCCTTTTACAACGGCACCAGTACGTTTTGCAGTTTCAACAATTTCTTGGGCAGAACGGTCGATCAGGCTGTAATCATAAGCTTTCAGGCGGATACGGATTTTTTGGTTTGCCATTTATCAATATCCTTCAATTAAGCGATTACAGAAGAAACCACGCCGGCACCTACGGTACGGCCACCTTCGCGAATCGCAAAGCGCAGGCCTTCTTCCATAGCGATAGGCGCAATCAGTTCTACAGTAATGGTTACGTTCTCACCCGGCATTACCATTTCTACACCTTCTTCCAAAGTAACCGCGCCGGTTACGTCGGTAGTACGGAAGTAGAATTGTGGACGGTAGTTGGCGAAGAACGGAGTGTGACGACCACCCTCTTCTTTGCTCAGTACGTATACTTCTGCTTTGAACTTGGTGTGAGGAGTGATAGTACCCGGTTTAGCCAATACCTGACCGCGTTCCACTTCTTCACGTTTGGTACCACGCAGCAATACGCCTACGTTGTCACCTGCTTGACCTTCGTCCAGCAGTTTGCGGAACATTTCAACGCCGGTACAAGTGGTTTTTTGGGTTTCTTTCAGACCTACGATTTCGATCTCGTCACCAACGTGGATGATACCGCGCTCTACACGACCGGTTACTACCGTACCACGACCGGAAATAGAGAATACGTCTTCGATAGGCAACAGGAACGGTTTGTCCACGGCACGCTCAGGAGTCGGGATGTAGCTGTCCAATGCAGCAGCCAATTCAAAGATTTTTTCTTCGTAAGCTGCGTCGCCTTCCAAGGCTTTCAGTGCAGAACCTTGTACGATCGGGCAGTCGTCGCCTGGGAAGTCGTAGCTTGACAGCAAGTCACGGATTTCCATTTCAACCAGTTCCAACAGCTCGGCATCGTCAACCATGTCGCATTTGTTCATGAACACGATGATGTAAGGTACGCCTACTTGGCGGGCCAACAGGATGTGTTCGCGGGTTTGCGGCATAGGACCGTCAGCTGCGGAACATACCAAGATCGCACCGTCCATTTGGGCTGCGCCGGTAATCATGTTTTTAACGTAGTCGGCGTGACCCGGGCAGTCTACGTGTGCGTAGTGGCGGGTTTCGGTTTCGTATTCTACGTGTGAGGTATTAATGGTAATACCGCGGGCTTTTTCTTCAGGAGCGTTGTCGATTTGGTCGTAAGCTTTTGCAGCGCCACCGAATTTTTTAGCCAAAATAGTAGTCAAAGCAGCAGTCAGAGTGGTTTTACCATGGTCAACGTGACCGATGGTGCCAACGTTTACGTGCGGTTTGCTACGTTCAAATTTTTCCTTAGCCATGAGCTAATTCCTTTACATATAAAGATCGATTAAAGAACAATGGCCGTCTGAAAATTTATTTTCAGTTTCAGACGGCCTTTTCTGATTAGCCTTTGCGGGCTTCAGTTACAGCAGCAGCTACGTGAGCAGGAGCTTCAGCGTATTTTTTGAACTCCATGGAGTAAGTAGCGCGGCCTTGGGTTGCGGAACGCAGGTCGGTAGAATAACCGAACATTTCTGCCAGAGGTACTTCGGCACGGACTTTCTTACCGCCAATACCGTCATCATCCATACCCAATACAACGCCGCGACGACGGTTCAAGTCGCCCATTACGTCACCCATGTATTCTTCAGGGGTTTCCACTTCAACTGCCATGATTGGCTCAAGCAGAGCAGGATTGGCTTTACGCATACCTTCTTTGAAAGCTTGAGAAGCAGCCAATTCGAAAGCCAGTTGAGAGGAGTCGACATCGTGTGAGGAACCGAAAATCAAACGTACGCGTACGTCAACTACTGGGTAGCCTGCAACAATACCATTAGGCAAGGTGTCGCGGATACCTTTATCGACAGACGGAATGAATTCGCGAGGAATAACACCACCTTTGATTTCATCGATAAATTCGTAGCCTGCACCACCCGGTTCCATAGGTTCCATTTTGATCACAACGTGACCGTATTGACCTTTACCACCGGATTGTTTGGCATGTTTGTATTCAGCTTCAACTTCTTTACGGATGGTTTCGCGGTAAGCCACTTGAGGCGCACCGATATTCGCTTCCACACCGAATTCACGTTTCATACGGTCTACAATAATTTCCAAGTGCAGCTCACCCATACCAGAAATAATGGTTTGACCGGACTCTTCGTCTGTACGGACACGGAAAGAAGGGTCTTCTTTAGCCAGACGGTTCAGGGCGATACCCATTTTCTCTTGGTCGGCTTTGGTTTTCGGCTCAACGGCAATATGGATTACCGGCTCGGGGAATTCCATGCGCTCCAAGATAATCGGTGCATTTTCTGCACACAAGGTTTCACCGGTAGTAACGTCTTTCAGACCGATAGCAGCGGCGATGTCGCCAGCGCGTACTTCTTCGATTTCAGTACGGTCTGCAGCAGTCATTTGTACCAAACGGCCAATACGTTCGCGAGTGCCTTTTACGGAGTTCAATACGGTATCACCGGATTTCACAACGCCAGAGTAAACGCGGATAAAGGTCAATTGACCAACGTATTTGTCGTTCAACATTTTGAACGCCAATGCAGAGAATTTCTCTTCATCGCTGGCTTGACGGCTGTCGGCTTCTTCAGTGTTAGGATTAACACCTTGAACCGGAGGAATATCGGTAGGAGCTGGCAGCAATTCTACAACTGCGTCCAACATACGTTGAACACCTTTGTTTTTAAATGCAGAACCGCACAACATTGGTTGGATTTCACCTGCCAGAGTACGTTGACGCAATGCACCTACGATTTCTTCCTCGGTCAGTTCATCACCACCCAAGTATTTGTCCATCAATTCTTCGCTGGCTTCTGCTGCGGCTTCAATCATGTTTTGACGCCATTCCTCGGCAGTTTCAACCAATTCGGTGGGAATGTCGCCATAAGTAAAGGTCGTACCTTTATCGGCCTCATTCCAAATGATGGATTTCATTTTCAGCAGATCAACAACACCGGTGAAACTGTCTTCTGCACCAACTGGGATTACGATAGGTACAGGGTTTGCGCGCAAACGGGTTTTCATTTGCTCGACAACGCGGAAGAAGTTGGCACCTTGACGGTCCATCTTATTTACAAACGCCAAGCGTGGCACTTGGTATTTGTTGGCTTGACGCCATACAGTTTCAGATTGTGGTTGAACACCGCCCACTGCACAGTAAACCATTACCGCACCATCCAATACACGCATAGAACGCTCTACCTCTACGGTAAAGTCAACGTGTCCTGGGGTGTCGATGATGTTGAAGCGGTGTTCGGGGAATTGTTTCGCCATACCGGACCAGTAGGAAGTTACGGCAGCAGAGGTAATGGTAATACCGCGCTCTTGCTCTTGTTCCATGTAGTCGGTAGTAGCCGCACCGTCATGCACTTCGCCTAATTTGTGGGTCAAACCAGTATAGAACAAAATACGTTCTGTCGTCGTGGTTTTACCCGCATCGATATGGGCGGAAATACCAATGTTGCGGTACAGGCTGATCGGGGTCTTACGAGCCATTTTATTAGCCTTTCAAAATTAGAAACGGAAGTGAGAGAATGCTTTGTTGGCTTCAGCCATACGGTGTACTTCTTCACGTTTTTTCAACGCACCGCCACGGCCTTCAGCCGCATCAATCAATTCACCTGCCAAACGCAGGTCCATGGATTTCTCACCACGTTTGCGGGCCGCATCGCGAACCCAACGCATTGCCAAAGCCAAACGGCGTGAAGGACGAACTTCAACAGGAACTTGGTAGTTTGCACCACCTACACGGCGGCTTTTCACTTCCACGATAGGTTTGGCGTTTGCAATGGCTTCGTTAAATACTTCGATTGCTGCTTTGCCGGTTTTTTTCTCAATTTGCTCCAGCGCACCATAAACGATACGCTCTGCAACAGATTTTTTACCGTCAATCATCAATACGTTCATGAATTTAGTCAGCTCAACGCTGCCGAATTTAGGATCTGGCAGTACGTCGCGCTTAGGGACTTCTCTACGTCTTGGCATTTTAATTTCCTTTAATCTATTCAGTTGGGTCTATTCCCATGAATACCCAATTGAGTATTCACTTACTCGGCCGTTGTTCAGCTTAGGCGGCCGACGTGCCTATTTGAGTCCCGATAATTATTTAGGACGCTTAGCACCGTATTTAGAACGGGCTTGTTTACGGTCTTTAACACCTGCAGTATCCAAAGAACCGCGTACAGTGTGGTAACGTACACCTGGCAAGTCTTTTACACGACCGCCGCGAATCAATACGACGCTGTGCTCTTGCAGGTTGTGGCCTTCACCGCCGATGTATGAAATGACTTCAAAACCGTTGGTCAGGCGAACTTTACATACTTTACGCAATGCAGAGTTAGGTTTTTTAGGGGTAGTTGTGTATACACGGGTGCACACGCCACGTTTTTGCGGGCAAGCTTCCAGTGCAGGCACTTTGTTTACGTACACAGGCTTTTGACGGCCTTTGCGTACCAATTGGTTGATAGTTGGCATATTTTCTCGTCCTGTTGAGTTAAATACTTGCCGACACCATGTCGACAAGAGTGGAATTATATTTTTATTGCAAGCATACAGTCAAGCGCAAGATCAGGAAGATTCATCATTTTTCTTTTTTCAGATAAACATTTAGGTCCCTTATACTCATAAACAACTATTACCAGAAAGGAAATCACTAATAATTTAAATGCCGTCTGAAAGAAAAACCGCAAGCTTAAAGCTTGCGGTTTTGTATTGAATAAACGCACCAAAGATTATTCATCCGTTACTTGGGTTTCAGCAGTCTCCTGCTCCACCTCTTGCCATTGTTGATGACGGCTGCGGTGGTAAGTCAAACCAGTACCGGCAGGAATCAAACGACCGACGATGACGTTCTCTTTCAGACCACGCAACTCGTCTTGTTTGCCCATGATGGCAGCTTCGGTCAGAACGCGGGTCGTTTCTTGGAACGATGCAGCAGAAATGAAGCTGTCGGTAGACAGGGAGGCTTTGGTAATACCTAACAGTACGTTTTCATAACGTGCCGGCTCTTTACCTTCCTCCAACGCTTTTTCATTGGCTGTCATGACATCGCCACGTTCAACTTGCTCACCGGTAATAAATTCGGTTTCGCCTGAATCGACAATATTCACGCGGCGCAGCATCTGACGGATGATGACTTCGATGTGTTTATCAGAAATCTTCACACCTTGCAGACGGTAAACCTCTTGCACCTCTTGAACAATGTAGCGTGCCAGTGCTTCGATACCTTGCAGACGCAGAATATCATGCGGATCAACAGCTCCGTCCACGATGGTTTCACCGCGGTTTACCACTTGACCGTCGTGTACCAGAATCTGTTTCTCTTTGGAAATCAAAGTCTCGTATGCTACACCGTCCACGTCAGTGATAATCAGACGTTGCTTGCCTTTGGTCTCTTTGCCGAAGGAAACGGTACCGGTAATTTCCGCCAGCATACCTGCATCTTTCGGCACGCGTGCTTCAAACAACTCGGCAACGCGCGGCAGACCACCGGTAATGTCGCGGGTTTTAGAAGAGGCTTGCGGGATACGCGCCAATACGTCACCTTTACCGATTTCCTGACCTTCGCGTACGGTAATCACTGCGCCCACTGGGAACGCCATGGATACCGGAGTAGAAGTACCCGGAATGCAAATTTCCAGACCATTTTCATCCAACAATTTCACAGTCGGACGCAGCAGTTTGGATGTGCTGCTGGAACGGCGTTTACCGTCAATCACCACCAAAGTGGACAAACCGGTTACATCATCGGTTTGTTTGGCAACGGTTACACCCTCTTCCACGTTTTCGAATTTCACCCAACCTGCGTGTTCGGTAATCATCGGACGGGTATGCGGATCCCAAGTTGCCAAGGTTTGACCGGCTTTAATGGCCATACCGTCTTGTACCAGCAGGATGGCACCGTAAGGTACTTTATGGCGTTCGCGTTCACGGCCGATGTCATCATGAATCACGACTTCGCAAGAGCGGCCGATGACAACCAATTCGCCTTTGTTGTTGGCAACATAACGCATTTGGCTGCTGAATCGTGCCGTACCGTTGGATTTGGCTTCCACTTGGCTGGCTGCCGCCGCACGGGATGCCGCACCACCGATGTGGAACGTACGCATGGTCAACTGGGTACCCGGTTCACCAATGGATTGTGCAGCAATCACACCAACTGCCTCACCGGCGTTAACCAGCTTACCGCGTGCCAAGTCGCGACCATAACAGTGCGCACACAAGCCATGGCGGGTTTTACAAGTAATCGGGGTGCGGACTTTGACTTCATCGACACCGGATTGATCAATCATATCCACCAGTTTTTCAGTCAACAACGTACCGGCTTCAACCAAGGTTTCGCCACTTGACGGATCGACAACGTCAGACGCGGTAACACGGCCCAAAATACGATCGCGCAATGCTTCAATCACATCACCGCCTTGTACGACTGCCTTCATCACAAAGCCGTCTGAAGTGCCGCAATCGTCTTCAACAACGACCAAGTCTTGGGTTACGTCTACCAGACGACGGGTCAGGTAACCAGAGTTTGCCGTTTTTAACGCGGTATCCGCCAAACCTTTACGCGCACCGTGAGTCGCAATAAAGTATTGCAATACGGTCAAACCTTCGCGGAAGTTAGAGGTAATCGGCGTTTCAATAATCGAGCCGTCAGGTTTGGCCATCAAACCACGCATACCGGACAACTGTTTAATCTGAGCCGCAGAACCACGAGCACCAGAGTCAGCCATCATGTAAATAGAGTTGAAGGATTCTTGGTCAACTTCATTGCCGTCACGGTCGATGACTTTTTGTTTGGACAAGTTGTCCATCATCGCCTTAGCAATCTTATCGCCGGCACGACCCCAAATATCGACCACTTTGTTGTAGCGTTCGCCGTTGGTGACCAAGCCTTGACGGTATTGGTCTTCGATTTCTTTAACTTCGGCATTGGCTTCAGCCAACAAGGCTGCTTTTTCTTTCGGAATTTCCATATCGTCAACAGCAATGGAAATACCGCCTTTGGCTGCGAATCCGAAACCGGTATACATCAAGTGGTCGGCGAAGATAACCGTATCGCGCAAACCGCATAGGCGGAACGATGCGTTAATCAGTTTGGAAATTTCTTTTTTCTTCAGCGCTTTGTTGATGTACTCGAACGGCAGGCCTTTAGGCAAGATTTCGCTCAACAATGCACGGCCGACGGTTGTTTCATAACGGTTAACGACAGGCTCAAACTCACCTGCTTCGTTTTTCACCCATTCACGCAGACGTACGGTAATTTTCGTACCCAGTTCAACCTGTTTGGTATGGTATGCACGATGCACTTCTTTCACATCAGCAAACAGGCTGCCTTCGCCTTTGGCATTGATACGGTCGCGGGTCATGTAGTACAGACCCAATACGATATCTTGAGAAGGTACGATAATTGGTTCGCCGTTAGCTGGAGACAATACGTTGTTTGAAGCCAGCATCAGCGTGCGCGCTTCCATTTGCGCTTCCAAGCTCAATGGAACGTGTACCGCCATTTGGTCACCGTCAAAGTCGGCGTTAAATGCGGCACACACCAATGGGTGCAACTGAATGGCTTTACCTTCAATCAGGATAGGTTCAAACGCTTGAATACCCAAACGGTGCAGGGTCGGCGCACGGTTCAGCATAATCGGATGTTCGCGAATGACTTCTTCCAAGATGTCCCATACTTCAGGTACTTCTTGTTCTACCAATTTTTTCGCTGCTTTAACGGTGGAAGCCAGACCTTGTTTTTCCAGTTTATGGAAAATGAACGGTTTGAACAGTTCCAACGCCATTTTTTTCGGCAGACCGCATTGGTGCAGGCGCAGGTATGGACCTACGGTAATCACGGAACGGCCGGAGTAGTCCACACGTTTACCCAGCAGGTTTTGGCGGAAACGACCGCCCTTACCTTTAATCATGTCTGCCAATGATTTCAGCGGACGTTTGTTGGCACCGGTCATGGCTTTACCGCGACGGCCGTTATCCAACAGGGAATCAACCGCTTCTTGCAACATGCGTTTTTCGTTCCGGACGATGATGTCAGGCGCGTGCAGCTCCAGCAGGCGTTTCAGACGATTGTTACGGTTAATAACGCGGCGATACAAATCGTTCAAATCGGAAGTGGCAAAACGACCACCATCCAATGGAACCAACGGACGCAGATCAGGTGGCAATACTGGCAGCACATCCATAATCATCCATTCCAGTTTCATACCGGAACGGTGGAAGGCTTCCAATACTTTCAAACGTTTAGCGATTTTTTTGATTTTGGTGTCAGAACCGGTAGACTCCAACTCTTGGCGCAGGATTTCGATTTCGCCTGCCACATCCAAGGTGCGCAACAATTCGCGGATACCTTCTGCACCCATTTTGGCATCAAAGTCGTCGCCGTATTCGTCCAGTTTGTTGTAGTAATCGTCTTCAGTCAGTAATTGACGACGTTGCAACGGAGTCATACCGGGATCGGTTACCACAAATGCTTCAAAGTACAATACGCGTTCAATATCGCGCAAAGTCATGTCCAGTACCATACCCAAGCGGGAAGGCAGGGATTTCAAGAACCAAATATGGGCAACGGGTGCTGCCAATTCAATGTGGCCCATGCGTTCGCGGCGCACTTTGGACAGAGTCACTTCTACGCCACATTTTTCACAGGTTACGCCTTTAAATTTCAAGCGTTTGTATTTACCGCACAAACATTCATAGTCTTTGACCGGGCCAAAGATTTTGGCGCAGAACAAACCGTCGCGCTCAGGTTTGAACGTACGGTAGTTGATGGTTTCAGGTTTTTTAACTTCGCCATAAGACCATGAGCGGATGGTTTCGGGAGAGGCAATACCGATTTTGATGGCATCAAACTCTTCTTCCATGCCGGCGGTTTGCAACGGATTAAATAAGTTCAACAAATTCATTTCTGCTCCTTGAAGGAAGTATTTTTACCGCGTGGCGGATTTTCGATATGGATAGAGGTACAGTGTTTTCAGACGGCATTTCGTTTTTAAACATTGTCGGCTGCCCCGCATACCTGCAGAACAGCTCCCCTTATGCCGTCTGAAACCCGTATCAGTAGCGTTCCAAATCGATATCCAAGCCCAGTGAGCGAATCTCTTTAACCAATACGTTGAAGGATTCAGGCATACCGGCATCGATTTTGTGTTCGCCTTTGACGATGTTCTCGTACATTTTGGTACGGCCGTTCACGTCGTCAGACTTCACAGTCAGCATCTCTTGCAGCGTGTATGCCGCGCCGTATGCTTCCAATGCCCAAACCTCCATCTCACCGAAACGTTGGCCACCGAACTGAGCTTTACCGCCCAGAGGTTGTTGGGTAACCAGACTGTATGGACCGGTAGAACGGGCGTGCATTTTT
Organism: Neisseria sp. Marseille-Q6792; assembly: GCF_943181435.1. The sequence goes on from NZ_OW969598.1 coordinate 1,419,582, forward strand.
TCGTCAACCAAGTGATGCAGTTTCAGATAGTGCATCACACCGACTGTAACCTTGCGGTCAAATGCTTCGCCTGAACGGCCGTCATACAGCGTGATTTGAGTTTTACTGTCGTTGAAGCCCAGTTTTTCAACCTCAGGATCTTCGCTTGGGTAAGCCAAGTTCAACATTTCGCGGATTTCAGACTCTTTCGCACCGTCGAATACTGGAGAGGCGAAAGATGCACCTTTACGCAGGTTAGAAGCCAATTCGATGATTTCTTCATCAGTCAGGCTGTCTAAATCTTCTTTCTTACCGCTGCCGTTGTAGAGTTTGTTCAAGAACTCGCGCAACTCGCTGGCTTTGCGTTGCTCTTTCAGCATACGGTCGATACGCTCGCCGATACCTTTTGCTGCCCAACCCAAGTGAACTTCCAAAATCTGACCGATGTTCATACGGGAAGGTACGCCCAACGGGTTCAGTACGATGTCTACCGGACGGCCGTCAGCCATGTAAGGCATGTCTTCCACCGGCAGAATGCGTGATACCACACCTTTGTTACCGTGGCGACCCGCCATTTTGTCACCGGCTTGCAGACGGCGTTTGATGGCGATAAATACTTTCACCATTTTTTGTACGCCCGGTTGCAGCTCGTCGCCTTGGGTCAGTTTTTTCTTCTTGATCTCATACAACTCATCCGCTTCTTCGCGTTTTTGTTGCAGGCTCAATTTAATCAGTTCCAACTGTTTGGCCAAATCTTCGTCAGCCAGACGGATGTCAAACCAATCATGTTTGCTGGACAGGCTTGCCAAATATTCGGTAGTGATTTCACTGCCTTTAGCCAGCTTCATCGGACCACCATTGGCTTTTTGACCAACAATCATACGTTCGATACGGTCGAATGCGTCATTATCGAAAATACGCAATTGATCGCCCAAATCTTGACGGTAACGTTTCAATTCAGAATCAATAATGGATTGAGCACGTTTGTCGCGTTGGATGCCTTCACGAGTAAAGACTTGAACGTCGATAACGGTACCGCTCATGCCGGTAGGCATACGCAATGAAGTATCTTTTACGTCAGATGCTTTTTCACCGAAGATGGCACGCAGCAGTTTTTCTTCAGGAGTCAGTTGGGTTTCGCCTTTAGGTGTTACTTTACCAACCAATACATCGCCGGCTTCAACTTCTGCACCGATATATACGATACCGGATTCATCCAAACGGTTTTGCATACGTTCGGACAAGTTCGGAATATCGCGGGTAATGTCTTCCGCACCCAGCTTGGTATCGCGGGCAACGACATTCAATTCCTCAATATGAATCGAAGTATAGCGGTCGTCCGCAGCCACTTTTTCGGAAATCAGAATCGAGTCTTCATAGTTATAACCGTTCCATGGCATGAAGGCGATGGTCATGTTTTGACCCAAAGCCAACTCGCCCAAGTCGGTAGAGGCACCGTCGGCTACCAAGTCACCACGTTGCAACACATCGCCTGCTTTTACGGCCGGGCGTTGGTTAATGTTGGTAGATTGGTTGGAACGGGTGAATTTAACCAAGTTGTAAATATCGACACCCACTTCACCGGCAGTCGCTTCATCATCATGAACACGAACTACGACGCGGTTGGCATCTACATACTCAACCACACCGCCGCGGCGGGCAACGATTGCAGTTGCAGAGTCAACCGCAACAGAACGCTCGATACCGGTACCAACCATTGGTTTTTCAGGGCGCAGGCAAGGTACAGCCTGACGTTGCATGTTGGCACCCATCAATGCACGGTTCGCGTCATCATGTTCCAAGAATGGAATCAGAGATGCTGCAACGGATACCACTTGACCGGTTGCCACGTCCATATATTGGACGCGGTCAGGCGTTGCCATAATGGTTTCGCCTTTTTCACGACAAGTAACCAAGTCGCCAATCAGATTGCCGTCTTTGTCCAAATCGGCATTCGCCTGTGCAATCACATAACGGCCTTCTTCGATAGCAGACAAGTAGTCGATTTCTTCAGTTACTTTGCCGTCGATAACGCGGCGGTAAGGCGTTTCCAAGAAGCCATAATCATTGGTACGCGCATAAACGGACAATGAGTTAATCAAACCGATGTTCGGACCTTCAGGCGTTTCAATCGGACATACGCGACCATAGTGGGTCGGATGTACGTCTCGCACCTCAAAGCCTGCACGTTCGCGAGTCAAACCGCCCGGGCCCAATGCAGATACACGGCGTTTATGGGTTACTTCAGACAATGGGTTGGTCTGATCCATAAATTGGCTCAATTGGCTAGAGCCGAAGAATTCTTTAATCGCGGCAGAAACAGGTTTCGCATTGATCAAGTCATGCGGCATCAAGTTCTCAGATTCTGCTTGATTCAAACGCTCTTTAACTGCACGTTCTACACGAGCCAAACCGCTGCGGAATTGGTTTTCAGTCAATTCACCCACAGAACGAACACGACGATTACCCAAGTGGTCAATATCGTCTACTTCGCCATGACCGTTACGCAGTTCAACCAATGTAGCAATGGAAGCAACAATGTCTTCAACGCTCAGAACGTAACCACCTTTTTCAGCAGCACCGGCCAAAGTTTTGTTCAGCAAACGGCCATACCAAGAATTTTGTTGTGCTTCAGACAATTTTTGCTCGTATGTGCGCGTATTGAATTTCATACGACCTACGCGAGACAAATCATAGCTGTCTTCACTGAAGAACAAGCGGTTGAAGAGCTGCTCAACAGCTTCTTCGGTAGGCGGTTCGCCAGGACGCATCATGCGGTAAATCGCTACGCGTGCAGCTTGCTGATCAGCAGTTTCGTCTGTACGCAGAGTGCTGGAGATGTAACCGCCTTGATCCAATTCATTGATATAAAGAGTCGTAATTTCTTTTACACCATGGATATCAAGTTTGGCCAACAGTTCTTCTGTAATTTCATCGTTAGCAGAAGCCAATACTTCGCCGGTTTCCGGATCAATCAGATCAGCAGCCAATGCTTTGCCTATCAGGCTTTCTGGCTCTACATCCAGACGAGTCAAACCTGCATTGGTAATATCACGGATATTTTTTGCAGTAATGCGTTTACCTTTGGCAACCAATACATTGCCTTCTTTATCCAAGATGTCAACTTTGGCTGTTTCACCTTTCAGACGGCCTGCAACCAGATCAGTTTGAACACCGTTTGAAGACAAATAGAAAGTTTCTTTGTCGTAGAAAATATCCAAGATTTGTTCATTGTTGTAGCCCAAAGCTTTCAACAAAATCGTAACCGGCATTTTACGACGACGGTCGATACGGAAATACAGCAAATCTTTTGGATCAAATTCGAAATCCAACCATGAACCACGGTAAGGAATAATACGAGCAGAGAACAACAACTTACCGGAAGAATGTGTTTTACCACGGTCATGCTCAAAGAACACGCCAGGAGAACGGTGCAGCTGGGAAACAATCACACGCTCAGTACCATTGATGACAAAAGAGCCGCTTGGCGTCATCAATGGGATTTCCCCCATATACACTTCGTTTTCACGAACTTCTTTTACAGTCGGCTTAGATGCTTCTTTATCCAAAATTACCAAACGGATACGGGCACGCAATGGAGCCGCATAAGTAATACCGCGCAATTGGCATTCAGGAATATCGAACAAAGGCTCGCCCAATGTGTAATGCACAAACTCCAATCGCGCATAACCGTTATGGCTCACAATAGGGAAAATAGAATTAAATGCTGCTTGCAGACCATCATCAGTGCGTTGGTCAAAAGCATTTTCCAGCTGCAAAAATTTCGCATAAGAATCAATTTGGGTTGCTAGCAGGAAAGGAACTTCTAAGACATTCTCTCGCTTTGCAAAACTCTTACGGATACGTTTTTTCTCGGTAAACGAATAGCTCATATACACTCCGAAAAGCAATTTTAAATAATAGGCCGTCTGAAACAACGGCATGCATCAACCTGATATTTACATTTATTTGCAATGATTTTATAAAAACTATGCAAATAAATGTAAACAATGCCTGATACTTATTTTAAGAAGCAAAATAAGGCTGGCAGAAAACTGCCAGCCTTCATAGGAAGCATCAAATTATTTGATTTCGACTTTAGCGCCGGCTTCTTCCAGTTGTTTTTGGATGTCTTCAGCTTCAGCTTTAGAAACACCCTCTTTCAGAGTTTTAGGTGCACCGTCAACGATGTCTTTAGCTTCTTTCAGACCCAAGCCAGTGATAGCGCGGACAACTTTAATCACGCCAACTTTTTGATCACCAGCAGAAGCCAATACTACGTCAAATTCAGTTTTTTCTTCAGCAGCAGCTGCACCAGCACCCGCAGGACCTGCAACTGCAACGGCAGCAGCAGAAACGCCAAATTTCTCTTCAAAAGCTTTAACCAGGTCGTTCAATTCCATTACGGTCAAAGAACCAACGGCTTCCAAAATGTCTTCTTTAGTAATAGCCATGCTATTTTACTCCAAATATTGTATTAAAAAATAATTGATTAAATGAAACAAAATTGATTAAGCGGCTTCTTCGCCAGCTTTTTTCTCTGCCAAAGCAGCCAAACCACGTGCAAAGCCTGATACAGGAGCTTGCATAACGAACAACAGTTTGGACAACAGTTCTTCGCGACTTGGAATAGAAGCCAACTCAGCAACCTGAGCAGGATTCATCACTTCGCCATTGTAAGAACCGGCTTTAACGACAATTTTGTCATCTTTTTTCGCGAATTGGTGCAGCACTTTAGCAGCAGCAACAGCATCTTCAGAAGCAGCGTAAACCAATGGACCAACCATTTGATCGGCCAAACCTGCGAATGAAGTACCCTCTACTGCGCGACGAGCCAGAGTATTTTTCAGAACGCGCAAGTAAACGCCTTCTTTACGTGCATTCGCACGAAGCTCAGTCATGCTGGAAACACTGATACCGCGATATTCAGCGACTACGAGAGTTTGAGCGTTAGCAATTGCTGCGCTAATTTCCTCTACGGCCACTTTCTTGGTTTCAATATTGAGACTCAAGGTCTACCTCCCACTGTTTATAAACAGGATACCGAAATGATATCCCACCAGCGCGGTAACCTAAAAAGACATCTTACAAGCAATCTTGCAATGTGTTTCAGGACTACCGTCTGCGTAGGGCAGTTACGATTAAATCTTACGATCCCTACGGTCTTGGACATCTACTTAATTTTAAGTAGCCCAAATTCAGGCAATCCAGAAAACCGGATCACCTGAAAATTTCTTAGTTGTTCACGCTTGCAGTATCAATGCGAACACCCAAACCCATAGTGCTGGATACAGCAACTTTTTTCAGGTACTGACCTTTAGCAGCAGCAGGTTTAGCTTTAACGATAGCATCCAACAACGCATTGAAGTTTTCTTTCAAGTCAGCTTCAGCGAAAGAAGCACGACCAATAGTTGCGTGAACGATACCGGCTTTATCTGTACGGTATTGTACTTGACCTGCTTTTGCATTTTTAACTGCTTCAGCAACGTTAGGAGTAACAGTACCTACTTTGGGGTTTGGCATCAGACCACGAGGACCTAAGATGGTACCCAACTGACCAACAATACGCATTGCATCAGGAGAAGCAATAACAACGTCAAAGTTCAGATTACCAGCTTTAATTTCAGCAGCCAGATCTTCAAAACCGACAATATCTGCACCAGCTTCTTTAGCAGCATCTGCATTCGCACCTTGAGTAAACACAGCTACGCGAGTTGTTTTACCGGTACCTTTAGGCAGAACGACTGAACCACGAATAACTTGGTCAGATTTACGAGGATCAACACCCAGGTTGAAAGATACGTCAACAGACTCGTCAAATTTAGCAGTAGCAGCTTTTTTAACCAGAGCAATTGCTTCGTCGATTGCGTACAGTTTGTTAGCTTCAACAGAAGAGCGCAGAGCTTTCAAGCGTTTAGATACTTTAGCCATTATACAACACCCTCCACATCCAAGCCCATTGAGCGAGCAGAGCCAGCGATAGTACGAACAGCGGCATCCAGATCAGCAGCAGTCAAATCAGGCTCTTTAGTTTTAGCAATTTCTTCCAACTGAGCTCGGGTCAATTTACCCACTTTGTTAGTCAGAGGATTAGAACTACCTTTTTGTAGACCAGCAGCTTTTTTCAACAAGATAGAAGCTGGTGGAGTTTTCATCACAAAAGTAAATGATTTATCCGCAAATGCAGTAATAACAACTGGAATTGGCAAACCAGGTTCCATACCTTGGGTTGCAGCATTAAATGCTTTACAGAATTCCATGATATTCAAACCACGTTGACCCAAAGCAGGACCAACTGGGGGAGATGGATTGGCTTTACCTGCAGGAATTTGCAGTTTAATGTAGCCGATAATTTTCTTTGCCACTTTTTAGGACTCCTAGAAACGGGTATAACGCGGAACCATTTCCGCTCCCCAAATTAATTTTTAATTTTATCGTTTTAATACTTATTTTTCAAGTATAAAATTAGTTAATCTTCTCAACTTGCCCAAACTCCAGCTCGACAGGTGTTTCACGACCAAATATCTGAACAGATACACGCAACTTGTTCCGCTCATAATTAACTTCATCAACAACACCATTAAAATCGGCAAACGGCCCCTCATTCACACGTATCTGCTGACCAACTTCAAATTCGATTTTTGGTTTGGGTTTCTCAGCACCAGTTTGAACCTGTTGCAAAATAATTTCAGCTTCTCTTTGGCTAATAGGCATGGGTTTATTAGCCGTTCCTCCGATAAATCCGGAAACACGAGGCGTACTCTTTACAAGATACCAAGAATCATCCGTCATTTCCATTTCCACCAACACATACCCCGGATATGACTTTCTTTCACTAATAGTCTTACGACCATTGCGAATATCAACAACTTTCTCTACAGGCACCAGAATTTGTCCGAAATAATCTCCCATCTCCTCACGGGCAATTCTCTCTTCCAATGTTCGTTGGACATTCTTCTCAAATCCTGAATACGCTTGTACAACATACCATTTTTTTGCCATTTCAACCTTCCCTTCTCAGCAACACATCAAAAAATAACCATGAGATTGCCGTATCTGCCACATAGATAAATATAGAAAGCACAGCTACAAACACTATAACAAACATAGTCATTTTGACGGCATCTTCTCGCTTGGGCCAAACTACTTTTTTAAACTCTAACCAAGAGTTTGAGAAATATGCGAAGAGCCCTTCCCTACCAATATTGGATGAAGGCTCCTTATTCCCCTCGACCAACTGACCTACCTTGGCAGTCTTTTTCTCAGACGTATGTTCTGTCATATTATTTACCCACTACAGTATCTGACTTTTCTTGATCCATACAAATGGCAAGAGAATTTACCGAATTATAAATACAAAAAAATTAACCAGCACAAGGCCGGTTAATTTTTTTATTTGGCAGGCCAAGAGGGTCTCGAACCCCCAACCCTCGGTTTTGGAGACCGATACTCTACCAATTGAGCTATTGGCCTCTAAACTTAAGCGATTACAGAAGAAACCACGCCAGCACCTACGGTACGGCCACCTTCGCGAATCGCAAAGCGCAGACCTTCTTCCATAGCGATAGGCGCAATCAGTTCTACAGTAATGGTTACGTTCTCACCCGGCATTACCATTTCTACGCCTTCTTCCAAAGTAACCGCGCCGGTTACGTCGGTAGTACGGAAGTAGAATTGTGGACGGTAGTTGGCGAAGAACGGAGTGTGACGACCACCCTCTTCTTTGCTCAGTACGTATACTTCTGCTTTGAACTTGGTGTGAGGAGTGATAGTACCCGGTTTAGCCAATACCTGACCGCGTTCCACTTCTTCACGTTTGGTACCACGCAGCAATACGCCTACGTTGTCACCTGCTTGACCTTCGTCCAGCAGTTTGCGGAACATTTCAACGCCGGTACAAGTGGTTTTTTGGGTTTCTTTCAGACCTACGATTTCGATCTCGTCACCAACGTGGATGATACCGCGCTCTACACGACCGGTTACTACGGTACCGCGACCGGAAATAGAGAACACGTCTTCGATAGGCAACAAGAAAGGTTTGTCCACGGCACGCTCAGGAGTCGGGATGTAGCTGTCCAATGCAGCAGCCAATTCGAAGATTTTTTCTTCGTAAGCGGCGTCGCCTTCCAAGGCTTTCAGTGCAGAACCTTGTACGATCGGGCAGTCGTCGCCTGGGAAGTCGTAGCTGGACAGCAGGTCGCGAATTTCCATTTCAACCAGTTCCAACAGCTCGGCATCGTCAACCATGTCGCATTTGTTCATGAACACGATGATGTAAGGTACGCCTACTTGGCGGGCCAACAGGATGTGTTCGCGAGTTTGCGGCATAGGACCGTCAGCTGCGGAACATACCAGGATTGCGCCGTCCATTTGGGCTGCGCCGGTAATCATGTTTTTTACGTAGTCGGCGTGACCCGGGCAGTCTACGTGTGCGTAGTGGCGGGTTTCGGTTTCGTATTCTACGTGTGAGGTATTAATGGTAATACCGCGGGCTTTTTCTTCGGGAGCATTGTCGATTTGGTCGTAAGCTTTTGCAGCGCCACCGAATTTTTTAGCCAAAATAGTAGTCAAAGCAGCAGTCAGGGTGGTTTTACCATGGTCAACGTGACCGATGGTGCCAACGTTTACGTGCGGTTTGCTACGTTCAAATTTTTCCTTAGCCATGGCAATTTCCTATATCTAAGCTTTAAAGAAATGAATAATTGAGTAAGATGGTGCCCATGGGCAGATTTGAACTGCCGACCTCTCCCTTACCAAGGGAGTGCTCTACCCCTGAGCTACATGGGCCTAATGTTTGGAGCGGGTGAAGGGAATCGAACCCTCACCGTAAGCTTGGAAGGCTTCTGCTCTACCATTGAGCTACACCCGCATTACTCGCTACTGCCCCAAGTAAGAATTTTGGTGGAGGGAGAAGGATTCGAACCTTCGAAGCTTTCGCAACAGATTTACAGTCTGCCCCCTTTGACCGCTCGGGAATCCCTCCAAAAGAGAGCGCTAGTTTATTAGTGGCTCGTTTCCCCGTCAAGTTTTTTTTTCACTTTATCTTAAAACAAAAATAATATTATGTTTTTAAAAGTAATTAATTTATTTAAACTGAATTATCTTCTCGTATTTCGCCATCAGTTCATCATGGGTTTCAGGGTGTTCTTCGTCAATCAAGATGCAATCAACCGGACAAACCTGCTGACACTGCGGCTCATCGTAGTGTCCGACGCACTGCGTACAGAGGCTGGGGTTGATTTCGTAAATTTCCTCACCTTGAGAGATTGCATCATTCGGGCATTCTGGTTCGCACACGTCGCAGTTGATGCACTCATCGGTAATAAAGAGCGACATTTCTTTTCCTTTTCCACTAAATTATCAAAACCGTTCGGGCGCGGATTATAGCACAAAGCTTTTTTAAACCATGCTGACGCAAACGAATGTTTACAAACCAAAAATGATAATCAAGCACATATTATTCAGCCACTTGGAAAACCCTTAATTCGAATGTACTCTGCCCTGATTTCCCCTCTCTATATCCCGTCAGCCAAGCAGGTTTGTCCGGCTGCCTGCTTGCCTCGATATAGACGTATGCACCGTCATTCAGGCGTGTGCCCAATGCATTGAAAAGGCTTTCCCAACTTTGCCACGCAAACGGCGGGTCGAGAAAGACGACATCAAACTGTTCGGATGCGGTCTTCAAATAGGCAATGCCGTCTGAACAGACGATTTGCACCTGCCCCAAACCCAGTTCGTGACTGTTTTTCTCAAGGGTTTGTACCGTTTGACGGTTGTTGTCTGCAATCACGACCCGTTTTGCATGACGCGATGCCGCCTCCATACCGAGTGCGCCGCTGCCTCCGAAGAGATCCAAAACCGTTTTACCCGTCAAATCCTGTCCCAGCCAGTTAAACAGCTTTTCACGCACGCTATCGGGGGTTGGACGCAGTCCGTTGGCGGATGCAAAACTCAATTTCCTGCCCCGACATTGCCCGCCGATAATGCGTACCTGGTTGCTGTGTTTGGTATGTTTGCCTGCCGCCATAATCAAAAACCTGTAAGTTCAAACGGTATTATACAAGACCTGTCAAAGAATATGCCGTCTGAAAACTTTTTTCAGACGGCATATCTGTTTAAACGGTTTCGGTCAGCTTGCGGAGCAGCTCGATTTCTTTGTCTTTTTGTTCCAACATCTCTTTGTAGTGTTTCAATTCCATTTTTAACAAATCCAGCTTTACCGATGCATCCTGAGCGGTATAGATTGCAAATTCCCCGCTGTTGGTATCCACATCGTTAATCTGCAACACCATCCCGCCGCCGCCCGATTTGAGCAAGTCCCACATATCGATTTTGAAAATCTGCGCCAACTGCTCCAAACGCGGGATATTTAACTGCGTTTCGCCCCGTTCGATTTTGGCATACCCGCCTGCCGACATCGCCAGCTTTTCCGCCATATCCTCCTGGGACCATTTATTCAATTCGCGCATCAGGCGGATTTTTTCGTGGGTTTCCATAGGCTAAACTTTCTGTATAGATGGTTGAATTATAGAGATAGATTTTAAACTTTTTCTGACTGGCTCGGCAAACACATGACAAATAGAATATGCCATTTAATACCATCTAACAACAAGGGAACTTTATCTTATGTCTAAAAAGCTGCTTTCCTTTTTGGGAACCTGCCTTTCAATAACTTTAAGTCTTTTTGTTTTTTCAATGATTTACGAAAACACTCTACCTAAAATCGTTGAAAACATCAATAACAGTGCCATTGGAGCAATTTTAACTGCAATTGTTACTGTTTTTCTGCTTCAAGGTCAGACCGCCCAAGAGGAACAACGTGATAAAAGCTTGAAAGTGTTTGAGAAAAAACAGGAAATTTATCACGGATTTTTAGATAAACTGAAAGAAATCGTGCAAGACGGCAAAATTACCATTTCCCGCATGGAAAACGGTAATGACGATACAGATGAGTTGAAAGATTTGCTGTTCCAACTTGCCTATATTCAAATGCACAGCAATGATGAAAATACCCAAGCAGTGTTTGAGGGCGTAACCAATTTAATCAGAAAAATGAATGATTTTACGGTACGTTTGAAAACAGCGTACAGTAATAGGAATGAATTAATTGCCCAGTTTTATGCCGATTTCTCAGAAGAGCTGTTTGCGGTCGTAGCAATTTTAAAAAGCGATTTATACAACACCAATAGTAAATCCATCAGCAAAGAGTCAGTGCAGTTATTGTTGCAGCAATGCGATTTGTATGTAGAAGGTCAGAAGCTGGACAAATACCAAATACAAACGATGTTTTGGCATGAATTGCAAAAACGTCTGCGTGAAAAACTGCCTAACATGCAAATCGAACAGCATGATTTTACCAATGATGTGCGCGAATATTATGCCCGCTCACGCAATCGTCATCGTTATTTCGGCATCCAATTCCCGATTTACCATACACAGCATGGAGAGCAGGTAGATTTTAAAGTGGAACTGGAAAATGACGTTTATTTTGGTTTTAAACGTCAACCGGATATGGTTTATCCGTCTGAAAATAATTTGATTGCCGTCGTTAGAGAACAATATTTTCAAGGGGCAAACCAGCATTGGTTTGGTTGGAAATATCCTTCGCGCTACCGCTTGGATTTTTGGAATTTGGACGATACGGCCGAATTGACGGGCGATTTTGTGCATTTTAACCATCCGCAAAGCATGCAGCAAATGGTAGATGAAATGGCAAATGAAATTGTGCAGGCAGTTAATTTGTTTGTAAAAAGTGCCAAAGAAAAATCTATTTAATTCCCTTGAACCAAAAGCAACTTAAACAGGAGTTTCAACATGAATACAATTTCTTTACCACGTGATTGGGTTTGCGACGGCAGTACATTAAAACCCAAATCCGGTGCGCGTTTAGACAATACTTGGATTTTCGATGGCAAGGAACTAAAACCCAAATCCGGTGCACGTTTAGACAATACTTGGGTTTTCAATGGAAAGGAATTAAAACCTAAATCTGGTGCGCGTTTAAACAATACTTGGGTAGTTGACGGCAATAAAATCAAACCTAAATCCGGCGCGCGTTTCAACAACACTTACGACATGGGCGAAGAACCTATTTTAGTGGTATTCGGCCAACTGATTTTACATTTATGGTAAGGAACAATAATGTCAGATTTGAACTTAGGCAACAGTCTGTTCAAAGGCTACAATGACAAACATGGTTTAATGATTTGTGGGTATGAATGGGGTTGGAGTAAAGCCGATGAGGCTGCTTATGTAGCAGGTGAATACAAACTCCCTGAAAACAAAATCGACCATACATTTGCAAACAAATCCCTCTATTTCGGAGAGCAGGCAAAAAAGTGGCGTTACGACAATACGATAGAAAATTGGTTTGAAATGTGGGGACACCCCTTAGACGAAAATGGATTGGGCGGTGCATTTGAAAAATCCCTGGTTCAAACCAACTGGGCTGCTACACAGGGCAACACTATCGATAATCCCGACAAGTTCACACAACCCGAGCACATCGATAATTTTCTCTACCACATCGAAAAACTGCGTCCGAAAGTCATCCTCTTCATGGGCAGCAGGTTGGCGGATTTTCTGAACAACCAAAATGTACTGCCACGCTTCGAGCAGTTGGTCGGTAAGCAGACCAAACCGCTGGAGACGGTGCAAAAAGAATTTGACGGTACACGTTTCAATGTCAAATTCCAATCGTTTGAAGATTGCGAAGTCGTCTGCTTTCCCCATCCCAGTGCCAGTCGCGGTCTATCTTACGATTACATCGCCTTGTTTGCGCCTGAAATGAACCGGATTTTATCGGACTTTAAAACAACACGCGGATTCAAATAAACTAATCACAGAAAAGCAAAGGTCGTCTGAAAATTTTTCAGACGACCTTTTCTCTTTCAAACCAACCTAATCTCACTCTTTCGGTGCAGGCGGTTCAATCTGTTCTTTCCAGCCGCATTCTTTTTGCGGGCAGACTTTTTCGACGCCCCAGCGTTTGGTGGTTTTGATGGTCAAGACCGGCCAATGGCAGTTCGGGCATTCTTCGGCGACGGGCGGGTTCCAAGTGGCGTAGTTGCAGTCGGGGTAGGTGCTGCAACTGTAAAACAGTTTGCCGTAGCGGGATTTGCGCTCGACGAGGTTGCCTTTTTTGCATTGCGGGCATTGGACGCCGGTGTCTTTCGGTTTTTCCAGCGGCTCGACGTGTTTGCATTTCGGATAGTTGGCGCAGCCGATGAATTTGCTGCCCGTGCGGCTATATTTGTACACCAGACGACCGCCGCATTTAGGGCATTCGCGTCCGTCGAGTTCGGCTTGCTCTGCTTCCGCTTTGGCAATACGTTCGGCGGCTTCTTCGGCGGTTTCGTTAACGTTGCGGGTGTAGCTGCACTCGGGATAACCGGCGCAGGCGACGAAGCGGCCCATTTTGCCGAACTTGATTTGCAGTTTGTGTTCGCCGCATTTCGGGCAGGTTTCGTCAAGTTCCTGCGTGGTAAATTTGGCGCGTTCGATGCCTTCTTTTTCTTCCACTTGTTTGATGAACGGTTTCCAGAATTTGTCCATCACAGGGATCCATTGGCGTTTGCCGTCGGCGATTTCGTCGAGCTGGTCTTCGAGTTTGGCGGTGAAGTGGTAGTCGACGTATTGGGCGAAATGTTCGGTCAGGAATTTGTTGACGATGTCGCCTGTGTCGGTGGGCATGAAGCGTTTTTGCTCAAGGGTAACGTATTCGCGGTCTTTGAGCGTGGAAATAATGCTGGCGTAGGTCGAGGGGCGGCCAATGCCGTATTCTTCGAGGGCTTTAACCAGCGTCGCTTCGTTGTAGCGCGGCGGCGGAGTGGTAAAGTGTTGTTCGCCGTAAAGTTTATCCACGGGCAATTTGTCGCCTTCGCTCATTTCGGGCAGTTTTTTGCTGTCTTCGCCTTCTTCATCGTCGCTACTTTCTTCGTAAACGCTCAAAAAGCCTGCGAAGGTTTGCACTTGTCCGGTTACGCGGAATACGCCTTTGCCGACGGTAATATCGACGGTAGTTTGGTCGAATTTGGCGGGCGTCATCTGACAGGCGACGGTGCGTTGCCAAATCATCTGATAGAGTTTGAACTGGTCTGCGCTCAGGAAAGGTTTGACGCTTTCGGGCGTGCGGTACACGGAAGTCGGACGGATGGCTTCGTGGGCTTCTTGGGCGTTTTTGGATTTGGTTTTGTATTGTTTGGCGGCACTCGGCAGATATTCTTTGCCGATTTTGTTTTCGATGTAATGGCGGATTTCGGTTAACGCTTCATCGGCCAAATTCACGCTGTCAGTACGCATATAGGTAATCAGACCGATGGCACCCTGCCCTACGTCTATACCTTCATAAAGCTGCTGGGCGGTACGCATGGTGCGGTCGGTGGTGAAGCCGAGTTTGCGCACGGCATCCTGCTGCATGGTGGATGTGGTAAACGGCGCGGCGGGATTGCGGCTGCGCTTTTTCTTTTCAATGGCGGTAACGACGGCCTCTTTGCCTTCGAGTTCTTTCAACACATCGGCTTGCGCGGCCTCGTTCGGCAGGTCGAATTGTTCGAGTTTCGCGCCGTTGTATTGGGCGAGTTTGGCGGTGAACTTGCTGCGGTCTTTGTGGCTGTCGAGATGCACCGTCCAATATTCCTGCGCTTCAAACGCGCGGATTTCGTTTTCGCGCTCGCAAATCAGACGCAGGGCGGGACTTTGCACACGGCCCGCGCTCAAACCGCGACGGATTTTTTTCCACAGCAACGGCGAAAGGTTGAAACCGACCAGATAGTCCAGCGCGCGGCGGGCTTGTTGCGCATCGACCAAATCCATTTCGATTTCGCGCGGATGGGCGACGGCATCGAGCACGGCGTTTTTGGTGATTTCGTGGAACACGACACGCTGCGGCTTGATGTTTTTCAGGCCGCGTTTGGATTTGAGGATTTCCAAAAGATGCCAGGAAATGGCTTCGCCTTCCCTATCCGGGTCGGTTGCGAGGTAGATGTTTTCGGCTTCTTTGGCTCCGGCGACGATGGCATCGACGTGTTTGGCGTTGCGTTTTATCAGCTCGTATTTCATGGCGAAATCCTGATCCGGATTGACCGCGCCGCTTTTGGGAACAAGGTCGCGGACATGTCCGTAGGACGCGAGGATTTCAAAATCGCCGCCCAAATATTTTTTCAGGGTTTTGGCTTTGGATGGGGATTCGACGATTAATAGGTTTTTCGCCATGTGTTTCCTCTGGTAATAAATGTCTCGGTTCCGGTATTTCAGACGGCAGGTTAGCAGGATAATGCCGTCTGAACCTGTTTCAGTTCATAGTAGGTTTGTTATCAAGCAAGAGTGCGCTCATCAGCTCGTCACCGACCAACACGGGCAGCTCGCTCTTGTTTGCCCATAAAAGCAGCAGGGTCAGCACTTTGGCGGTATCTACGGTAATTTCGTCGCCCGGAATGTGCATGAGCGCGTGAATGATGATTTCCCGCTGTTCGCAGCTTACGGCTTTTTCTTCAATCAGATACTGCATCAACCCCATCACTTCCTGCGGCAGGTTGTCGGTTTCGTCTTTGCTGTATACGCGTAATGCGCTGCTGTCGGCAGGTTCGACTGAAAATTCCGAGCTGTTGAGCAGTACTTCCATCATCATCAAGGTGTTGCCGATTTCCATGGTATCGAAACCCGCTTCTTCAAGCAGCATACCCAAATCTTCGGGCGGCGGACAGGTATCGAAATCTTGGAAATGTTCGATGAGGTAGGCAATGACTTCGGTCATTCATGTTCCTTAAATTATGCGTTCAGGTTCGGATACGCTGGTATCTGCCGCCGGGTATGGCGGCAATGCTGCCGTTCAGTTCCAATTCCAACAGTTCGGCGTATAAGTCTGCTGCAGGCATACCCAACTGCTCGGCAAGCACATCGGGATGAACCGGGTCGAAACCCATCCTGTCCAAGATACCGCCGCCGACGGGTCGGTTCTCCGTCTTTTCAGACGGCATTTTGCCTTCAGACGGAGACGGCTGGTCGGATGCCGTCTGAACGGCAGTGATGCGCTTTTCAGGTATTCCCTTATTTATAGAATATGATGAAGCACCCTCATTTTGCAAGAGCCGCGGACACTCATGAAGGATGTCGTCCAGGCATTCCACCAATTTTGCGCCGTCTTTAATCAGTTTGTGGCAGCCTTTACTGTGAGGATTGTCTATCGAGCCGGGTACCGCCATCACTTCGCGCCCCATCTCCGCCGCCAATCTGGCAGTAATCAGCGAACCGGATTCCAACGCGGCTTCAACCACCAGCGTTACTTGCGACAGGGCGGCAATCAGGCGGTTGCGGCGCGGAAAATTGCCGGCATACGGCCGCGTACCGATAGGAAACTCGCTGACAATCAATCCTTTTTCGGCGATTTCATAGGCAAGGTTTTTATTGGACGGCGGGTAAATGCGGTCTATACCCGTCCCCCACACGGCGATGGTGCCGCCTTCTGCCTCCAGTGCGCCCTGATGGGCGGCAGTATCGATACCGGAAGCCATACCCGACACAACGGGAATGCCTTTCCCACCCAACGCCCTGCCGAAATCTTTGGCAATCCGCATGGCCTGCGGCGTGGCATGGCGGCTGCCGACGATGGCGGCGGAAGGTTTATGCAGCAGTTGCACGTTACCGCGCAAAAACAAAACCGGCGGCGCGGTCAGCCCCTGCGTCAGCATTTCGGGGAAATCTTCATCCTGAAGCAGCATCAGACGGCATCCGTCCCGCATTTCCCATTCCAATGCCGCTTCGGCGGCCTGCCGCGCCGCAGTACATTTGTCGCCACCGCGCCAAGCCTCAAGTGCCTGTTTGTGCCGTATCAGTGCCGCCACCTGTTCCGCCGGTGCGGACAGGGCATTTTGCGCACTGCCGAAATGGTGCAGCAGCAGCAAGAAACTTTCCGCACCGATATAGGGCGTAAACGCCAATTGCAGCCACGCGAAACGTTCGTTCTCTGTCATGAAATCTGTCCCCTTATGATTTCAGACGGCATTTGCGCCAAATGCCGTCTGAAAACGGAAGTCCTGCAATCTGAAAACCGGCGGTTTGCAACTACTCTTCGGCTTTTTCACCCGCACGGCGGGAAATGCCGATACCGAGCTGCTTGAGCTTGCGGTAGAGGTGGGTACGTTCCAATCCGACCTTCTGCGCCACTTTGCTCATATTCTGACCTTCTTGGGCAATGTGGTACTCGAAATAACGCCGCTCCAATTCTTCCCTCAATTCGCGCAGCGGCAGGTTGAAATTGAACCCGCCCACCATATTTTCCGCCCCCTCGGCAGGCACATTCTGCCCCAAAAGGGAAGAAACCGCCGCCGCACCGATTTCCTGTCCGTCTGCCTCCAACAGCAGTGTTGCAACGACACTGCTCAACTGGTCAAAATTTCCCGGCCATTCATAACGGGTCAATGCGGCAAGCGCATCTTCACTGAATGAGGCGGGCGCAATCTTTTGGCTTTCCGCCACGTTGCAGGCAATCCCCTGTATCAGGAAGGGAATGTCTTCATGCTGCATACGCAGGGGCGGAATACGGACGACCGATTCCGAAAAAAGCCCGGCCAATTTTTCTTCACATGAAATGCCGTCTGAACCTGCCGCATGGCTGCACGAAGCAATCACCCTGACGCGGCTGTGTTCCGCCTTGCCGACAATAAAGGCAATGCCGGCTTGGATGTTGCGGCTGTACTGGGCAATATCGCCCACATATAAAACACCGCCTTCAGCTTTCTGCAACAGTTCCGTCGGCATATCAATCAGATATTCGACCCTTGCCGGACTCACCCACGGCGTACCGTTTTTATGGAAATAGCGTGCCACCGTTTCAAACGGCGAACCCGCCTCGCCCGTCAAAAGTACGGGAGAGGCACGTTTCACCGCAGCCCCTACCTCACGGTTCATTTCCTGAATCGCCGCACTGTTGCCCAGCTTGTCGAATACAGGCCCCGTTTCGGTTTGCGCCGCACCGTACTTCAACGCGTTTTCGACCGTGGACAGCAGCTTTTGCAGGGAAATCGGTTTTTCCAAAAAGTCGAGCGCACCGATTTTGGTGGCTTCCACTGCTGTGTCGATGCTGGCATGCCCGCTCATCATGACGACCGGCATATTAAGCTGCCCGTTTTTCGACCATTCCTTCAAAAGGGTAATACCGTCGCAATCCGGCATCCAAATATCCAGCAACACCATCGCCGGGCGTACCTGATGGCGCAGCTTGCGCGCCTCTTCGGCATTTTCAGCCAATGCGACCGAATAACCTTCGTCCTGCAGGATTTCCGACAGCAGGTCACGGATGCCGATTTCGTCATCTACAATTAAAATATCGCTGCTACGCATAAATTTATACCGTTTTTGGCAAGATTATTCTGACACACGCGCCACCCGCATCCTGATTGCTCAAACTGATGCGGCCGCCGTGTTCTTCAATGATTTTTTTCACTACGGGCAGACCCAGTCCCGTTCCCGCCGGCTTGTCCGTCACATACGGCTCAAAAGCATTGTGCAGCATTTCCTTGCCGAATCCCTTGCCGTTGTCGCAAACCGTCAGGACAATCTGTCCGTCCTTCCCCGCCTCCGATTTTACCCTGACTTCGGGCATATCGGCTTCCTCTGCCGCTTCGGCGGCATTTTTGAAAATATTGTGCAGCACCTGCCGCATGGCGGTCGTATCAGCCGCCACCATCAGAGGTTCTCCGGCAAGCTCCGCCGCAAACCGGCACGGACCGGCTTCATACAACGCCAAAACATCGCCGACCAATACGTTCAAATCCTGTTTTTCCAATTTGAGCGAAGGGGACCGCGCATAATTGCGGAATGCCTCGACCATTTCCTTCAATGCCGCCACCTGTTTGACGATGGTTTCGGTCGAACGTGCCAGGATTTGCGCATCCTGCTCATCCAGTTTCCCGTCCAATTTCCACGCCAACCGTTCGGCAGAAAGCTGGATGGGCGTGAGCGGATTGCGGATTTCGTGTGCCAGCCGTTTGGCCACTTCGCCCCACGCCGCTTCTTTTTGCGCGTGTATCAATACGGTGATGTCGTCTATGACCATAACCACACCGTTGTCGTTGTCTTCGGGCAGGACCGTTGCCTTACCCAGCAGGATTTTGGCATCGTCCGGAGCGGCATATCCCACCTGAACCGGCTTGTCCGTACCCGCTGTCGCATCGATGGCGTCAAACACTTCGGCAAGCAGGGTATGCTGCACCGAAACGCCGTGCCAACCGTGCCGATTGCTGCCCCACAGCGGCACGAGCGACATACCCAAGATATGTTCCGCAGCTTTGTTAAAGGTTTTCAGACGGCCTGTTTCGTCAAATACCACCACACCCGTGGTCAGGCTCTCCAACACGCATTCGAGATAATGCCTGGCGGCTTCTTCGCGCTTCCTGTTGCGCTCGTCCGCTTTCTTGGCAATGGAAAGCTGCTCGGTCATATGGTTGAACAACTTGCTCAAACGCCCGAACTCATCGTTGCGCAGTACAGGGCGCATCTGGCTGAAATCGCCCTGTGCGACCGCCTTCGCCCCTTCGGCAAGCGACAAGATGGGCTCGACGAAACGACGGGCAAAATACAGTGCCATCACCAGGGCAAGGGAAATCGACAGCAGCGAGGCGGCAAGCAGCGTCGCCAGAAAGAAGGTCTGTAAACCCTTTTTGCTGTAACTCAACTCAGCATATTTCGCCCTTGCCTTTTCGATTAAGACGGCATCCTCTGCCACGCCTTTGGGAATGGGCTGACGAAAAAACAGCGCGTAATCGCGTCCGTTGTATGTACCCACCAGCAGCCAGCCCTGCGCGTACAATACGCCGCCTATACTTTCCAAGCTCCTGACCGAGCCGGCCTGTTGGATTTTCTCCCAATGTTCCTTATCCGGAAACGGCTGGTCAAGCTTATGCGGATTGATGCTTTTTTCGATTTTACCGCTTGCCGCATTGTAAAGGGACAACTGTGTAAACCCGCTGGCATAATGTTCCAGCACCCTGCCCATATTGCCGGATAGGGAGGCGGTGCTGATGAGGTCTATCTGGACGGGGACGGCATTGCTGAGGGCATTGTCTGCCGCCAGATTCAATGCGGACTTGCTCAAATTGAGGCTGCGTTCGAGGGCTTCGTGGGTGTCGTTGCCGAACCACGAATTAATCGTACCGTTGATGAACTGTGCGGAAACGCCGAACAGAAACACGCCGGGCAATACGGCGACCAGCGTGAACATCCCGGAAAGGCGTTTGGCAATCTGCGAACCGAATACGCCGTCGCGCCTGTCTTTCAACAGCAATATGACATAACGTGCCAAAACGGCGGACAGTACCAGCAGCAACATTGCGCTGAATGCGACTATCCACCAGAAATAATCCGCCAGCGAACTGGTGCTGCCGGTTGCCGCCGTCAGTCCGTACAACAGGACGACGGCGCATATGGCTGCGATCAGTAGAAAACGGCGCATTATTTGTTCCCGATGATGTTTAAAGGTTTCCAACCCGAATCCAAATGCCAGTTTTGAGAAGTCAATGCATTGATTTGAAAAGGCTTGGGCAGTTTTGAAGTGGACAGCAGCAGGCGGATTTCCGCCTTGGTTTCCCCTGCTTCCGCACCGGACAACGCGCCTTTGTTCAGGACTTTCCAGTTGGCAACCGCGCCGGTCGCACGCAATGCCGCACCCAAAGTGTCGTAGTCTGTCGAAAACGCGCCGACGGTAACGCGGTAGCGGTTGGTCAGCGGATGGAAACTCAGTTTGTAGTCAATATTGTCGTCATCGCCAATCAGTTGCCCCAATTTAAACCGATAAGAAGCGATTGTCGGGGCAGAAAGCTGCCAGCTTAAGGTAAAGTTGAGCGGCACGCCCCTGCGCAACGCCTGTTGGAGCTGGTCGGGCAGCTCGGTTTGGAAGCGGCTGCTGACTGAGAGCTGCCCGCCGTCGGTTATCCTCGCTTCGGCACGGCTCACATCTATCCCCTCCGCCGCCACATTCTGAAAGGCGGGGAGCATCAGCGGCACAATCAGCCATTTACTGCTTTTGAATAAGCGCGTAATAAAAGCCATCTTGGTGTTTGTTCGGTAAGAGTACCCGCGATTCGATCAGTTCTGCATCGGCATGGCGGTTGAGGAATTTTTGCAATTGTCCGTCGTTTTCCTCGACGAACACGGAACAGGTGGCGATCAACATCCTTCCCCCGCTTTTCAGCACCTGCCACAACGCATCCAGCAGGGCTTCTTGCTGACGGGCGGTTTTCATGCCGTCGGTCGGACGGCGCAGCCATTTCACGTCGGGATTGCGCCGCGCCACGCCCGAGGCGGTACACGGCACGTCGGCAAGGACGGCATCAAACGGTTTCCCATCATACCATGCCGGCAGGTCCTGTGCATCGGCACACGCCGTCAATGCCGTCTGAAAGCCCAGGCGCGCGATATTGTCTTCCACCCGTTTCAGACGGCCTGCATCAATGTCCAAGGCGGTAACACGGCAATCCGCCAATTCCAAGATATGCCCCGTCTTGCCGCCCGGCGCGGCGCACGCGTCCAAAATCCGTTCGCCGTCTTTCGGGTTAAGGAGATACGCCGCCTGCTGCGCGCCGAAGTCCTGTACCGAAACGATGCCGTCTGAAAAGCCGGGCAGGCGGTTTACCGGCACGGCTTCTTCCAACGTAACCGCATATTCGTCCAACGCCTTAGCCGCGATACCTTCCGCCACCAGTTTTTCCAAATAGCTTTCGGCATTGCCGTGTCGGCGGTTGACGCGCAAAGTCATCGGCGGATGGGATTGCAGCGCGGCAGTGATGTTGTGCCAGTGTTTCGGATAATGGTTTTTCAAGTAAGCCACCCACCACAGCGGCAGGTTGTGTTTCGCCACATCGTCTTCTTTACAGGAAGCCACAAGCTTGTCGCGTTCGCGCAAAAAGCGGCGCAAAACCGCGTTGGCAAACGAACGGTACTGCCCGCGCCCGATTTTGGCTATGCTCTCCACCGCCTCATTGACCACGGCGTGCGGCGCGTTGCGCGTGTAATGCAGTTGGTACATCGCCGCCAAAAGCAGGCTTTCGAGCTGCGGGTTGTCAATCGGTTTTTTCAGCATCTGCGCGAGCATATGTTTCAAACTGCCCAAATAACGCTGGCAGCCGTAGGCGATGTCCTGCAACGCGCCGTTTTCCTGCGCCGTAAGATCGGGATGCGCGGTGCGGATTTGCGCCAACACGTCCTGAAGGTTACGTCCTTCGGCAACCGCCGCAATGCTGTCGGCGGCAAGTTTTTGGGCAAGTGCCATACTCATATTATGTGATTCGCTTTCTTCAACTGATGGCTTCAGACGGCATCCCCGTTTGCGGATCGGGATGCCGTCTGAAGGAATTTACAGCTTCGTCCCTGCTTCTATATGCCGTCCAGCAGCAAACGCCGCGATATTCATACGTTTGCCGCCGGCAGGCTGCAATTCGGTAATCTTCAGCGCGTTTTCGCCGCAGGCAACGACCAAACCGTCCGCCGAACAGGACAACACTTCGCCTGCCGTGCCTTGTTGCGCCACCACTTCGGCGCGCCGGATTTTCATCGGCTTGCCCTGATACTCAACCCACGCGGCAGGCACGGGGTTGAAGGCGCGGATTTTGCGTTCGATAACCGCCGCGCTTTCGCTCCAATCGATACGCGCCTCTTCTTTGCTCAATTTTTGCGCGTAAGTAACACCTTCTTCGGGCTGTTTGACCGCATTCAGACGGCCTTTGCTTTGAAGCTGTTGCAAATCGGCAACAACCGCCGCCGCACCGATTTCCATCAGCGCGTCATGGACTTCGTTGGCGGTATCGGTAGGTTGGATGGCGTAGCGGTGTTCGCTGACCACATCGCCGGTGTCCAAACCGGCATCCATCTGCATAATGCACACGCCAGTTTCGGCATCGCCGGCCTCAATCGCGCGCTGAATCGGCGCCGCGCCGCGCCAACGGGGCAGCAGCGAAGCGTGGATGTTGAGGCAGCCGTGTTTGGGCGTATCCAACACGTCTTGCGGCAAAATCAAACCATACGCGGCCACCACCATTACGTCTGCCTCGACCTCTTTGAGCATTTGCAGGGCTTCGGCGTTGTTGCGCAGTTTTTCGGGCTGCGCCACGGTCAAACCCAATTCCAAAGCAGCCTGTTTGACCGGCGATGCGGTCAACTGCATACCGCGTCCTTTAGGGCGGTCGGGCTGAGTCAGCACCAGCGGGATTTCAAAACCGGCGGCGGCAACGGCTTTTAAAGCGGCGGCGGCAAAATCGGGCGTGCCGGCAAAGATGACTTTCATATCGTGTCCTAATGTGCGCGGGGTGTGTCGCGATGCCATCTGAAAACGCCGCAGCGTTCAGACGGCATGGCAAAAGGGTCAAATCGTATGTTTCTGACGTTTTTTCAGCTTAGTTTTGATGCGTCCCTGCTTGAGCTGCGACAGGCGTTCGACAAACACAATGCCCATCAGGTGGTCCAACTCGTGCTGCACGCAAATCGCCAGCAAGCCATCTGCCTCCAGCGTGAACTTTTCGCCTTTTTCGTTCAAAGCCTCGACCTTGACGCGTTCGGCGCGGGTTACGGTGTCGTAAATGCCCGGCACAGACAGGCAGCCTTCTTCGTAAGTGGTTTCGCCGTCTTTTTCGACAATGACGGGGTTGATGAACACGCGCGGTTCGCTGCGGTTTTCGGACAAATCCATCACGACCACGCGCTCGTGCACATCGACCTGCGTCGCCGCCAGCCCGATGCCGCGCGCCTCGTACATCGTTTCAAACATATCGGCAACCAGCTTTTGGATGCGCTCGTCAACTTGTTCGACAGGCTTTGCCACCGTGTGCAGACGCTCGTCGGGATATTGGAGGATATTCAGTAAAGCCATAATTTTCTCTTTCCGTCGGCAGATACGCTGCCTGTTTTTCACAATTACCGTGATGGTATGGTTAATTCGATGTTAAAATACGAATAATTTATTGTAATGCGGCACGTCCCGAAAAGACCGTCGCCGCTTTTTCCAACCCAATCAAACAAACAAACCGAAATTCAGTTATAAGGGGAACGGTTATGCAACATCGTATTATAACCCTGCTCTGCATGGCAGGCATGGTATTCTCGACACAAACTTTGGCGGCAAATCTGAAGGTACGTCCGAATGCGCCGCAACGGTACACAGTCAAACAGGGCGACACCCTGTGGGGCATCTCCGGTAAATACCTGTACAGCCCGTGGCAATGGAGCCGCCTGTGGGGTGCAAACCGCAGCCAAATCCACAATCCCAATCTGATTTATCCGGGTCAAGTTTTGGTGTTGCGCTACGTTAACGGCGAACCGCGCCTCAGCCTGGAACAGACAGACAACATCCCCGTCGTCAAAATGAGTCCGAATAAAGAAGTGTCCGGATACGGTATTCCCGCTATCGATGTCAACTTCTACCGCGTCTTTATGCAGCACCCGCAAATCGTTTCCCTCAAAGAAACCGCTGCCGCGCCGCGCCTGGTGGCGGGACCCGACAGCAGGATGCTGTATACCAAAGGAGACCGTGTTTACACTAAAGGGCTGCAAGAACCGGGCCGCTACCTGACCTACCGTATCAATAAAAATATCACCGATCCGGATACGGGTAAATTCCTCGGACAAGAAGTCGCATTCAGCGGCATCGTGCGCGCTCTTCCCTATACCGATTCGGCACTCGAGCAACGCTCCGAACAGGCGGCAGAGCAGTTGAAAGACAACGAATACTACACCCGCGCCCATCCTCTGATTACCCCGCTGCGCACCCATTCGATACAGCCGCTGGTGGTCGAAACCGCCATTTCCGAAATACAGCAGGGCGACTACCTGATGAAAATGCCGGAAGACACCGACCGCTTCAACATGATACCGCATGAACCGTCCCGTCCGGTTCAGGCAAAAATCGTTTCCGTATTTGAAGGCACGGGGGTTGCCGGTCAGTTCCAAACCATTACGATAGACAAAGGCGAAGCAGATGGTTTGGACAAAGGCACGGTATTGAGCCTGTACAAACGCAATAAGGTTATGAAAGTCGACCTCTCCAACAACTTGGCACAAGCACCCAAGAGTAAAGACACGGTCGAGCTGATTTCCACTCCTGCGGAAGAAGTGGCCCTGGCAATGGTTTACCGCACCTCCGAACACCTGTCGTCCGCCATCATTCTGGAAAACATCTCCGATATTTCCATAGGCGACACCGCCGCCAATCCGGGACAGGATTTGGACAATATGCCGGATTCGAACCGCAGCCGCGTGAAGTTTGGCTTCGACCGCTCCGAATAATTCATCATCCGACAAAAATGCCGTCTGAAACACCTTCCGTTTCAGACGGCATTTTTCCATCTTCAATAAAATATCCGCTTAGGCTTTTCCGATGTTTTTGAAATCTCCTGCAACGCCTGATTGAGCCCTTCCAAATCCAACGCCGTTTCCGAACTGCAGGCATCGCCGAAGATGTTTTTATATTCCGCCGTCAGTTTCAACATCCCTTTGAACGCGCGCCCTTCCAAAGCCGCCGACAACTCGAAAATATCGGCGAACACGCGTCCATAGGTTTCACCCGAAGCAACCGCATCCGTGCCCAATGTGAACATGTCCATTTTTGCCAACTCGGCCGCAATCACACGCGCGTCTTCATCGTCAGGCAGCACTTCCGCCTTAAACCTGACCTGTTCCGCCATCCCTTTGCCGTGGTTTTTGACCAGCAGGGCGAGCATCTGCGGTTTATGTTCCAAATGCTGCAAAGAAGCGTGGAGAACCGGATGGATGCTTTCGTTCTGTATCATTTTTTCGCGGTAGAACTTTTCCGCCTTAACCTTTGAACGGGCGGATACGGCAGCCCACGCCAGCCACACCAGCGCGACGGCGGACAATGCGGACAGAAGCGGGGGCAGCTCTTCAGTATAGGCTTTCTGATTGAACCAGATTTGCGCAGTCAAAAAACCGGCAAAGAAAATCAAGACATACAATATCGGTGCAAAGCGGCTTTGGATAGAAGCGTGCATCATTATTCCATTTCAAGTTGGCAAAATGGCGGCAGGCAAAATTCCGCCGCCGGGCTGCGGGAATCCGTCAGGCTTCCGCCACCGAATCCCGGCTGTAGGTTTTTTCGCAGTAGTGGCATTTCAGCCGCGTCTGCCCGTTGTGTTTTTTAACATAAAACCGGCTTTTGACCGGCTCGCCATGGCTGGCGCAATTGGGGTTCGGGCAGCGGAACACTTCGGCGATTTCGTCGGGCAGGTTCAAATGCCGCTTCTGCACGACCTTGAAATTGTCGATGGTATTGACCACCGCTTCGGGGGCGAACAGGGCAAGGCGGTCGGCGGCTTTGTCGTCCAAGCACACGCCTTTGATTTTGATGATGTCTTTGCTGCCTTGGGTTTTGCTGGGCAGGTTGAAGCCCACGGTTACCGCGTTGCCGTAGTGCAAAAGTTTGAACTGGCGCAGGATGGTCAGCCCCCTGCCGGCGGGAATATGGTCGATAACCGTACCTTTTTCAATGGCTTCGACACTGAGTTTCGGGGTTTCCATATCGGTTCCTCACACTTCTTCGTTCAACACCAGCGACAATATCGCCATACGCGCATAAACGCCGTTGGTCGCCTGCTCGAAATAATAGGCATGCGGCGTAGCATCGACATCGGGATGGATTTCGTCCACGCGCGGCAAAGGGTGCAGCACGCGCAGGTTCGGTTTGGCGCGGGCAAGCATGGATGCGTCGAGGTTGAATTTGCCTTGGATTTTGGCAAATTCCTGTTCGTCGAAACGTTCGCGCTGAACACGGGTCATATACAGGATATCCGCCCATTCCGCCGCTTCTTCCAAACTGCCGAGGATACGGTATCGGCAGCCGGCTTCGTCCAGCTCTTCGGTAATATAGTCGGGCATGGCCAGGCTGGGCGGCGAAACGAAGGCAAATTCACAATTCCAGCGTTTCAACGCCTGACAAAGCGAATGCACGGTACGTCCGTATTTCAAGTCGCCCGCCATGGCGATTTTGAGCTTGTCCAAACGTCCCTGCGTTTCATAAATGGTAACCAGGTCGAGCAGCGTCTGACTGGGGTGCTGGTTCGTGCCGTCGCCGGCGTTGATAACGGGGACGCGCGAAAACTCCGCCGCCACACGCGCCGCGCCGTCTTTGGGGTGGCGCTGGATGATGGCATCAGTATATCCGGAAATGATGCGGGCGGTATCGGCAAGCGTCTCGCCTTTTTTGGCACTGGTATTCGCGCCGTCCGAGAAACCGATAACTTTGCCGCCCAGCCGCTGCACCGCCGTTTCAAACGACAGCCTCGTGCGCGTGGACGGTTCAAAGAAGCACGAACCGATAAGTTTCCCTTCCAGCAGGTCGCCGCGCGGATGCGCCTTCAGCTTCAATGCCGTCTGAAGCAGGCATTCCAACTGTTCGCGCGACAAATCCGAAATCGAGATGATGTGCTGTCTGTAAAGCGGATTAGGCATTTTTGCCCCCCTTCCGTAAAAAACCCGCGCCAAGCAGGCATCCGGTTATGCGTCCACACCGCCCGAGTGTTTCAAAAAGCGGCAATACGCCGCGTATTATCGCACATTTGCCGCCGCAAAGTTTTACTGCACGAATCCTGTACTTTTCAGACGGCATATCCAAACACGCCCGCATAAGCATAAGGTATAATCGCGCCAGACATTTCTTTTCAGGAAGCCGCCATGTTAGTCTGCAACCCTTACGAAGTCGTCATCCACGGCACAACGAGTTCCGGCAAGATTTTCCGTCCCAGCGACTGGGCGGAACGCCTGTGCGGCATTCTGTCCTCGTTTACCAAAGACAACAGGCTTTCCTACTCGAAATGGGTGCGCCCCATGCTGGTGGACAACATCCGCTGCGTCGCCGTCGATAAAAAACTGGAAACCGACAATCCCCAAATGTTCCGCTTCCTGATGGACTTTGCCGCCGACAACGACCTGCGCGTCATCGACTGCAAAGCCCTGCTTGAAGAACGCGAACAGGGCGGACAAAACGACCCTGCCGACGAACGCGTCCTGCTGGCACAGGCAATCGAAGAAAAACACGCCGCCGAGAAAGCACAGGAACAGACCGCCTCGGGCGCATCCTACATTTTGCGCGAAATCGGCGCGGACGACACCGCCACCGCCTTTGCAGCCTTGAGCGTTTTGCGTTCCGCCCTGACCGACATCAACCGCTTTACCGAACAGATCAACAAAATCCAACGTCCCGTCGGCTACCGCCTGCTGGGTATTTTTGAAGAAGGTAAATACAATGCCGTCGCCGTCTGCGGTTTCCACGAAGCCTGCAACCTCGCCAGCGGCCGACATATCCATATCGACGACATCGTTACCCTGCCGCAAAGCCGCCACAAAGGTTATGCTTCGCGCCTGCTGGAAGAAGTCCGGAAAATCGGTGCGGAAACAGGGGTTACCAAAATCCACCTCAACGTCCACGTCAACCACGACCGTGCCGACGCGCACCGCCTGTATTTCAAAAACGGTTTTGAAATCTGCGCCTACCACTTCCGCTGCGACCCCAAATGAAAACACTCCTCCTCATCTGCACCCTGTTGCCCCTTGCCGCCTGCACCACCTTTTCCGGACAAGGCGGCAGCCGGATTTACGGCGAAATCAAAACCGGTATCGAAACCCGGCACAGCCGTTAAAAAATGCCGTCTGAACCCCGATGCTTCAGACGGCATTTCACAATATGCATTCTATTTTTCAACGTTGCCCGCCTTTGCAGCCCTGACCGAAACCGTCTGCAGCCTATACCAGCCAAACAGCCTGACCACGCACAACACCGCCAGCCACGGCATACACAAAGCCGTCAGGACATAGCGCGCATTACCCGTATTAACCACATCAACGCCACGCATCAGCGACAACAGCGCGTTTGCCCACTCCCACACCGAAGGCACGCTGAACGCCAAAACAGCCACCAAACCCAACGTCCGGAATATTCCGATTTCCAAAACCTGCCGCCGCAACACCGAACGGTTGAGCAAAAACAAAACCACCAACCCGAAGCTGACCACCGCCGACATACCTCCGTTTGCAACAATCTGCAAACTGTTGAACGCAATATCGGAGGTAACGGCCAATACGCCTTCAGAATCCGGCACGGCACGCTGCAAATCCAAACCCTGCAACACATTCAATACAAAACCGTACACCAAATCCGCCAATACCACGCCTATCGGCAAAGCACTCAAAAGCCGCCACATCTTTTCATCCGTCAAGCTGTTCAAAACTTTATTTTACCCGACCGTGCAGGCCGCCGAACAAAAATAAATTCAGCTTGAACCATCATGCTGCACCACACCGGCACCAATACAGGTAAAACATCAGTCCGCCTATTTAAACCATTTTTAAAATCAAACCATAAGATTCCGAACCAAGGGAAGTTCCATACGGACAACGCAAACCGACCGAACCCGACTCGCCGCTAAAACATTGCACACCCGATAATCCGAGCCGTACACCATGCCGTCTGAAACCGATACCGCTGGGTTTCAGACGGCATCTTATTTGCCCTCCGCAGCAAACCAACCCAATCGGCACGCTTCGGCGAAGCCGAAAGAATTGTGCAAATTCGGCAACGTGGTATAGAATTGAGTGTCTATACTAAAGCGAAACAAGGCAGTCAACTGCCTTGTTTATTTGTCTGCCTTTTTACGGAAACCGAAATGACCCCATCTACCCTGAAAAAAACCGTCCTGCTGCTCGGCACTGCCTTTGCCGCCGCATCCGTTCACGCATCCGGCTACCACTTCGGCACACAGTCGGTCAACGCGCAAAGCACGGCAAATGCCGCCGCCGCAGAAGCCGCCGACGCATCAACCATCTTCTACAACCCTGCCGGTCTGACCAAACTCGACAGCAGCCAGATTTCCGTCAACGCCAACATCGTGCTGCCCAGCATCCGTTATGAAGCGGATTCCGCCACCGACTTTACCGGCATTCCCGTCCAAGGTTCGAAAAGCGGCAAAATCACCAAAACCACGGTTGCGCCCCACATCTACGGCGCATACAAAGTCAATGACGACGTAACTTTGGGTTTGGGCGTGTACGTCCCCTTCGGCTCTGCCACCGAATACGAAAAAGATTCCGTGTTGCGCCACAACATCAACAAACTCGGTCTGACCAGCATCGCCGTCGAACCCGTCGCCGCGTGGAAACTCAACGAACGCCATTCCTTCGGCGCAGGCATCATCGCCCAACATACTTCCGCCGAGCTGCGCAAATATGCCGACTGGGGGATTAAAAATAAAGCGCAAATGCTGCAAGCAACACCTTCTAATCCTACTGCCGCTGCTCAAATCAAAGCCGACGGACACGCCGATGTCAAAGGCAGCGATTGGGGCTTCGGCTACCAACTGGCGTGGATGTGGGACATCAACGACCGCGCGCGCGTGGGTGTGAACTACCGTTCCAAAGTTTCACACACGCTCAAAGGCGATGCCGAATGGGCGGCAGACGGCGCAGCGGCGAAACAACTGTGGAATAGCAATATGCTCGCACCGCTCGGCTACACGCCAAGCGAAAAAGCCCGCGTCAAAATCGTAACGCCTGAGTCTTTGTCCGTACACGGCATGTACAAAGTGTCCGACAAAGCCGACCTGTTCGGCGACGTAACTTGGACGCGCCACAGCCGCTTCAATAAGGCGGAACTGGTTTTTGAAAAAGAAAAAACCGTCGTCAAAGGCAAATCTGACCGCACCACCATCACGCCCAACTGGCGCAACACCTACAAAGTCGGCTTCGGCGGTTCTTATCAAATCAGCGAACCGCTGCAACTGCGCGCCGGCATCGCTTTTGACAAATCGCCCGTCCGCAACGCCGACTACCGCATGAACAGCCTACCCGACGGCAACCGCATCTGGTTCTCCGCCGGTATGAAATACCATATCGGCAAAAACCACGTCGTCGATGCCGCCTACACCCACATCCACATCAACGACACCAGCTACCGCACGGCGAAGGCAAGCGGCAACGATGTGGACAGCAAAGGCGCGTCTTCCGCACATTTCAGAAACAAAGCCGACATCATCGGCCTGCAATACACCTACAAATTCAAATAAACGGCTCGCCGTTTGATTGTAGAAATGCCGTCTGAAACAGATTTCCGTTTCAGACGGCATTGTTTTAGGCTCGATTGAAAACGAAGCAGGAAAACACCGCCGCCATCCCCGTACAGACAGGAATGACGGGGTGCATTTTTGATATATAGTGGATTAACAAAAACCGGTACGGCGTTGCCTCGCCTTAGCTCAAAGAGAACGATTCTCTAAGGTGCTGAAGCACCAAGTGAATCGGTTCCGTACTATTTGTACTGTCTGCGGCTTCGTCGCCTTGTCCTGATTTTTGTTAATCCACTATATTCCACTGCAACAATGCCGTCTGAACGCTTCCGTTTCAGACGGCATTTTTATCCGGCAGCCGATACGCCTACCTCGGTATTCTATTAAACATTTGCCAAACTGCCTTCATATCAAAACAATCGGAACGCTCGGGCAGCAAAACGGCGGCGGGCAGCTTGGTGATGCCGTTCAAACCGCGCGGGAACAGCGCAATCCGCTCTTTGCCCTTTTCTACATAATCCGCCCTACGGGTACGGACGGAAACCACTTCGCGGTGGCGGTAAAGCAGCGTGTTCATTTCGATATAGGCTTCGTTGTGGATGGCTGCCGACTGTTTCTGCAACACGTCAATCTGCCTGTTGAGCTTGTCGTTGGTTTTCATCAGCCTGTTGAAGAACGACGGTTGCTCCTGCAGTTTGGCGGTACAGGCTTCGATACTTTCCGATACCGGCCCGAACTGTTCGAGGTATTTTTCCAAACAGTTTTCCAAGTCGGTCAGGCAGCCGGCCATCTTGCGGGAAAATTCTTCTTCAGGCTTTCCCTGCCGAATGGACAATATCTCGCGGCGGCGGTCTTCCATTGCGGAAATATAGGCGTTCATGCGGTCGGACATATTTTCCACATCCCTGCTCATCCACAGCGCGGGCAGCAGGCGGAAGTTTTCAAACGAATTAAAGATGCCGCCGAAAGACTGGCGGAAGGCGATATAAATATATTTCAAATCTTCCTCGCCCTTCGCCATACGCGTAAGGCAATAGTAGAACGGATCGAGGACGGTGTCGCCCAACAACCGCTCGAATTGGTCCAATCTGGCGGCAATCGCCTGCGTGCGTTCGACTTGCGCGGGGAATGGCGAAAACAACAGCGGCAGGGCTTTTTTGTCGTAGTTTTCCTCTATCCTGTCCATCATATCGATAATTTCCCAGCTCACACCGGATTGTAGGGAAAGAATCTGTTTCAAACCGTTGGCAAAACGCAGGGCATCATTCTGAGTGATGTTGCGGACGGGGATATGGATGGCGGTGTAATAGCGGTTGTAGCTGGTATAAAGCTTGTCTTCCGACAGGAAGCGGCGCAGGGAAAACGGAATATCGTCGGTGTAATAAGGCGCGATGGCGAAGATGTATTTTGACGTTCGGATAACTTCCAACTGGCGGGCGCGCTGTTCGGCAAACAATACTTTGTCAAACACCGGTTCGGGCATCTGCTTCACTTCGCGCGGGCGCATCATCGGAAAACTGTTGCCGAGCAGGTGCGATTTTAGGAACACTTCGCAGATATAGGTACAGATGATGTCCGAATCGAGATTGCGGGTATTTTCGGGGATTTCCCATTTGGTTTTGTTTTTCAATACCGCAGCGGCGGCGTAGATGAATTCGGTTTTCAGAATCTGTTTGAAATTTTCCCGTGCGCGCTTGCCTCCGGTATCGACGTTTTTGATAACGGACAGCACGCTTTCGAGAATGTCGGCAATATAAACCGGCGATTCGCATTGCGCCAATACATTCAGGCGTTCCGCGATATGCCCCGCCAGCCGTTTGAGGTCGGGAATGGGAATATCCGTTGCCAAAGAAGAAAACGAAATGCGTTTTTTGGGAAGGTAAGTGAAAGAACCGTCGGCTTCGTTATAGCTTATGCCGTGTCGGGAAAGGATTTGCGTACAGGCGGCCTGACCGGCTTCGGGAGAAAGTGTTTTGAAGATTTCTGTCAGATTTTCCTGCCAATGGCAGTCGAGTTCGGGAAGGATTTGATTGAGTCTGAAGCGGACGGTGTAAGGGATAAGGTCTTGCTCGAAATGTTCATTTTGCGGGGGGGGGGGGTGATGCATAATGTCTCCTCGATATGGATGGAACTTTTTAACTTTACGGCAAATTGCCGATTCTATCGTATTTCCTTTTCGGTTGAAACTCCGCCACTTGGACATCTGTCCTTCGGGGCGGCAGGATCAGACTTTATAGTGGATTAACAAAAATCAGGACAACACATAGGGCAACGCTTTATGTGCCGTCTTGTGTGTTGAAACATCAGCATAGGAAACACATAAAAAGCCGGCTGTTTTGCGCCTGAGTACCGTATTGGTCAAAATGCCGTCTGAAACCGATAACAGGGTTTCAGACGGCATTTCCGTCAATTTTCCCTTTATCTGCCGAACAGGTTGGCGATATTTTCCATTTGTTCTTCGGTAAAACCGTTTTCGCCCAATCTGGCGGCAACTGCCCATTCGCCCGACAAACCGTGTTCCGCACCGAGCTGCCGCCATTTTTCGACTTTGGCTTCGGCTGTGGTTTTTTCGGGCAGCGGTTTGACGGGAATCCTGCTTTTGGGGACGGTATTCATCGGTTTGCCCCTAATCAATGGAATAGCCGCGAAGATACTGTATCCGTTCGCGCGTCATCCGCGTGTCGCACTGCAATTTGAGATATTCGGCGTATTCTTTCCCGTCTGCCTGCGCGGCGGCTTGTCGGCAGTTGCTGATTTTTTCCTGCGCCCACTTGCGTTGTTCACCGACCAACTCTTTTTGCACGTCGGTATCGAGTCCTCCCCAAAGTTTGGTAATTTCGGATTCCGCACGCTGGTTTTGTACGCGCGCCTCTTCCACTTCGCCCTGTGATACGGTAACGGTATTGGCACGCTCGCCGTCGTCGGGATGCAGGATTTCCGGTTCGGGCGCGCCTTCTGCGGCTTGGGGTACGCCCGCATCGCTGGCGGCGGCATTGTGTTCCAAAATGTCTTCGGGCGTGGGTTTGGACGGTTCTTCTTCACGGGCTTTGCCGCTCAAAATCCTGACCGCGTCTTCTTTTTTCACCGCCTTGCCGTCTATCATCACGATGCTCTTTACGCCGTAAGGCAGCAACGCGGCAGACAGCGTTTGCGCCGCCATACCGACCGTGTTGTCGACAAATGCCGTCTGACCGTCTTTGACGGGCAGGAAGCGGACGGCTGCCGTCAATACGCCGTCTTTAAACTCGACATTGCCGCCCGTCTTCTGCCGCACAATATCCGACAAAGCGGTTTCCCCATACAACAGGGGGCTGTTTGCCTCGGCATCGGCAAGCGTTTCAGACGGCACGGTAATGTTCAAATCGGCGATACAGAACGTGCGCCCGCCTTCCTGCGTTTCCGAAGCGTGTTCCAAAGAAAACGCCAAACCGTAGGCGGCAGCGATAATTTTGTCGGCATCGACAAACTGCCTGCCGTCTTCGCGCGCGAAAGAACGCGCTTCCTGCGTGAGCGTTTCCTGAATATTGCCGCGTATGTCCTGCAACACGGCGGGGTTGGCGCATTCCAACGCCTTGGGCGGTTCTTCCCTGCCGCATGCGGCAAGCAGCAGGGCAAACGGCAGCGCAATGAGTTTCCGATACATGATGTTCCTTCCAAACGGTGCAGACCGATGGCGGCTATCATAGCAAAAGCACCTGCAGGCGGTAAACCTTGCAGGTGCTTTGTCGGAAAGGCGTAAAAATCAGCCTTTAAAGAAATTCACAAAGCCGGTGAGAACCGCGGCATTAATCAAATCGACAAAGAACGCGCCGACCATAGGCACAATCAAAAACGCCTTATGCGACGCGCCGAAAGTATGCGTGATGGACTGCATATTTGCTACCGCCGTCGGCGTTGCACCCAAGCCGAAACCGCAATGCCCGGCAGCCAACACCGCTGCATCATAGTCGCGCCCCATAAAGACATAGGTAACAAAAGTCGCGTACAAAACCATCACCACGGTTTGTACGGCAAGGATGACGGTTACAGGCCCCGCCAAACCGGTCAGCTCCCACAGTTTCAAATTCAGCAACGCCATTGCCAAGAAAAGCGAAAGCGAAGCATTGCCGAACACATCGATGGCGCGGTCGAACATATTGACCTTGAATGCGGCGGTGAGGATGTTGCGGATGACCACGCCGCCAAACAGACACCACACGAATTTGGGCAGGTCGAACAGGTATTCTTTGTCGAAGCCGTCCATAATCTCGGCAAACGCTAGACACGCGGCAAACATAGCCAGTGTTTCAACGGCAGATTCGGCCGTAATCAGGCGGGTGCGTTTTGCCTGCTCGAACACGTCGTCCGCGTTGTCGTCCTGATCCTGTTTTGTGTTTTCAACCGGTTTGCGGCCCATTTTATTAATCAGGCGGCGGGCAACCGGTCCGCCGATCAGACCGCCGAACACCAGCCCGAAGGTTGCAGAAGCCATACCCAAACCGGTTGCACCGACCAAGCCGTATTTGGTTTCAAAATCCGGCCCCCAGGCACCCGCCGTGCCGTGTCCGCCCGTCAACGTAATCGAGCCGGTAATCAGGCCGATCAGCGGATCCAAACCCAAAGCCGTAGCCAGTCCGACCCCGACAAAGTTTTGCACCAAGATAAATCCACCCACAATCGCGGTAAAAACCACCAGCGGCAAACCGCCCGCCTTCAAACGGGAAAAATCCGCGCTCAAGCCGATGGACGTGAAGAAAATCAGCATAAACGCATCTTGCAGCGGTTTTTCAAATTTGAAGCTCACGCCGTACACTTCGTGCAGCGCAAACAGAATAATCGCGGCAATCAGGCCGCCTGCCACAGGCTCAGGAATATTAAAATCCCTCAACAACTTGATTTTTTTAACTAAAAATTTACCCACCAACAAGACCAGGGTAGCAGCAATCAGCGTGTAATAGCTGTTAAACTCCCATTCCATATCGTTTGACCTCCTAAAATGTTTTTCTTCATGTCCGCCCGAAGGGGACGCAGGCGCGAAGATATTAGGGGAATAGTTAAAGCTTGTCAAAGAATCGCCGTTTTTTATAGTGGATTAACAAAAATCAGGACAAGGCGACGAAGCCGCAGACAGTACAAATAGTACGGAACCGATTCACTTGGTGCTTGAGCACCTTAGAGAATCGTTCTCTTTGAGCTAAGGCGAGGCAACGCCGTACCGGTTTTTGTTAATCCACTATACAACTATTTTTTACAAACAAATGCCGCCTGAAACTCCGTTCAGACGGCATCGGACATTCGCACCTGTTCAATAATTGGTCGAACAGAACTGCTCGCGCTTGTCCGCATCGGCGGCATAACACGTCAAACCCATACCTGCCGCATTGCTGTTGGCCGCCTTTGCACCCGGTTTTTTGTTCACCGAAACCTTGCCGTCTTTGCCGATTTCAACGGTTACGCCTTTGCCGTTTTTCAGCTTCCATTTCAAAACTTGCGCATCGGCACTTTGGCACTTGCTGACCGCGCAGCCGCCCTCCGCCGCGACATTGCCGTTTTTATAAATCACGCACTGCTGCTGGCTGTCGGCACACGCCGCAAACGCAGAAACCGAAAAACAGGACACCAGCGCGGCAAACAGAACTTTTTTCATGGTTCGGACTCCTTATTTAAACAGGTTGGCAATAATTTATAGTGGATTAACAAAAATCAGGACAAGGCGACGAAGCCGCAGACAGTACAAATAGTACGGAACCGATTCACTTGGTGCTTCAGCACCTTAGAGAATCGTTCTCTTTGAGCTAAGGCGAGGTAACGCCGTACTGGTTTAAATTTAATCCACTATAAAACTATACGCCTGTCGCCATGCCCCTGCCACAACCAAATCAAATGCCGTCTGAACAGTCTCCAGATGGCATCATGGGAATACACATATTTGAAACAACAGAAAAAGCGGGGGCAAAACCCGCCACTGCATCTGTCGCTGTACATCCCTGCTGTCGGACTTACCGCTTCAGCTTCGCAAACGCATCCGCCATTGCCAAATTGGCCGGGACACGGTCGTTGCGTTGGGGTTTGCGGCCGGCCAGCCGTTCGCGGCTGCGGTTTTTCCAGCTCGGACAGAATGTCCAGAATGGTCGGCAGTTCGAAGTGTTCGTCGGTAAAGTCGGACGCTTTGATTTGCTTCACGCGCTCGCGGTTAACTGCCTAAATATGAAATTCTTGGTCTTCTTGTAGCATAAGTTCTCGATGATATGCCAAGTAAGATTTACGTTTGTCGTTGAGCAGATTGTTATCTAGCTTCACATCACACCAACGTCGCCAAACATCATCTGGTAACCGCTTAGATTTCACCATATTTCCTTCATCATCAAACGAAATATATTTCAAATCAAATAGGCTATCCAAGGTACGACTTAATAGTAAGCCGTTATTTGGGTCGTATGCTTCGGTATCATCCGACAGGATGAAAGGCTTAATATGACTGGCAATCAATACAGGATAGGCAAGTTTTTCCAGCATACATTTCACATTACCGTAATGTTCTTCACTTTCTTCTTGAAGTTGGTTTTTGTATAGACGATGTAAATAAGGGTCGCGTTTCCTTGCAGTAATTTCATCCAAATTACCAAAAATACGTTGGGCATCCTCGGCAAAATATAAGTCATCGCCTACTCGTTTTAAGTCGTCTAATTTGTCTAATAGATTCCATAAATAACCTATTTGATTGTATTTTCGTTCAATAAATCCTGATTCTATTCCTTGTTTGAGATAATCATTCAGTTCTGTTTCGGTTAGATAATCTTGTTGAAAGGTTTTTAAGTCTACTAACATCATGGCAGCAATTTCTTTTTTATTTAGCTTGCCTTGTGGATGCTCGACCAAAGTTTTAATCAGGAAATTTATTTGTCGAATATTAGAGTCCTTAGTTACTGAACGCTGAAAGCCAGAGTGAGTATATACAATTTTGGAAAGTAGGGTTTGTCGTTTTCGGTTAGTACGGGCTTGTACATAATCACGTGATAAAGGTGTATAGCTTGATAAACGCGGTTCTATAAATCCCATTTTTACAAATTGATTAATAGCTTTACGAACCGAGGCCAAATTCATGGCCTCGTTTGTTCCCTGCGAAGCCATAACGGGATCTTGAGCAATATTTTGCTGCAATGCTTTATATAGTTCGTTGCTGTATGGCTGGCCTCTATTCGCATCAATAAAGTCAAGACAAATATTGAGTGCAGTACAAAATTTTGAATCGTTATAATTTGTAAAGGCATTGGTAAACGCCCAATATTTTTCATAAATTTGGCTGTTTGGTTGATTATTGCTCATCTCTGTCTCCAAAAATATTCGATACTAATATTCTGTTTTTGTATTTAAGTAATATCTATCATTCATATATTTTCTACTAAAAACAGAATTTCTTTATGACTTTGCTTCTTCTCTTTCCCTGTAACCTTGTAAATATGCGGTGTTTCCAGGATTTTTACGTTTCGTCCGTTTTTACCTAACATTTCTGCTAATTCGTCTCGATTTGGAAATGAAGCATTGTTGTAGCTTAACAGCCAATATTTAAATGGTTTCAGGCTGTTGAATAGCCTTGAAAATAATTCAAATGCTTGCTTTTTATCCATGAAATGATTGATAAATGGTTTGGATATGGATGATGTAATGTAACTGTCCAACAACCCGTAAAAGCCAAAATAATTATTCATCGTGCCTGTGTAAGGTGGGTCTAAATAGACGACATCAGCTTGTATATTAGGTAATAAATCAAATATATCTTGATTAAAGGAGTGATGCTGCCAGCCATTATTAAAAACAGCTTGGTTATAGTCATCCAAATTTTGCAGAAAATGACTTTGAAAACTTTCATTATGGTAGGCACGTCGACGGCCATATTTAGCATAACTGTATTCTTCATCACGCAGTTGTTTGACTTTTTCCCAAGGAATTGTGAATCGTGAATAGGGCATTTTACGTATCATAGCGCGACGCATTAAAGTAAACGCTAAAGCACGTTTATACTGGTTATTCAGCTTCCCTATATTTTTACGGTATAAATCAAGTTGTTGGCATTCATCGTAAAAATAGAATTTTTCAGCATAATGCTGACTCATAAAACCGGCGTGTGGGCTGCCTGAAAAAATCATTGCTACATCATCGTCATTTAATGTTTCATGGTTGTTTTCTATTAATGCTAAAGCAATTTGATAATTAATTGCCAAAATATCGTTAGTAATCAAACAATAGCCACGTTTTTTGGCTTCGTAGGCAAAGGAACAGCCTCCACTAAATACATCTGCAACTGTATCTACATCAGACGGAAGCTGGTCACAAATCCAGGAAGCTATTTTCTCTTTATTACCGATATAGTTAATTTTCGGATATTTCTTATTCATTTTCACTCATTTTTAAAATACTTTCGGCAATAGCTTTTGCTAATAAAGGCGGTACGGCGTTACCAACCTGTTGCTGCTGGGCAATTTTATTACCACAAAAAACAAAATTGTCGGGAAAAGATTGTAAAGCAGCCAATTCACGGACGGTTAAAGCTCGATTCTGTTCATAGTGAAAAACTTTGCGCATATCACCTGTGATACAAACGGCTGGTTTGTTGCTGTCATAACGGATGTATTTACGGATATCACCTGTTTTCGGACGCAATGGTTCAGGAATATCGTTACGGTTGCCTCCATTTTTAACAAATGCCATTTTTTCTAACATTTGTGCCGAATGGTTCATGGCTTCATGATTTGCAACGTGTGGATTGCTTTCACCAGCAGCCAGTTTTGGAAAATGTCCTATTGCTGATTCAACAGTCTGATGGGAAATCTGAAAAGGTTCGGGAAAGGAAATTTTGCCTTTATCCCTCCGTCCGATAAATATTACTCGACTACGTATCTGAGGAACACCGAAATCGGCTGCATTCAGCACCTTACATTCTACTGAATAACCGATATTCTGAAATGCTTGAATAATCTCAGTACGAGTTTTACCTGAGTTGTGCGTATATAGTCGCGCTACGTTTTCCATAACAAAAAAACATGGTCGGACAATTTTAACTATTCGAACAAACTCTTTAAATAAATGGTTGCGTGGGTCATCTGTAAATGTCCGTCCAATCTTTCCTGCCATACTAAAACCTTGGCAAGGTGGTCCTCCAATAACTAAATCGACTGATTGTCCGTTAAGACAATTGATTAAATCTTGTTCGGTTAGTGTGGTCAAATCTTTTTGCAGTAATTGATGGCGGGGGAAGTTAGCACGGTAAGTCTGACAATAATCAGGCTCCATTTCTACAGAAAGCAATTGTTGGAATCCGGCTTGTTCAAAACCCAAGGATAGGCCTCCTGCTCCCGAGAAAAGGTCAATATAGGTAAGTGGTGTGTGCATAAGTCAAAATCCATAAACTCTTCGATTATTTTACCGCTTCAACTTTGCCAACGCATCCGCCATTGCCGAATTGGTCGGGGCGCGGTCGTTGCGTTGGGGTTTGCGGTCGGCTGTCCGTTCGCGGCTGCGGTTTTCAGACGGCATTTTATGTTTTGCGCCGCCCGGTTCGTCATCCAAGCGCATGGTCAGCGCAATGCGTTTACGCGCAACATCGACTTCCAGCACTTTCACTTTCACCACATCTCCGGCTTTCACCACTTCGCGCGGGTCTTGGACGAACTTGTTGGACAGGGCGGAGATGTGCACCAAGCCGTCCTGATGGACGCCGATGTCCACAAACGCACCGAAGTTGGCGACGTTGGAAACTACGCCTTCGAGTATCATACCGACTTGCAAGTCGCTGATTTCATGGATGCCTTCGGCAAACGATGCCGTCTGAAATTCGCCGCGCGGGTCGCGGCCGGGTTTTTCCAGCTCGGACAGGATGTCCAGAATGGTCGGCAGGCCGAAGCGTTCGTCGGTAAAATCGGAGGCTTTGATTTGCTTCACGCGCTCGCGGTTGCCGATGAGTTCGGCGGCGGTAATGCCTTGTTGCGCCAGCATTTTGGCAACGACGGGATAGGCTTCGGGATGCACCGCGCTCGCGTCCAGCGGCTCTGTGCCACCGTTAATCCGCAAAAAGCCTGCCGCCTGCTCGAAGGTTTTTTCGCCCAAACGCGGCACTCTCAACAATTTTTTGCGGCTGTCGAACGCGCCGTTTTCATCGCGGTAGGCAACGATGTTTTGGGCAAGAGTTTGATTCAAACCGGAAATCCTCGCCAAGAGTGGGGCAGAGGCGGTGTTCACGTCCACGCCGACGGCGTTCACGCAGTCTTCGACCACCGCGTCCAGCGATTTGGCGAGCTGGCTTTGGTTCACGTCGTGCTGATACTGCCCCACGCCAATAGATTTGGGGTCGATTTTGACCAACTCAGCGAGCGGGTCTTGCAGCCTGCGGGCAATGGACACCGCGCCGCGCAGGGAAACGTCCAAATCGGGGAACTCGCGCGCCGCCAGTTCGGACGCGGAATAAATCGACGCACCGGCTTCGGAAACGACGATTTTGTGCAGCCCCATTTTCGACATTTCACGCACCAGTTCGCCCGCGATTTTGTCGGTTTCGCGGCTGGCGGTGCCGTTGCCGATAGCGATGAGTTTCACGCCGTGCTGCTTAATCAGGCGCGACAGCGTTGCCAACATATTGTTTTCTTGGTGCAAATAGACGATGACGGTATCCAGCAGCTTGCCCGTGTCGTCCACCACGGCGCATTTCACGCCGTTACGGTAACCGGGGTCGAGACCCAGCGTGGTCAGCCGTCCGGCGGGCGCGGCGAGTAACAAGTCT
Source organism: Neisseria sp. Marseille-Q6792 (assembly GCF_943181435.1). The sequence continues at coordinate 1,461,366 of NZ_OW969598.1, forward strand.
TTGAGATTGCGGGCGAACACGGTAATCGCATCGGTATCGGCGGCTTCTTTCAGATGACCTAAGGCTTCAAGTTCCAACGACAAAAAGATTTTCGCGCGCCAAGTCAGGCGCACGGTGTCGCGCAACCATTTACAGCCGTCTGAAACCTTAAAACGGCGGGCGATGATTTGCTCGTATTCGCTTTGCTGCGTAATTGGCGTGTCGTCGGGCTGGTATTTGAGCGCGATGTTCAACGCACCTTCGTTGCGGCCGCGCAATACCGCCAGCGCGCGGTGGCTGGGCATGGCGCGGATAGGTTCGCGATGGTCGAAATAATCGCTGAATTTTTCGCCTTCGGTTTCTTTACCTTCAACGACTTGAGCGTGGATTTCGGCTTCGTTCCACAGCTTGTCGCGCAGCGTGCCGATAAGTTCCGCGTCTTCGGCAAACTGCTCCATCAGAATCGCGCGCGCGCCATCCAGCGCGGCTTTAGCGTCGGGGACGTTTTCGTTCAGGTAGCCCCGTGCGGCGGCTTCAACATCTTGCGGCTGCTCTGCAAGCAACATATCAGCCAGCGGCTGCAAACCGTGTTCGCGCGCGATTTGCGCTTTGGTGCGGCGTTTGGGTTTGTAGGGCAGATACAGGTCTTCCAGCGCGGTTTTGTTGTCGGCGGCTTCGATTTGCGCCCTGAGGTCGTCTGAAAGCTTGCCTTGCTCTTCAATGCTTTTTAACACAACGGCTTTGCGCTCTTCCAACTCGCGCAGGTATTGCAGCCGCTCGGCAAGCTGGCGCAGCTGCGTGTCGTCCAGCCCGCCCGTGGCTTCTTTACGGTAACGCGCGATAAAAGGTACGGTCGCGCCGTCATCCAAAAGCTCGACGGCGGCAGTGATTTGCGCGGCGGTGGCGGAGAGTTCTTGAGAGAGGATTCGGGTGATGTTCATAAATTGCCTCCGTGATGCCGTCTGAACAGCCGACGGCGCAATGTGGGTAATCGTTTGGAAAAGATGAAGATAATACTGATATACTTTGCCCGATACAATCTGAAAGGAATGTTTATGACCGTCCTGATTACCGGCGGCACCGGCTTTATCGGTTCGCACACCGCCGTCTCACTCGTCCAATCCGGTTACGATGCCGTGATTCTGGATAATCTGTGCAACTCGTCTGCCGCCGTCCTCCCGCGCCTTCGGCAAATTACCGGCAGAAACATACCGTTTTATCAGGGCGACATCCGCGATCGTCAGATTTTGAGGCAGATTTTTTCAGAACACGAAATCGAATCCGTCATCCATTTTGCCGGTTTGAAGGCAGTGGGGGAAAGCGTTGCCGAGCCGATGAAATATTACGGCAACAATGTTTACGGCAGCTTGGTGCTGGCGGAAGAAATGGCGCGCGCGGGCGTGTTCAAAATCGTATTCAGCTCGTCGGCAACCGTTTACGGCAATGCGGAAAAAGTCCCCTATACGGAAGATATGCGCCCAGGCGATACCGCTAATCCTTACGGTGCGTCCAAAGCGATGGTGGAACGGATGTTAACCGACATCCAAAAAGCCGATCCGCGTTGGAGCGTGATTTTGTTGCGCTATTTCAACCCGATCGGCGCGCACGAAAGTGGTTTGATCGGCGAACAGCCCAACGGTATTCCCAACAACCTTTTGCCCTATATCTGCCAAGTGGCTTCGGGCAGGCTGCCGCAACTGTCGGTATTTGGCGGCGATTATCCGACCCCCGACGGTACAGGAATGCGCGACTATATTCATGTGATGGATTTGGCAGAAGGGCATATCGCGGCAATGAAGGCAAAAGGCGGCCTTTCCGGCGTACATTTGTTCAACTTGGGTTCGGGGCGCGCCTATTCCGTTTTGGAAATCATCCGCGCCTTTGAAGCCGCTTCTGGCTTAAATATTCCCTATCAAATCCAACCCCGCCGCGCCGGCGACTTGGCGTGTTCCTTTGCCGACCCGTCCCATACCAAACAAGAGACTGGCTGGGAAACCAAACGCAGCCTTGCGCAAATGATGGAGGATTCGTGGCGTTGGGTCAGCCGCAACCCCAACGGATATGGGGATTAAATGCAAACCGCAAACAAAAAAACCATCCTCGTTACCGGCGGCGCGGGCTTTATCGGTTCTGCCGTTGTCCGTCATATTATCCAAAACACCCAAGATTCCGTCGTCAACCTCGACAAACTGACCTACGCGGGCAATCTCGAATCGCTGACCGACATTGCCGATAATCCCCGCTACGCTTTTGAACGGGCAGACATTTGCGACCGCGCCGAACTTGACCGCGTGTTCGCACAATACCGGCCTGATGCCGTGATGCACTTGGCTGCGGAAAGCCATGTCGACCGCTCTATCGATTCGGCAGGCGAGTTTATCAAAACCAATATCGTCGGCACATTCAATCTGCTGGAAGCTGCGCGTGCCTACCGGCGGCAAATGCCGTCTGAACAGCGCGAAGCCTTCCGTTTCCACCATATTTCCACCGATGAAGTCTATGGCGATTTAGGCGGCACAGACGATTTGTTTACCGAAACCGCGCCCTACGCGCCGTCCAGTCCTTATGCCGCGTCTAAAGCATCTTCCGATCATCTTGTCCGCGCGTGGCAACGGACTTACGGGCTGCCCGCCATTGTCAGCAACTGTTCCAATAATTACGGGCCCCGACAATTCCCCGAAAAACTCATCCCGCTGACGATTCTGAACGCGCTTTCCGGCAAACCGCTGCCTGTGTACGGCGACGGTATGCAAATCCGCGACTGGCTGTTTGTCGAAGACCATGCGCGTGCACTGTATCAGGTTGTTACCGAAGGTGTTGTCGGCGAAACCTACAATATTGGCGGCCACAATGAAAAAGCCAATATTGAAGTGGTCAAAACCATCTGCGCCCTGCTGGAAGAGCTTGTTCCTGAAAAACCGGCGGGTGTGGCACGTTATGAAGATTTGATTACCTTTGTCCCGGACCGCCCCGGCCATGACGTGCGCTATGCCATCGACGCAGCCAAAATCAGGCGGGATTTGGGCTGGCTGCCTTTGGAAACTTTTGAATCCGGCATCCGCAAAACAGTACAATGGTATTTGAACAACAAAACCTGGTGGCAAAACGTATTGAACGGCAGCTACCGTTTGGAACGTTTAGGCACCGAAAAATAAGTTTTCAGACGGCCTGTTCCCATATTAGGCCGTCTGAAAATCACGCAAACACACACTACTACTCAGGAGAAAACCCATGAAAGGCATCATCCTTGCCGGAGGCAGCGGCACGCGCCTATACCCCATCACGCGCGGCGTATCCAAGCAGCTCCTGCCCGTGTACGACAAACCCATGATTTACTATCCCCTGTCCGTATTGATGTTGGCAGGAATACGCGAAATCTTGGTCATCACTACTCCCGAAGACAATCCTTCTTTCAGACGGCTGCTCGGCGACGGCAGTGATTTCGGCATTTCCATCAGCTATGCCGTGCAACCCGCTCCCGACGGCTTGGCACAGGCATTCATCATCGGCGAAGAATTTATCGGTAACGACAACGTCTGCTTGGTTTTGGGCGACAATATTTTTTACGGTCAGTCGTTTACGCAAACATTGCGGCAGGCGGCGGCAAAAAAACACGGCGCAACCGTGTTTGCTTATCAGGTCAAAAATCCCGAACGTTTCGGCGTGGTTGGATTTGACGAAAACTTCAACGTCCTGTCTATCGAAGAGAAACCGCAACGGCCCAAATCCGATTGGGCGGTAACCGGTTTGTACTTCTACGACAACCGCGCCGTCGAGTTCGCCAAACAGCTCAAACCGTCCGCACGCGGCGAATTGGAAATCTCCGACCTCAACCAAATGTATTTGGAAGACGGCTCGCTCTCCGTCCAAATCTTAGGACGCGGTTTCGCGTGGTTGGACACCGGCACCCACGAGAGCCTGCACGAAGCCGCTTCATTCGTCCAAACCGTGCAAAATATCCAAAACCTGCACATCGCCTGCCTCGAAGAAATCGCCTGGCGCAACGGCTGGCTGACGAAAAAAAATGTGGAAACACAGGCAAAGCCTTTGGAAAAAACCGCCTACGGGCAATACCTGCTGCGCCTGATCAGCAAATAAATGCCGTCTGAACGCCCCGACGGCTTTCAGACGGCATCCAAACCGTGCCGCGCCGGCACCTTGACCGACCTACCGCACGGCGCGCATAAAAAATCAAACCGCAAAAAACAGCGGTAACGATACCGCCAAAGGACTTTATGAACATCATCGACACCGCCCTCCCCGACGTAAAACTTTTAAAACCGCAAGTCTTCAAAGACGGACGCGGCTTTTTTATGGAAACCTTCCGCGACGGGTGGTTCAAAGAAAATATTGCTGATCGAACTTTCGTGCAGGAAAACCACTCCAAATCCAGCAAAGGCGTATTGCGCGGCCTGCACTACCAAACCGAAAACACACAAGGCAAACTCGTGCGCGCAATTGCCGGAGAAGTATTCGACGTGGCCGTCGATATGCGAGAAGGTTCGCCGACTTTCGGCAAATGGGCGGGGGCAACCTTGTCGGCGCAAAACCGATACCAGCTTTGGATACCCGAAGGCTTCGCACACGGTTTTTACGTTTTGAGCGACACGGCCGAACTTACCTACAAATGCACGGACTATTACAAGCCGGAAGCCGAACAGGTTTTAATATGGAACGACCCGGCAATAGGCATAGGCTGGCCGCTTCAAACCGAGCCGCTGCTGTCGCCCAAAGATCTTGCCGGTAAAGCATGGGCGCAAGCTGAAAAGCTCCGCCTTACGCTTTCCCGATAAAAAATGCCGTCTGAACGTTTCAGACGGCATTTTTTCCGACAGCCTACCTACCCGCCTTCAGTACGCGCTGTGCAAAGAAAAACATCCCGGTAACGAAGAACGCCAAGCCCAACCATGAGGCGGCGGCATCCCAGTTTTGCAGATTCAACGCAAGCGGCGCGTCCGAGCCGCCGTTGGTCACGGAGAAGGCAATAATAAACGCCATAATCACACCAATCAGGCTTTCACCGACAATCAGGCCGGCGGAGAACAAGGTTCCGATGCGCTCGGCGTTTTTCAGACGGCCTTCACGGTTTTCCGCTTTTTTACCGATGATGTGTTTCAGCACCGCCGCCAACACTGCACCTGCCACGATGGGCATATTGACGGACGGTGGCAGATAAATACCCATACCGACCGCAAGGACGGGCAGGGCAAGTTTACCGCCTGATGATTTTTTCAACACCAAATCGACGACGATTAATACCGCGCCAATCGCGATGCCGGTAAAGATGTAGACCCATTCAAGGTTGTGGGCGAAAATGCCCGACGCGATGGTCGTCATCAAAGTCGCTTGAGGGGCTGCCAAAGCCTGCGCCGCATCCATGCCTTCGCGCGGCATTGCGCCGGTAAAGCCGTAGGCTTCGTAAAGCAGTTCCAACACGGGCGAAATAACCAGCGCACCGACGATGCAGCCAATAATCAGGGCGACTTGCTGCCGCCAAGGTGTGGCTTTGAGCAGGTAGCCGGTTTTCAAGTCTTGCAGGTTGTCATTGGAAATCGAAGCCACGCAGATTACTGCCGAGCCGCAGAAAAGCGTCAACGCCAGTAAGAATTTGCGGTTGGCTTCATCCGCCATCAAACCGCCTGATTCGCCCACAACCAATAAAACCAGCGAAATGATAACAATGGAAACGATGCCCACGCCGGAAATCGGGCTGGAAGACGAGCCGACCAAACCCGCCATATAACCGCAGGCGGCGGCGACCAAAAAGCCGATGATGGAAGCCAAAAACGTGCAAACGACCACTAAAAGCCAAGCCATGCCGCCCGTAATGTGCGAATCGCCGATAAAGTGGTAAAACGACACGCCTAGAATAAACATCATAGACAATACCCAGAAAATCATGGCTTTAGGCGACAAATCCTGTTCAGCGCGTTCTGTAGCGGGCGCACCGCCGCCAAAACTCTTGAACGACATCTTCATGCCTTCCACCATTGGCTTGAGCAGCATCAACAGCGTCCAAACCGCCGCGATACCTATGGTTCCCGCACCGATAAAACGCACTTTTTCCTTCCACAGCTTCATCGCAAACGCCGCCATTTCCATATCGGAAGGCTGGGGAATATGTGAGGAGAAATACGGCACGGCAATGCCCCAAGCAATCGAAATGCCCAACAGGATGGCGATACCGCCCGTCAGTCCGACCAAATAGCCCGCGCCCAACAATGCCAGTGAAAAGCCCATCGGCAGTTGGAAAATCGCCGTACCGCTTTTAAACCAATAACTCGCGCTGTCGGCAATCACACGCAGACCTCCGGCGCAAAAGCTCATCAATCCCGCCAACGCGCCGCCTGCCGCCAGCTCTTTGATGCCGCTGCCGCCCTGACGGTCATCCCCTTCTTCATGACCGCCCACTTTCAAAATTTCAGCAGCCGCCACGCCTTCCGGATAAGGCAGATCGCTTTTTACCACCATCGCGTAACGCAGCGGAATGGTAAAAATCACCCCCAAAATCCCGCCGGCAATACATAAAAGCGTCGTCTGCCAGAACGGGAAACCGCTCCAGTAGCCCGCCATCAACAAACCGGGCAGGACGAAGATGATGGTTGAAAGCGTACCCGCAGCCGAGGCTTGGGTCTGCACCATGTTGTTTTCCAAAATATTACTGCCTTTGAAAAACTTTAAAACCGCCATCGAGATTACTGCTGCAGGAATCGACGATGCAAAGGTCAGCCCGACTTTCAAGCCGAGATAAACGTTAGACGCAGTAAAAATTACGGTAATCAATGCGCCGAGTATCATGCCACGGAGCGTCAGTTCGCGGTATTCTTCTACCGAACCGGATAAAGATTTATTCATTATTCTTCCTTTGACAACAGACTCCCGCATATTGTTGGCAATATGTCATAATGTCAAGTTTTAAAAAGAACAGTTAAAAACAGCTATCCTAACCTACACCATACTTCCTTGAAAATAAAAACTATTTCCAAACAAACAAAAACAGCCGTATCAGGGATATTACCCGATACGGCTGCTTGTTTCCGAACCTTAAAATCAATCAAACAAATCGCGCAGCTTGTCTAAAAACGATTTCTTGCGCGGCGTTTGGTTTTCCAAGCCGGTAGAAATCCGCTCAAATTCTTCCAAAAGCTCTTTTTGACGGTCAGTCAAATTGACAGGCGTTTCGACAACAATATGGCAGTACAAATCACCGATTGCACTACTGCGCAACGATTTGACACCCTTACCTTTCACACGCATCCTTCTGCCTGTCTGGGTTTCTTTTGGAACAGTAAGCTTAACCTTGCCGTCCAACGTCGGTACTTCCAACTCACCGCCCAGAGCAGCCGTGGCAAAACTAATCGGCAGTTCGCAATGCAAATCCAAACCATCGCGTTGGAAAATCTTATGGGCCCTGATACGCACCGTTACATACAAATCGCCTGCAGGCGCACCATGCCTTCCCGGCTCGCCTTCCCCGCTCAAACGGATACGTTGTCCGTCATCTATGCCTGCAGGAATATTGACTTCTACAGCCTTGCCGGTTTTATTCCGTCCTTCCCCATGACATTTAATACAAGGGTCTTTAATATGCTTACCTGTACCATGACAAGTCGGACAAGTCTGTTGCATACGGAAAATCGCCTGCTGGATGTGCACCGTACCCGAGCCTTTACAAGTCGGACAGGTTTCAGGGGATGTCCCGGGTTTCGCGCCGCTGCCGTTACAGACATCACACGCTTCATAAGTCGGAATATTGATGCGTTTCTTCACGCCTTTTGCTGCTTCTTCAAGCGTGATTTCGATACCGACTTGAACATCCTCACCCTGATAATCAGGCTGGGCACGCCCCGAACCGCCTCCAAACATTTGGCTGAAAATATCCCCAAAGTCAAAACCTTGAGCACCACCAAATCCGCCAAACCCTCCAAATCCTCCTTGACCTCCTCCTTCAAATGCCGCATGACCGTATTGGTCGTACATAGCACGCTTTTCTTTATCGGACAAAGTTTCATATGCCTTTTGTACTTCTTTAAACTTCTCTTCCGCCTCTTTATCATCAGGATTACGGTCAGGATGATACTTCATTGCCAATTTACGGTAGGCTTTTTTAATTTCTTCATCGGTAGCTGTTCTTGCTACACCCAACGTCGCGTAAAAATCTTGATTACTCATCTTTTCATCTAATTCAAAATAAAATTACCAGTAAAATAAGGGCAACAGAATAAAACACAAGGTTTCCAAAACAAAAACCGTCTTTCAGACGGCATTTCTCCTTCTACTATGTTGAGGGTGTATCGGATATCAACATCTTTATCTACCCAGTAATTAAAAAGACAAAATTTTTATTCTGCCCCAACCTATCTAGCCGTTAAAAAAGGAAGAAGCAAAAAACAAGCTCATTCAGCTGATATAAAACCGATAAACGGTCATCATACGATATTTGTACATACCTTCAAATACAGCTCAAAATGCTCTTGAGGAATACCGTTAAACTTACGGAATTTACATTTTGGTTTCTAAAAATTCTAAATTCCGTTAATAAGGTTTTATCGTTGTGGAAATGTATACTGTGATTGATGTGGAAGCGGGTAAATCCGTTTACATCCAATATGTCATAACTGTAGTAGCAGCCGATATAAATAACGCTATCAGGTTTAACCTGTTAAAGGATAATCGGCAACAATAAGCGGCTATCTAGATATTCGGTACCGAAACGCTGAAAACCTTACCATCGCGCTTTAAAACCCGATTACGATTACGGCGACTTTCCCGGCTGATCCGCGACTGCATTTGCCTTTACAGTGTCTATCAAATAGCTTTCGTCGGGCTACCACTTCTCCGTTGAAGATCTCTAAATACGGACTATTCTGATAGATAGGTAGACGTAAACAGTGAAAATAATGGGTGGAGGCATTTTTGTTTACGCCAATCCATTCAGAATAGCTGTTATGGTTGTGATGCCTGTAACAAATAGTCCAATGAGCCTGTTTTGCTTATATCGGCTTAGCAACTTTCTCTCATGGGATAATTCTGACTCAGATGTAAATATCCCTAGTTATTTAGGACGACTTCTAAAAGAAAACATAAATTATTTCCTTATGAAAATAATATGAAACTTCAAATTCCCATATTAAAAAACAGGGAAGTTCCCAAATATCCCTCAAACATTAATCTAAATCCCCAGAAAAAAGGGCGTCAGACTCTTATCTGACACCCTTTTATTTCCTTACCGCCCTACTTTTTAGTAGCCGGTAAAGCCGGTTTGGCAGTGGCCTTAGCCGCAGGCGCGCCGACAGAAGCCTGGTCCTTCAGCTTCGCCAACACCGCAGGGCCGATACCCTTAACCTTCGTCAACTCATCCACAGACTTGAACGCACCGTTTTGCGCACGGTATTCCACAATGGCCTTTGCCTTCGCCGGACCTATTCCCGGCAGCGCCTCCAATTCCTGCTGAGAAGCGGCATTGACGTTTACCGCAGCAAAAGAGAAGGCGCAGGAGAACAGCATACAGAACAATACAAACATTTTTTTCATGGTTTTTCCTTCAACGTGTGGTAAATAATAAAATTACGTCATTTTAAAATGAATATCCCAAAGTTTCAAGTTGTCCCTCCACAAACCCAACCGGACACCGTACAGATACCGTCCTACCACCCCCGACATTTTTTCCGGGCAAAGCAAAAACCCCCGGATATCCGGGGGTTTTCTGAATGGGTGTTTGGCAGTGACCTACTTTCGCATGGAAGAACCACACTATCATCGGCGCTGAGTCGTTTCACGGTCCTGTTCGGGATGGGAAGGCGTGGGACCAACTCGCTATGGCCGCCAAACTTAAACTGTTACAAATCGGTAAAGCCTTAATCAATATATTCGGTAATGACTGAATCAGTCAGTAAGCTTTTATCTCTTGAAGTTCTTCAAATGATAGAGTCAAGCCTCACGAGCAATTAGTATGGGTTAGCTTCACGCGTTACCGCGCTTCCACACCCCACCTATCAACGTCCTGGTCTCGAACGACTCTTTAGTGTGGTTAAACCACAAGGGAAGTCTCATCTTCAGGCGAGTTTCGCGCTTAGATGCTTTCAGCGCTTATCTCTTCCGAACTTAGCTACCCGGCTATGCAACTGGCGTTACAACCGGTACACCAGAGGTTCGTCCACTCCGGTCCTCTCGTACTAGGAGCAGCCCCCGTCAAACTTCCAACGCCCACTGCAGATAGGGACCAAACTGTCTCACGACGTTTTAAACCCAGCTCACGTACCACTTTAAATGGCGAACAGCCATACCCTTGGGACCGACTACAGCCCCAGGATGTGATGAGCCGACATCGAGGTGCCAAACTCCGCCGTCGATATGAACTCTTGGGCGGAATCAGCCTGTTATCCCCGGAGTACCTTTTATCCGTTGAGCGATGGCCCTTCCATACAGAACCACCGGATCACTATGTCCTGCTTTCGCACCTGCTCGACTTGTCGGTCTCGCAGTTAAGCTACCTTTTGCCATTGCACTATCAGTCCGATTTCCGACCGGACCTAGGTAACCTTCGAACTCCTCCGTTACTCTTTGGGAGGAGACCGCCCCAGTCAAACTGCCTACCATGCACGGTCCCCGACCCGGATTACGGGTCTGGGTTAGAACCTCAAAGACACCAGGGTGGTATTTCAAGGACGGCTCCACAGAGACTGGCGTCTCTGCTTCTAAGCCTCCCACCTATCCTACACAAGTGACTTCAAAGTCCAATGCAAAGCTACAGTAAAGGTTCACGGGGTCTTTCCGTCTAGCAGCGGGTAGATTGCATCTTCACAACCACTTCAACTTCGCTGAGTCTCGGGAGGAGACAGTGTGGCCATCGTTACGCCATTCGTGCGGGTCGGAACTTACCCGACAAGGAATTTCGCTACCTTAGGACCGTTATAGTTACGGCCGCCGTTTACTGGGGCTTCGATCCGATGCTCTCACATCTTCAATTAACCTTCCAGCACCGGGCAGGCGTCACACCCTATACGTCCACTTTCGTGTTAGCAGAGTGCTGTGTTTTTAATAAACAGTCGCAGCCACCTATTCTCTGCGACCCTCCAGGGCTTACGGAGCAAGTCCTTAACCTTAGAGGGCATACCTTCTCCCGAAGTTACGGTATCAATTTGCCGAGTTCCTTCTCCCGAGTTCTCTCAAGCGCCTTAGAATTCTCATCCTGCCCACCTGTGTCGGTTTGCGGTACGGTTCGATTCAAACTGAAGCTTAGTGGCTTTTCCTGGAAGCGTGGTATCGGTTACTTCGTGTCCGTAGACACTCGTCGTCACTTCTCGGTGTTAAGAAGACCCGGATTTGCCTAAGTCTTCCACCTACCGGCTTAAACAAGCTATTCCAACAGCTTGCTAACCTAACCTTCTCCGTCCCCACATCGCATTTGAATCAAGTACAGGAATATTAACCTGTTTCCCATCGACTACGCATTTCTGCCTCGCCTTAGGGGCCGACTCACCCTACGCCGATGAACGTTGCGTAGGAAACCTTGGGCTTTCGGCGAGCGGGCTTTTCACCCGCTTTATCGCTACTCATGTCAACATTCGCACTTCTGATACCTCCAGCACACTTTACAATGCACCTTCATCGGCCTACAGAACGCTCCCCTACCATGCCGGTAAACCGGCATCCGCAGCTTCGGTTATAGATTTGAGCCCCGTTACATCTTCCGCGCAGGACGACTCGACCAGTGAGCTATTACGCTTTCTTTAAATGATGGCTGCTTCTAAGCCAACATCCTGGCTGTCTATGCCTTCCCACTTCGTTTACCACTTAATCTATCATTTGGGACCTTAGCTGGCGGTCTGGGTTGTTTCCCTCTTGACAACGGACGTTAGCACCCGCTGTCTGTCTCCCGAGGAACCACTTGATGGTATTCTGAGTTTGCCATGGGTTGGTAAGTTGCAATAACCCCCTAGCCATAACAGTGCTTTACCCCCATCAGTGTCTTGCTCGAGGCACTACCTAAATAGTTTTCGGGGAGAACCAGCTATCTCCGAGTTTGTTTAGCCTTTCACCCCTATCCACAGCTCATCCCCGCATTTTGCAACATGCGTGGGTTCGGTCCTCCAGTACCTGTTACGGCACCTTCAACCTGGCCATGGATAGATCACTCGGTTTCGGGTCTACACCCAGCAACTAATCGCCCTATTAAGACTCGGTTTCCCTACGCCTCCCCTATTCGGTTAAGCTCGCTACTGAATGTAAGTCGTTGACCCATTATACAAAAGGTACGCAGTCACACCACTAGGGTGCTCCCACTGTTTGTATGCATCAGGTTTCAGGTTCTATTTCACTCCCCTCCCGGGGTTCTTTTCGCCTTTCCCTCACGGTACTGGTTCACTATCGGTCGATGATGAGTATTTAGCCTTGGAGGATGGTCCCCCCATATTCAGACAGGATTTCACGTGTCCCGCCCTACTTTTCGTACGCTTAGTACCACTATTGAGATTTCGAATACGGGACTATCACCCACTATGGTCAAGCTTCCCAGCTTGTTCTTCTATCTCGACAGTTATTACGTACAGGCTCCTCCGCGTTCGCTCGCCACTACTTGCGGAATCTCGGTTGATTTCTTTTCCTCCGGGTACTTAGATGGTTCAGTTCTCCGGGTTCGCTTCTCTAAGTCTATGTATTCAACTTAGGATACTGCACAGAATGCAGTGGGTTTCCCCATTCGGACATCGCGGGATCATAGCTTTATTGCCAGCTCCCCCGCGCTTTTCGCAGGCTTACACGTCCTTCGTCGCCTATCATCGCCAAGGCATCCACCTGATGCACTTATTCACTTGACTCTATCATTTCAAGAACTTCTTTGACTTCGTTTACCTACCCGTTGACTAGGGAAGTAAACTTGAAATTCCTACTTTGATAAAGCTTACTGCTTTGTTGTGTCTTAATCCTGCCTTTTGTGTTTCAGGATTAAGTCGATACAATCATCACCCAAATACTGTGTTTGTTTTCTTTTCTCTTGCGAGAGATTTTTACCCTTTGCAAAGGGTAAAAATCAAAACAAACTCATTGTCTTTGTTTGTTGATTTCGGCTTTCCAATTTGTTAAAGATCGATGCGTCGTTATTTTACTCCGCAAATCAAAATAAGTTGCTATAAAATATAAAAGTACAAATAAAATAAAAGCAACTGGATTACTTTGATTTGCAAAGTTTTGGTGGAGGCAAACGGGATCGAACCGATGACCCCCTGCTTGCAAAGCAGGTGCTCTACCAACTGAGCTATGCCCCCGTTATTGGTGGGTCTGGGAGGACTTGAACCTCCGACCCCACGCTTATCAAGCGTGTGCTCTAACCAGCTGAGCTACAAACCCGGATTCTCTTCTTAAGCGAACCTTGCCTTCACTCAAGCTTCTTCCGCATCTTTTCAGTTTACCGATAAGTGTGAATGCCTAAAGCCTCTTCTTTCTCTAGAAAGGAGGTGATCCAGCCGCAGGTTCCCCTACGGCTACCTTGTTACGACTTCACCCCAGTCATGAAGCATACCGTGGTAAGCGGACCCCTTGCGGTTATCCTACCTACTTCTGGTATCCCCCACTCCCATGGTGTGACGGGCGGTGTGTACAAGACCCGGGAACGTATTCACCGCAGTATGCTGACCTGCGATTACTAGCGATTCCGACTTCATGCACTCGAGTTGCAGAGTGCAATCCGGACTACGATCGGTTTTGTGAGATTGGCTCCACCTCGCGGCTTGGCTACCCTCTGTACCGACCATTGTATGACGTGTGAAGCCCTGGTCATAAGGGCCATGAGGACTTGACGTCATCCCCACCTTCCTCCGGCTTGTCACCGGCAGTCTCATTAGAGTGCCCAACTGAATGATGGCAACTAATGACAAGGGTTGCGCTCGTTGCGGGACTTAACCCAACATCTCACGACACGAGCTGACGACAGCCATGCAGCACCTGTGTTACGGCTCCCGAAGGCACTCCTCCGTCTCTGGAGGATTCCGTACATGTCAAGACCAGGTAAGGTTCTTCGCGTTGCATCGAATTAATCCACATCATCCACCGCTTGTGCGGGTCCCCGTCAATTCCTTTGAGTTTTAATCTTGCGACCGTACTCCCCAGGCGGTCAATTTCACGCGTTAGCTACGCTACTGAACAATCAAGTTGCCCAACAGCTAATTGACATCGTTTAGGGCGTGGACTACCAGGGTATCTAATCCTGTTTGCTACCCACGCTTTCGAGCATGAACGTCAGTGTTATCCCAGGAGGCTGCCTTCGCCATCGGTATTCCTCCACATCTCTACGCATTTCACTGCTACACGTGGAATTCTACCTCCCTCTGACACACTCTAGTCACCCAGTTCAGAACGCAGTTCCCAGGTTGAGCCCGGGGATTTCACATCCTGCTTAAGTAACCGTCTGCGCTCGCTTTACGCCCAGTAATTCCGATTAACGCTCGCACCCTACGTATTACCGCGGCTGCTGGCACGTAGTTAGCCGGTGCTTATTCTTCAGGTACCGTCATCAGCCGCTGATATTAGCAACAGCCTTTTCTTCCCTGACAAAAGTCCTTTACAACCCGAAGGCCTTCTTCAGACACGCGGCATGGCTGGATCAGGCTTGCGCCCATTGTCCAAAATTCCCCACTGCTGCCTCCCGTAGGAGTCTGGGCCGTGTCTCAGTCCCAGTGTGGCGGATCATCCTCTCAGACCCGCTACTGATCGTCGCCTTGGTAGGCCTTTACCCCACCAACTAGCTAATCAGATATCGGCCGCTCGAATAGCGCAAGGCCCGAAGGTCCCCTGCTTTCCCTCTCAAGACGTATGCGGTATTAGCTGATCTTTCGATCAGTTATCCCCCACTACTCGGTACGTTCCGATATGTTACTCACCCGTTCGCCACTCGCCACCCAAGAAGCAAGCTTCTCTGTGCTGCCGTCCGACTTGCATGTGTAAAGCATGCCGCCAGCGTTCAATCTGAGCCAGGATCAAACTCTTATGTTCAATCTCTAACTTTTTAACTTCTGGTCTGCTTCAAAGAAACCAACAGGACAATGTTCAAAACATTATCTTGTCTGTCTTTCAAACAGTGTGAGGCTCAAGGCACTCACACTTATCGGTAATCTGTTTTGTTAAAGAGCGTTTGAACTGCTTCATCACCGCCGTTTCGTCAGCAGCGAAGAAGCGAACTATACGCTTGAAGACGTATACGGTCAATACCTCATCTTGCTTTTTTTAATTATTTTCTCCATCTCGCTGTCTGATAAGGTTTTTTTATTTCGCCACAAACTACATCCGACTCGAAATTTACCTACACCTCTCTTATCTACTCCCCCTTTTTTCTGTCATATGGTTTGAAAATAACCAAAAGGCAAATTTAGTCGGCAAACTGTTTTTTCATTCTCTCACGCCGCTCTTGCGCCTCTACGGATAAAGTGGCTGTCGGGCGTGCCAGCAGCCGCTTCAGACCGATAGGCTCTCCTGTATCGGCACAGAATCCATAATCCCCTTCATCAATATTGCGGATGGTTGCCTGTATTTTACTAAGGAGTTTACGCTCCCTATCCCGTGTACGAAGTTCCAATGCATACTCTTCCTCCTGCGTAGCACGGTCGGCAGGATCAGGGGTTGATTCATGTTCCTGGAGATGCCCTGTCGTAACAGATGCATTCTCTATGAGTTCATCTTGCATTTTAACCAGCAATTCACGAAAAAAAGCCAAATGGTCGTCATTCATATAATCGTCTTCCGGCCCATTCCAATTCAAAATATCTTGTTCTGTCAGCTTTGCCATAATGTATGTCCTCTCGGTTCACCGAAAAAAAGCACCACAAAGTGGCTTTATTCCTTTGATTTTTATAAGGCTTATTGCCTAAGGCGTTTTTGAAAACGCGCATCATAACACGTTTTGGATTAGTTTTTTTATTTTCTTTACATTATTGATATTGCCGTTCCATTTCCTGCGAACGGCGCACACAGGCACAAACGCCTTCATTTATGGCTTCGGCGACACGATGCCGTCTGAAGGCTTCCACGGCTTCGTGGGTTGTCCCGCCTTTTGACGTTACATTTTTTTGAAGCTTCTCGAAATCTTCACCCGTCTGCTCGGCAAGGGCAACTGCTCCTTTAAATGTTGCCAGGCTGAGTGCACGTGCTTCTGCCATATCAAACCCTTGTCGGATAGCAGCATTCTGCAAAGCATCCAACAGATAAAACACATAAGCCGGCCCGCTGCCGCTGATGCCGGTGATGCTGTGCATTTGCGCTTCATCTTCCAACCAAACGGTCAAACCGACAGATTTCATGATTCGATCGGCAATCTTGCAGTCTGTTTCCGATACTTCCGCTTCGGCATACATACCGGATACACCCAGTCCTATTTTCCCGGGCGTATTCGGCATAACCCGGACAATGCGGCGTGTTCCCCCGAGGTAACGGCTGAGCGTACCGACTGACAATCCGGCTGCGACAGAAAGCACCAATGCACCATTGGTGCGGATATTTTTGCACGCAGCTTCCATATCCTGTGGTTTGACGGCAAGAATCAAAACATCATCCGAATGCAATTCCGGCAGGGTTGCCGAAGTTTCGACCCCCAACTCTTTTTCCAAACGTTCGCGTTTTTCCGCACCCCGGTTGGCTATATGGATGCGGTATCCCCCTTGTTTGACCAATCCGCCTGCGATGGCCGCCGCCATATTGCCGCCGCCAAGAAAATAAACATTCATTATTTCTACCCTATTCAAAATTACCTTACTAAATTCATTCCCATTTTTTTACCATCGGACGCGCTCGGACAGACCGTTGCGCCGCAACCCCTGCTTTTTCAAACAATCAAAACCTTCCTGTTTGAACGTCTCAATCAAAGGTTTGCCGTCACGCGTACGCCAATCCAACCCGCAGGCTTCAAACTTCCCTATTTTCCTGTAAAAGTAAGATTGTTGTGCGGATTCATATTCGTTTGCCCTGACGGAATAATTGCCGTCTGAAAGCGGTATCTCGTAGTCCTCTAAAGACGGCGGACTCTCGCCGCCAATATCCCAAAAATCGATGGCGGCCGGTTTTCTCGGCTTACACCAACCGGTGAGGGACGAACACTCATACCAACCCGCCAACCGGCAGCCAGCAACCGTAAATGCAAGCAACGCAGCCGTTGCCGTATATTTTATTGCCCGAATTTCCATCAGCCCCTTTTCCCGAAAATCGCGCTGCCGATACGGACATGTGTCGCACCGCACTCAATGGCGGCGGGCATATCGTCCGACATCCCCATAGACAGCACGTCCGCCTTAACGCCAGCCGCATTGAGGTCGGCAAGCAGCTTTTGCATGGTCTGAAACTGGGTTTTCAACTCCGTTTCACTGCTGTTGGCTTTGGCAACACACATCAGTCCGCGCACGACAAGGTTGGGCAGCTTCGCCACTTCCACGGCAAGCGCGACCGCTTCTTCGGGCGCGACACCGTGTTTCGCCGCCTCGCCCGCAATGTTCACCTCGATACACACCTGCAAAGGCGGCATTGAAGAAGGACGCTGTTCGCTCAAACGGCGGGCGGTTTTCAGACGGCATACGGTATGCACCCAATGCGCGCGCTCGGCGACAAATTTGGTTTTGTTGGACTGCACATCGCCGATGACGTGCCACACGATGTCGGGCAAATCCGCCAACTCTTCCGTTTTACCGTACCACTCCTGAATATAGTTCTCGCCGAAATCACGCTGTCCGGCGGCGTAAACTTCGCGGATGCCGTCTGAAGGGAAAGTCTTACTGACGGCAATCAGGCTGACAGAATGCGGCTCCCTGCCCGCCTGCAGAACCAATTTCCCGATACGGTCGGACACCTCCCGATAACGCTGTTGCAACACCGTCATAGATTATCCCCTATTAAAAATGATTAAACAGTTGAAACCCCTCCAGTCAGGGCGGTACAATCAAGGTTGTTAGAATCATTCCAACCAATCGAAACATTATACTAAACAGAGCCGCATTATGCAGATTACCGACTTACTCGCCTTCGGCGTTAAAAACAAAGCATCCGACCTTCACCTGAGTTCGGGCATATCCCCTATGATTCGGGTTCACGGCGATATGCGGCGCATCAACCTTCCCGAAATGAGCGCGGAAGAGGTCGGCAATATGGTTACCTCCGTTATGAACGACCACCAGCGGAAAATCTACCAGCAAAACTTGGAAGTCGACTTCTCGTTCGAACTGCCCAACGTCGCCCGATTCCGCGTCAACGCCTTCAACACCGGCCGCGGCCCCGCCGCCGTATTCCGCACCATTCCCAGCACCGTCTTATCGCTGGAAGAATTGAAAGCCCCGCGTATTTTCCAAAAAATCGCAGAATCGCCGCGCGGCATGGTATTGGTTACCGGCCCCACCGGTTCGGGCAAATCCACCACGCTTGCCGCGATGATCAACTACATTAACGAAACCCAGCCGGCACACATCCTGACCATCGAAGACCCGATCGAATTCGTCCACCAAAGCAAAAAATCCCTGATTAACCAACGCGAGCTGCACCAGCACACTCTCAGCTTCGCCAACGCGCTGAGTTCCGCATTGCGCGAAGACCCCGACGTTATCCTTGTCGGCGAGATGCGCGACCCCGAAACCATCGGTCTGGCTCTAACTGCCGCCGAAACCGGACACTTGGTTTTCGGCACGCTGCACACGACCGGCGCGGCAAAAACCGTCGACCGTATCGTGGACGTATTCCCCGCCGGAGAGAAAGAAATGGTGCGCTCTATGCTGTCCGAATCGCTGACCGCCGTCATCTCCCAAAACCTGCTGAAAACGCGCGACGGCAACGGCCGTGTCGCCTCGCACGAAATCCTGATTTCCAATCCCGCCGTCCGCAACCTCATCCGCGAAAACAAAATCGCGCAGATTAACTCCGTCCTGCAAACCGGGCAGGCGAGCGGTATGCAGACGATGGACCAATCGCTGCAATCGCTAGTGCGCCAAGGGCTGATTGCACCGGAAGTCGCACGCAAACGCGCGCAAAACAGCGAAAGTATGAGTTTCTGACACACAACCGCCTTCCGGCCATACCGGCGGGAAAACAAGGTGCAAACACGCCGGGCGGGACGCGACATCCAGCCCGGCATACCCTTCCGAACAGGAAGCGTCCGCCTTCCTATTGAAACCTGCCGCCGCAAACTGCAAGGCTTAAACTGAAAAGAAGTTAACGATGAGTACCAATAACCTGCACGACATCTTGGACGAAATGGTTCAAGTGTATTCTCAAAAAAAACAAAGCCGATCCGAAACCCCGGCCGAAATCGGCGCACACCTCCACCCGCTGCTCGACCGCCTGTGCGAAACCGCAGAAGCGCAAAGCGCGTCCGACATCCTTATCAGCAAAGGATTCCCGCCCTCGTTGAAAATCAACGGCGCATTAACCCCGCAGCCGCAAAAGGCTCTGACGGGCGAGGAAACCGCCGCCATCACCGCATCGACGATGAATGCCGAACAATCGGAAATATTCCAGCGCGACGGCGAAATCAACTACTCCGTCCAATCGCGCAGCGGCACGCGCTACCGCGCCAACGCCTACCACAGCCAAGGCCACGCAGGTTTGGTTTTGCGGCGCATCAACCACATCATCCCGCAAATGCAGGAATTGGGTCTGCCCGAAAAACTCAAAGACCTCGCCGTCGCACCGCGCGGGCTGCTGATTATCGTTGGGCCTACCGGTTCGGGCAAATCCACCACGATGGCGACTATGCTCGAACACCGCAACAAAACCCTGCCCGGCCATATCGTTACCATCGAAGACCCGATAGAGTTTATCTACAAACCGCGCCGCTGCATCTTTACCCAGCGCGAAATCGGTGTCGACACCATAAACTGGCAGACGGCGGTACAAAACGCTATGCGCCAGTCCCCCGACGTGGTCTGCATCGGCGAAGTCCGCAGCAGGGAAAATATGGAATACGCGATGCAGCTCGCCCAAACCGGCCACCTGTGCATTTTTACGCTCCACGCCAACACCGCGCCGCAGTCGCTCGAACGCATACTCAACTTCTACCCCAAAGAACAGCACAAGCAAATACTGATCGATATCGCCCTCAACCTGTCCGGTATCGTCTGCCAACGCCTCGCCCTCAAAAAAGACAAAACCGGCAGGACGGCGGTTGTCGATTTGCTCATCAACACGCCCGCCATCCAAGACTTCATCCTGAAGGGCGACCTGATGAACATCAATAAAATCATGGAAACCGCCAAAACCGACGGAATGCAGACGATGGACCAAAACCTTTTCGAACTGTACCGTCACGGCATCATCAGTTACGAAGAAGCCCTGCGCCAGTCCGTTTCCGCCAACAACCTGCGATTGCACATCCAACTGTACGAAGAAGGCAAAATGCCCGAACTCCTTTACGACAGGATTAACGACCTCAACCTCGTTTCTTGATTGACGAAATACCCGATGCCGTCTGAAAACCCCTGCCGTTTTCAGACGGCATCGCTTCATCATCCGCATCCGTGTGCTACACTTCATTCACCTCATAACAATAAATCCGACAAACCCATGAAAGCCCTTCCGATCAAATCACTCCTCATCACCTCTCTGCCCGTTTTCGCCAGCGTCTTTACCGCAGCCGCCACCGTCCTTCAGATAGGCGAACCCAAGCTCGCCATGCCCTTCGTACTCGGCATTATTGCCGGCGGCCTTGTCGATTTGGACAACCGCCTGACCGGACGGCTGAAAAACATCATTGCCTCCGTCGCCCTATTCACCCTCTCCTCGCTCACGGCGCAAAGCACCCTCGGCACAGGGCTGCCCTTCATCCTCGCCATGACCCTGATGACCTTCGGCTTCACCATTTTAGGCGCGGTCGGGCTCAAATACCGCACCTTCGCATTCGGCGCACTCGCCGTCGCCACCTACACCACCCTCACCTACACCCCCGAGACCTACTGGCTGACCAACCCCTTTATGATTCTGTGCGGCACCGTACTGTACAGCACCGCCATCCTCCTGTTCCAAATCATCCTGCCCCACCGCCCTGTCCAAGAAAGCGTCGCCAACGCCTACGAAGCACTCGGCAGCTACCTCGAAGCCAAAGCCGACTTTTTCGATCCCGACGAAGCCGAATGGATAGGCAACCGCCACATCGACCTTGCCATGAGCAACACCGGCGTCATCACCGCCTTCAACCAATGCCGTTCCGCCCTGTTTTACCGCCTTCGCGGCAAACACCGCCACCCGCGCACCGCCAAAATGCTGCGTTACTACTTTGCCGCCCAAGACATACACGAACGCATCAGCTCCGCCCACGTCGATTATCAGGAAATGTCCGAAAAATTCAAAAACACCGACATCATCTTCCGCATCCACCGCCTGCTCGAAATGCAGGGGCAGGCATGCCGCAATACCGCCCAAGCACTCAGGGCGGGCAAAGACTACACATACAGCAAACGCCTCGGCCGTGCCATCGAAGGCTGCCGCCAGTCGCTGCGCCTCCTTTCAGACGGCAACAACAATCCCGACATCCGCCACCTCGGCCGCCTGCTCGACAACCTCGGCAGCGTCGACCAACAATTCCGCCAACTCCAGCACAACGGCCTGCAGGTAGAAAACGACCGCATGGGCGACACCCGCATCGCCGCCATAGAGACCGGCAGCCTCAAAAACACCTGGCAGGCCATCCGTCCGCAGCTGAACCTCGAATCAGGCGTATTCCGCCATGCCGTCCGCCTGTCCCTCGTCGTTGCCGCCGCCTGCACCATAGTCGAAGCCCTCAATCTCAACCTCGGCTACTGGATACTGCTGACCGCCCTTTTCGTCTGCCAGCCCAACTACACCGCCACCAAAAGCCGCGTCCGCCAGCGCATCGCCGGTACCGTACTCGGCGTAATCGTCGGCTCGCTCGTCCCCTACTTCACCCCGTCTGTCGAAACCAAGCTTTGGATCGTTATCGTCAACACCACCCTGTTCTTCATGACCCGCACCTACAAATACAGCTTCTCGACATTTTTTATCACCATTCAGGCACTGACCAGCCTGTCGCTTGCAGGGTTGGACGTATATGCCGCCATGCCCGTGCGCATCATCGACACCATTATCGGCGCATCCCTTGCCTGGGCGGCGGTCAGCTACCTGTGGCCCGACTGGAAATACCTCACGCTCGAACGCACCGCCGCCCTTGCCGTACGCAGCAACGGCGCCTATCTCGAAAAAATCACCGAACGCCTCAAAAGCGGCGAAACAGGCGACGACGTCGAATACCGCGCCACCCGCCGCCGCGCCCACGAACACACCGCCGCCCTCAGCAGCACCCTCTCCGACATGAGCAGCGAACCCGAAAAATTCGCCGGCAGCCTGCAACCCGGCTTTACCCTCCTCAAAACCGGCTACGCCCTGACCGGCTACATCTCCGCTCTCGGCGCATACCGCAGCGAAATGCACGAAGGGTGCAGCCCCGACTTTACAGGCAGGTTTTACCATGCCGCGGAACACGCCGCACACATCTTCCAAAACCTGCCCGACATGGAACCCGACCGCTTCGACGCCGAATTAGACAGCCTGCGCGGCGAACTTGACAGCCTGCGCGCGCAAAGCGTCGGCGCGCAAAGCCATATCCTCCTCCAACAGCTCCAACTCATCGCCCGACAGCTAGAGCCTTACTACCGCGCCTACCGCCAAATTCCGCACAGGCAGCCCCAAAACGCCGCCTGAAACAGGTTCAGCATTTTGTAAGGGAGGGCGAATTGTCAGGCAAGTTGCAAGATAGTGAATAAGACGTTGCGTAGGGTAAATACATAGGTTGGGAAGCAGCTGTAGGGTGGATACATAAGCTGGGGCGTAAGGTGTAGGGTAGACTGTAGGGTGGGCTTCAGCCCACCAATTCCACTCATCCCACCGCCTCCACCATTTCCACCACCTCACCACATCCTCGAAAACACATAAGGTCAGATGGAGAAATCAACAGTATGGTTATCATCGGCAGGCAGGAATACCCTTCCCCGTTTATATTTTTTGAGTTAATGAAGATGGTGTGGGTCGGTGAGTATAGAAGTAGCAGAGGGATTGGTGGGTGTGGCGGAAGTGGTGGGCTGAAGCCCACCCTACAGCCCACCCTACAGCCCCCTACAGTCAAACCTACACTACATATTTACCCTAAGCACCCTTTCTACCTATTTACCCTGAGAAGCCGCTATACCTCCAAAATAGGGAGCAACAGGTTTCCTCCCGTCAAACCAAAAAGAGGATAAATATGTCAAACTACCGAAGAGACTTCACACGCGGGGCGTACTACTTTTTCACATTGGCTTTGCAAGACAGGACGAAAGATTATCTGATACGGCACATTGACAGGCTGCGCCTCGCCTATCGTGAAACGAAAATACGCTATCCGTTTGAAACAACGGCAATCTGCATTTTGCCGGATCATCTGCATTTCATCATGCACCTGCCCGAAGGCGAACACGATTACCCGATACGGATTGCATATTTGAAAACCCGATTTTCCCAACTCATCCCAAAAGAGTGCCGCGCCCCAAACGAGAGCAAAATAAAAAAGCGAGAAGCCGGCATTTGGCAGCGCAGGTTTTGGGAACACCTGATTCGGGACGAACAAGATTTAAACAACCACCGGGACTATATTTATTTCAACCCCGTGAAACACGGATATGTGCCAAGTGTAAAAGAATGGCGTTATTCCTCTTTTTTCAAAGACGTTGAAAAAGGCATTTACCCGTTGGATTGGGGAGGTTAAAGCCCTGCCGCCGCTCCGGATGATGATTGATTCAACCTCAAAGCAGATGAACAGGCGGGTTGTAGGACAGGTTGTAGGACAGGCTGTAGGGTGGGCTTCAGCCCACCACTCCCACCAACCCCACCCTATGGCACTGAAACAGATTCAGACGGCATTTTGTTTTCTTTATTAGTGCCGTAGGGTGGGCTTTAGCCCACCAATCCCACCAACCTCATCACTTCACAATATCCTTAAAAACACATGATGTTGCGTGAAAATCGTCGAAATAGTCATAATTGGCAGGCTGGAATCTCCTTCTTCCGTTTGTGTTTTATCGGTGGAAACTGGGAGAAACGGTGGGATTTGGGGAACCGGCGGAAGTAGTGGGAGTAGTGAGTGTGGTGGGAGTGGTGGGCTGAAGCCCACCCTACAGCCCCCACCCTACAACCCACCCTACAGTCTTATCGGATTTAAGCCCGATTGCTTCTTTATTAAGGTTTGGCGGCAGGATGGGCGGTGGGGCGGAAAGGGATGGCGAAAGTAGGGGAAAGACAGGTGGGAACAAAAAACAAGCCTAAAAATAAAAAATGCCGTCTGAAACAGATTCAGACGGCATTTTGTTTGCCTTATCGGATTTAAACCCGATTGCTTCTTTAGTGAGAAGTAGAAGAACTACTAGTAGTAGAGGCAGTACCATTTCCGCGGCAGGAAGACGGCAGGAATTTATCTGCCACAGTACCTGCTTTACAAGTCCAGTCAAACGAGCCTGCGTTTTGTGAACCTTCCAGAATCAAGGTTTTACCTTGAATATCTTTATTTACACCTGTTGAATTCATTGTGGCAGTAATGGTTGCCTTAGCAGCAGCATCCGTGCCAGTTTTACTAACTAATACAGATGCAACATATTTACCTTTAATCTCACTTGCTGCAGCAATTCCTGCTGCTGCATTGTCAGCAGGGAATTGGCCTTTATCGGAGTAGTATTCAACTACTGCAGATTTTTGACCTTCAGCCAAAGTCAGGGCTTCAGACATTTGCGCACGTGCAGTGTAGTCTTGGTATGCAGGCAGGGCGACAACGGCCAAAACACCTACGATGGCGATAACGATCATCAACTCGATCAGGGTGAAACCTTTTTGGATTGCTTTCATGGGATAACTCCTAGTTTAAAGTTTAAGTGAAAAATAAAATGTTTTTCGGCATCTGCCGGAAAATTGAAAACCCGCAATGTATTTGACCGTCGGTCTTTTTTGCTTTGCCTTTCGGCTTGTCTTTCTTACAGCAATCGGCGTGCCAAAATCTTGCCAAACGCTGATTTTTTTAAAATTTTTTATTATTTTATTGTTTTTAATATATATTTTTATTATTTTAGTTTTCTTTTCGCGATTTTTTAAAAGGGCGTGCGCGGCGCAGGGATGACGTTTTTGGTCACTTTTGACATTTTTGGTCAGTTTTTGGCTGACATTTTTTGTCATGTGCCGTTTTTTGTCAGTTTGGGATGACGTTTTTTGTTATGTGCCGTTTTTTGTCGGTTGGGCGCGGTATTTCAGTCGGGCTGTTTCCCTAATGCAAAAAAATCCGCCGTTTCCGACGGGGCGGAAAGGGCGGCGGTTTGCCCTGTTACCGTTGCGGCTGCCGTATTCGGCAGGCAGGTGCAAGGCGGGCACAGGCGGTGAAAAGGGGAATCAGGCGGTTTTGTTTTTGAGGGGGAGCTTGATGTGGGGTTTGGCGGGTTTCGGGGCTTCTTTCAAGCCCAGCTCGATTTGCTGCTCCTCACTCAGGAGGTTGCTCCAGTCGCCTTTTTTATACCAGTCGCGCCCGTCCAGCTCGATGGGGTGTTGGATGCGCTCGCAGCCGTTGCCGCACTGCAAATCGTCTTCGCGGCAATATTTGTCGCACCCCCAGCAGATGCGCTCGGGGTTTTTGGGGAATATGGGGAATTTTTTCGCCATGATATGTGCCTCGTTTTTTTTATTGGATGAAATTATAGGGGATGCGGCGGCAACGGTTTCAGGTTTATACGTTTTTTACGCGCAGGGGTTAAGGTTTGTGAAATACCGTATGAGGCGGTTTCGGTATTTTATACGGTAAATGTGTCAGGCGCGGGGGCGTTTGCATTTTTTTGGGGATGGGTTGGGAGTGGGTGAGTTGGTATGGATTGGTGGAGTCGGTGGGCTGAAGCCCACCCTACAGTTCTACGATACACGCTCCCCTTTTTATTTCCGCCATTCGTTTGCGTTTTATTGGGGAAGAGATAAATTGCAGGTAATGGGGTTGGCGGAGTCGGTGGGCTGAAGCCCACCCTACAGTTCGCTACGGCATATTATAAGGATGATTCATAAGGTGGACTTGTATGGTTAATTCGTAGGGAGGGCTCGTAGGGTGGGCTTCAGCCCACCAAACCCCACCGACTTCATTAATTCCGCCAATCCCCTCCACCCATTTTCACTACCAACCCCGCCACCTCCCTAAAACACCACCCTGCCGTTTTCAGACGGCATTTCGGCTCAATCCAGCAGTGCGTCCACAAACGCGCGCGCGTCAAACGGGCGCAAATCGTCTATGCCTTCGCCCACGCCGATGTAGCGGACGGGAACTGGACGGTCGGAGGCAAGCGCGGCAAGGATACCGCCTTTTGCCGTGCCGTCTAGCTTGGTAACGATTAAACCGGTCAGCCCCAATGCGTCGTCAAAGGCTTTGACTTGGTTGACGGCGTTTTGACCGATATTGGCATCAAGCACGACGATGATTTCATGTGGCGCGTCGGGCATGGCTTTTTGCAGCACGCGCTTCACTTTTTTGATTTCTTCCATCAAGTGAAGCTGCGTGGGCAGGCGGCCGGCGGTGTCGGCCAGCACAATGTCGATGCCGCGCGCTTTGGCGGCTTGGACGGCATCAAAACAAACGGCTGCGGAATCGCCCGTGGTTTGCGAAATCACGGTTACGTTGTTGCGTTCGCCCCAAGCTTGAAGCTGCTCGCGCGCGGCGGCACGGAAAGTATCGCCTGCCGCCAGCAATACGGATTTGCCCTGCGCTTGGAAATATTTGGCGAGTTTGCCAATAGACGTGGTTTTACCCGCGCCGTTGATGCCTGCAAGCATGATGACAAACGGCTCTTTGGTTTCGGGCAAGACCAGCGGTTTTTCCAACGGCTTAATCAGGTCATACAGCGCATCTTTCAGCGCGCCGCGCAATTCGTTGCCGTCTTTCAGCCCTTTGAGGCTGACGCGGTCGCGCACGTCTTTCATCAGGTATTCGGTGGCTTCCATGCCCATATCACTGGTAATCAGCACGGTTTCCAGCTCTTCGTACAAATCCTCGTCGATTTGTCCGCCGCCGAACACGCCTGCCAGCGATTTCGCCATTTTGTCGCGCGATTTGGTCAGGCCTTGTTTCAAACGCGCAGCCCAACTGAGTTTTAGTTCTTCAGTTGGCGCAACGGCTTCTTGAACTTGCTCGACAGCCTCGCTGACGGTTTCGGCAACAGCTTCTTTTGCCGCTTCGACTTGTTCCGCTGCTTTTTCAGCCGCTTCCTCTGCTTCAGACGGCATCTCGGCAACGGCTTCTTGAACCTGTTCAACAGTCTCGCCGACGGTTTCAACAGCCGCTTCTTTTACCACCTCAGCCTGTTCTGCCACTTCTTCAGCAACCTCGGCCGCTTCAGACGGCATCTCGGCAACGGTTTCCTTTACCTGTTCAACCGCACTACTGACGGTTTCAACGGCAGATTCGACCTGCCCTTTGACGCTTTCCGTTAAAGATTCAGCATCTTCTTTAATATTTTCAACTATTTGAGCAACTTCAGATTCTGCTTTTGCTGCGGTTTCCTGAATTTGAGCCTCATCGGGAGCCGGAGTTTCCTGTTTTTTCTTGCGACGGAAGAAGCTGAACATTGAATTTTCCTTTTAATTTTAGAAACTTGAAATAGGGAGTATTGTAGCGTATTTTACGCGGCAAGGTTGTCTGAAAATCCGGGCTGTAAGGTTTCGGCATCTCAAACGTCTAATCATACAAACCGTCCACACAGGAAACATCAAAATGAAACCCCGTACTTTCTTTTCCCTTTGCGCCAAGTTCGGCTGTCTGTTTGCGCTGGGCGCTTGTTCGCCCAAAATCGCCGATGCCGAAGCCGCGACCGTGCCGCACACTTTATCCACTTTGAAAACCGCGGACAACCGCCCCGCCGATGTTTATTTGAAAAAAGACAAACCGACGCTGATTAAATTCTGGGCGAGCTGGTGTCCTTTGTGTCTGTCCGAATTGGGGCAAACCGAAAAATGGGCGCAAGATGCAAAATTCGGTTCCGCCAACCTGATTACCGTCGCCTCCCCCGGCTTTCTGCACGAGAAAAAAGACGGCGACTTCCAAAAATGGTATGCCGGTTTGAACTATCCCAAGCTGCCCGTCGTAACCGACAACGGCGGCACCATCGCCCAAAGCCTGAATATCAGCGTTTATCCTTCTTGGGCATTAATCGGTAAAGACGGCGACGTGCAGCGCATCGTCAAAGGCAGTATTAACGAAGCGCAGGCGTTGGCGTTAATCAGCGATCCGAATGCTGATTTAGGCCGTCTGAAAAATTCGTTCTACAAACCCGACACACAGAAAAAGGATTCAGCAATCATGAATACGCGCACCATCTACCTCGCCGGCGGCTGCTTCTGGGGCTTGGAAGCCTATTTCCAACGCATCGACGGCGTGGTTGACGCGGTATCCGGCTACGCCAACGGCAAAACAAAAAATCCGAGCTATGAAGACGTGTCCTACCGCGATACGGGCCATGCCGAAACCGTCAAAGTTACCTACGATGCCGACAAACTCAGCCTCGACGACATCCTGCAATACTATTTCCGCGTCGTTGACCCGACCAGCCTCAACAAACAAGGCAACGACACCGGCACGCAATACCGCAGCGGCGTGTACTACACCGACCCTGCCGAAAAAGCCGTCATCGCCGCCGCCCTCAAACGCGAGCAGCAAAAATACAAACTTCCCCTCGTCGTTGAAAACGAGCCGCTGAAAAACTTCTACGACGCCGAGGAATACCATCAGGACTACCTGATTAAAAACCCCAACGGCTATTGCCACATCGACATCCGCAAAGCCGACGAACCGCTGCAGGGCAAAACCAAAACCGCTCCGCAAGGCAAAGGCTTCGACGAGGCGACGTATAAAAAACCCAATGATGCCGAACTCAAACGCATCCTGACCGAAGAGCAATACCAAGTTACCCAACACAGCGCAACCGAATACGCCTTCAGCCACGAATATGACCACTTGTTCAAACCCGGAATTTATGTGGACGTTGTCAGCGGCGAACCCCTGTTCAGCTCCGCCGACAAATTCGATTCCGGCTGCGGCTGGCCGAGCTTCACCCGCCCGATTAACGCTGCCGCCGTTACCGAACACGACGATTTCAGCTACAACATGCGCCGCACCGAAGTGCGCAGCTATGCCGCCGATTCGCACTTGGGACACGTCTTCGCCGACGGCCCGCAAGACAAAGGCGGACTGCGCTACTGCATCAACGGCGCAAGTTTAAAATTCATCCCGCTGGAACAAATGGACGCGGCAGGCTACGGCGCGTTGAAAGGCAAAGTGAAATAAGTCGCACCGCCGCCTAACCCGACAAAATGCCGTCTGAAACCCGAAACGTTTCAGACGGCATTTTTATCCGATGGGGATTTTGTTCAGACGGAGATTTTGTTCAGACGGCATCTCCGCCGTTTTCAATCAGTCCCGCCAACCTTTCCAACGCGAAGGCGACGGCCTGCGCGCGGACGGATTCGCGGTTGCCGTCAAAACGGCATATTTCTTCACAACTTCCGCCCGGAAAGGCAAACCCGAACCAAACCGTACCGACTGGTTTGCTTTCGCTGCCGCCGCCCGGGCCGGCAATGCCGGAAATACCGACGGCGTAATCCGCCTGCGCCGCAATTTGTGCGCCTCGCGCCATCTCACGGACGGTTTGACGGCTGACCGCGCCGTATTCGAGCAGGGTTTCGGGTAACACGCCCAAGCGGTCTTCTTTGGCTTTGTTGCTGTATGTTACAAAACTTTGTTCAAACCATTGCGAACTGCCTGCCACACTGGTAAATGCGGCGGCAAGCAGCCCTCCCGTGCAGGATTCGGCACAGGTTACGGTTTCGCGCTTTATGGTCAGGTTTCGGGCGATGGTGTTTAACGCTTCCATTCCTACCGCTCCTTTTTCAGACGGCATTTTTTACTTCAATACCGTTTTAATCCAGCGTCCGACCCAGCCTCGCTGTTTGGCGTTGATGTCGGCACGGGAAGGGGAATCCGTGTGCGTCGGTGCTTGTGCAAAACGGAATACTTCGGGCAGCGACGTGTTTTTGACGGCCGGGTAAACCCACATCTCGGACGGAACGGCACGTTGCACTTCGCCGCTTTGCAGCCACTGAACGAGTTTTGCCGCCAATTCCGGCTGCTTCGCCCCCTTCAATACCGCCGCGCCTTCAACCTGACGGAATACGCCGCCTTTTAAAAACAGGTTGCCCGTCGGCGGCTCGCTGTACTTGCCTTTGGAAAAATACACTTCTGCCGCAGGGCTGGCTGCATAACCGACTACCAGCGGATAAGCTCCGCCGTTGTGCGAAAAGTCGGTGTAATACGCCTCGCTCCAGCCTTTGGCGACCTTCACGCCGTTCTGACGCATCTGCGCCCACCATTTGAACGCACCCGCCTCGCCCATGCCGCCGATGTTTGCCATCAGGAAGGATAATCCTGGCGACGAGGTGGCGGGCGACGGCGTAACCAGCAGGTTTTTATATTCGGGACGGGTTAAGTCCTGCAAGGTTTTGGGCAGCGGCAGCTTTTTCTCGGCAAACCATTTTTTGTCGTAATTGAGTGTTACATAACCGTAATCAACCGCCAAAACCGAAGGCAGGCCGACCGAAACCGGCAGGGATTTTGGCTGCTCATCCGCCAAAACGCCCATTTCCCGCGCCTTACCGATATTGGCATTGTCCAAACCGTACACCGCATCGGCAATCGGATTGGCGCGGCTTAAAATCAGTTTGTTGAGCATTTCGTTTGCATTGCCAGCCTGAATAACGGACACTTTCGCATTGTTTTCCCGTTCGAAACGCGCAATCACCGCTTTGGGCAGGCTGAACGACTTGTGCGCTGCAAGCCTGACCTCCGTCTGAGCCTGCATATATGCTGAAACCGACAGCAGCGGCAGCAGCCAGATTTTCCGTTTCATCCTTCATCCTCCTTAATTCGCTGTAAAATGCCATCATAACAAATTTTCATCGTTCAACATGCAAGAAAATCCGACCGTGTGGCTGTTCGACCTCGACAACACGCTGCACGATGCCGACGCAGGCATCTTCACGCTCATCAACCGCGCCATGACCGGCTACATCGCGCAACGCCTCCGGCTCTCCGACCAAGCCGCGTCCGACCTGCGTCAGGAATATTGGCACCGTTACGGCGCAACGCTTGCCGGCCTGCAAATCCACCACCCCGAAATCGACATTGCGGAATTTTTACGCGAAAGCCATCCGATTGACGAGGTTTTGACCCGTCTGCACGGGATGCCGGAAACACAAAACACCCTAATCCGCCTAAAAGGACGCAAGGCGGTTTTTTCCAACGGGCCTTCTTTTTATGTCCACGCCGTTTCAGACGCACTAGGTTTGACGGAAAGCTTCGACGCGCTTTTCGGTACGGACGATTTCGGGCTGCTCTACAAACCCAATCCACAAGCCTACCTCAACGTCTGCCGCCTGCTGGACGTACCGCCCGAACGCTGCGTGATGGTGGACGACAGCGCGGACAACCTGCATCAGGCAAAGGCGCTGGGCATGAAAACCGTCTGGTTCGGTGCAAAATCCCACGCGCTGCCCTTTATCGACACCTCCGTAAGCGATATGGCGCAACTGGCACAGTATGCAGAAACTTTGTCAGAACACCGCCAAACTCATTACAATACCCCCTAAACCCCGAAAATACGAAAGAAAAGCCATGCGTAAAACCTTCCTTATCCTGATGACTGCCTCCGCCGTACTGTCGGGCTGCTCATGGGAAACCTACCGGAACGAAAACGGCAAAACCGCCGTCCGTCAAAAATATCCTGCCGGTACACCCGTTTATTACCAAGACGGCAGCTACTCGAAAAATATGAACTACAACCAATACCGCCCCGAACGCCATGCCGTGTTGCCCAACCAAACCGGCAACAACGCCGACGAAGAGCATCGCCAACACTGGCAAAAGCCCAAATTTCAAAACCGATAAACCCAACCTATGCCGTCTGAAGCCGCTTCAGACGGCATTGCACAGGAAAACGCTATGCCGCACAACACTTTAAACATCGTCATCCTCGCCGCCGGCAAAGGCACGCGCATGTACTCCAAAATGCCCAAAGTGCTGCACCGCATCGGCGGCCTTCCCATGGTTGAGCGCGTTATCGACACCGCCGCCTCCCTGAATCCCCAAAACATCTGCGTCGTCATCGGCCACGGCAAAGAACAAGTCTTGGACACCGTCAAACGCGATGTCGTTTGGGTTGAACAAACCGAACAGCTCGGTACCGGCCACGCCGTCAAAACCGCCCTGCCCCACCTTGCCGCCGAAGGACGCACGCTGGTGCTGTACGGCGACGTTCCTTTAATTGACGTTGAAACCCTCGAAACCCTGCTCGAAGCCGCAGGCAACGAAGTCGGACTGCTGACCGACGTTCCCAACGACCCGACAGGCTTGGGTCGCATCATCCGCGACAGCCAAGGCAGCGTAACCGCCATTGTCGAAGAAAAAGACGCAAGTGTCGCCCAAAAAGCCGTGAAAGAAATCAATACCGGCATTTTGGTTCTGCCCAACACCAAACTCGAAGCTTGGTTGAACAGCCTTTCCAGCAACAACGCCCAAGGCGAATACTACCTGACCGACCTCATCGCCAAAGCCGTTGCCGACGGTATTAAAGTTCATCCCGTCCAAGTACGCGCCTCCTACCTCGCCGCCGGCGTGAACAACAAACTCCAGCTCGCCGAACTCGAGCGTATTTTCCAAACCGAACAGGCGCAAGAATTGCTCAAAGCAGGCGTAACCCTGCGCGATCCGGCACGTTTCGATTTACGAGGCCGTCTGAAACACGGGCAAGATGTCGTGATTGATGTGAACTGTATCTTTGAAGGCGAAGTCGAAATCGGCGACAACGTCGAAATCGGCGCAAACTGCGTCATCAAAAACACCAAAATCGGCGCAAACAGCAAAATCGCCCCCTTCTCCCACCTTGAAGACTGCGAAGTCGGCGAAAACAACCGAATCGGCCCGTACGCCCGCCTGCGTCCGCAAGCCCGCCTTTCAGACGACGTACACGTCGGCAACTTCGTCGAAATCAAAAACGCCGCCATCGGCAAAGGCACCAAAGCCAACCACCTCACCTACATAGGCGATGCCGAAGTCGGCAGCAAAACCAACTTCGGCGCGGGCACGATTATTGCCAACTACGACGGCGTGAACAAACACAAAACCGTCATCGGCGACGAAGTCCGCATCGGCTCCAACTGCGTACTGGTTGCCCCTGTAACACTGGGCAACAAAGTAACCACAGGCGCAGGCAGCGCGATTACCCACAACGTCGAAGACAACAAACTCGCCCTCGCCCGCGCCCGCCAAACCGTCATCGAAGGCTGGGTGCGTCCCGAAAAAGACAAACAATAAAGCTATGCCGTCTGAAGCCGGTTTCAGGTTTCAGACGGCATCCCAAAAACAAACAGATTCTATTCATTAAGCTAATTATGCTTATTCCTCAATCACAGTCTCCACCACCGAATGAATACTTTTAGGCAATTGCAAAAAAGCATTCCAAGCAATTAAAGCAGTTTTAAAAGTATGCAGCGAACAGCTTAATACTGGATAACCATCTTCTTCATCAAATTCATTGTGGTAAAAAATGACCTTATCATGATGAAATTCTAGGCAAAATTGTTGACCACCGCCATCATCATAAATTTCATTTGGATTATTTTCTATTAATTCTATAATCTTGAAATGCTCATCAATCGTGGATCGATAGTAAATATCGCTCATTAAGGTAGACGTAATGTAATCATATATTCCTACATAATAATCAACCCTATTATCATGGTCATCCAGAATGATACACATTCTAAATGTATCTCCTGATGGAAATTTATCACAAAAGCACTTAATTCTTTTCATCATTAATCTCCTAATTTTTCATAAATATTACTATTCATAAATGGGATATGCTGTTCTATTAGGTTCGGTAAATCCTTCTATTTTAATACCCGATTTACTTGTACCCTGCCATTTATTATCCTTAAGCATTATTCTACTTTCCCAAGCCGAAGTAACTTCTCCGATAAGGACGGCAAACTATGTCATTACCCCCTTGCCCGCAATGCGCCTCCGAATACACCTACGAAGACGGCGGACAATACATCTGCCCCGAATGCGCCCACGAATGGAATGAAACCGAATCCGCCGCCGACCTTGCGGTGGAAGTGCGCGATGCCAACGGCGCGGCGCTGCAAAACGGCGATACCGTTATCCTCATCAAAGACCTCAAGGTAAAAAGCAGCTCGATGACAATCAAACAAGGTACAAAAGTCAAAGGCATACACCTGCAGGAAGGCGATCACAACATCGGCTGCAAAATCGACGGCAGCGCGATGAATTTATAGTGGATTAAATTTAAACCAGTACGGCGTTGCCTCGCCTTAGCTCAAAGAGAACGATTCTCTAAGGTGCTGAAGCACCAAGTGAATCGGTTCCGTACTATTTGTACTGTCTGCGGCTTCGTCGCCTTGTCCTGATTTAAATTTAATCCACTATAAAATCCGAATTCGTCAAAAAAGCCTGACCGCCCAAACAGACAAATGCCGTCTGAACCCCTTATCGGATTCAGACGGCATTTGTCCGTCAGACAGGTTTATACGCCCAGCAGCCCTTGTCCCAAGAAGCCGCCTTTTTCCACGCCGGGCAAGACGAAGAAATAGCCGCCGCCGAAGGGGCTGATGTATTCTTCCAGCGGTTCGCCGTTAAGGAGGTTTTGCACGAAGATGAATCCGTCGGCAAGGTTTGCCTGATAGCAGACGAACACCAGCCCGACATCAAGCTGTCCGCTTGAGGCGAGTCCGCGCGAATAGCTGTAGGCGCGGCGGAAGAGGCGGTGTTTTTTGAGAAATTCGGGATCGCGCGGATTCGCCAGGCGTATATGGCTGTCTTTGGGCGTGGTATTCCCCTCGGGGTCTTTGGCAAAATCCGGTTGGTCGGCTTCTTTTTTGCCGTCCATCGGCGCGCCGCTGTATTTGCGCCGCCCGAAAATGTCGGTTTGCTCTTGAAGCGGCGTCCTGTCCCAAAACTCGACAAAGTGGCGGATAAGGCGGACTGCCTGATAGCTGCCGTTTTTCGCCCACTCCGGTTCGTCGAGGCTGTTGGCGGCCACACCCGTCCACAAAACCTCGTCGGCGGTTTTGGGATCGGAAACCTTGGGGTTGCCCGTGCCGTCGCGGAAGCCCAACAGGTTGCGCGCCGCCATCGCGCCGGGTTCGGATTTGGGCTGCCACCCGTCGATACTCCAGCGGATAACGGCGGTTTGGGCGGTGTGTTTGATGATGTCGCGCAGGGCGGCTTGGCAGGTTTCGGGGGTGAAGGCGCAGATTTGCAGGCTCAAATCGCCGTCGCACCAGCTTTTTTGCAGCTTATCGTTGGAGAAGTCGCGCATTTCCTGCAAATGAACCGGTTTTTTGTCTTTGAGTCCGAATCGGCCGTCAAACAAGCTGCTGCCCACCCCCACGGTAACGGTCAATCCGTCGGGGTTGAAGGCTTTGCCCAAAATGCCGCTGCCGGCGGGTGGAAGTTTGTCGTCGCCGTCTTGGTATTCGCCGCCCTGGGTGAGAAACTCGATGCGGGCGGTCAGTGTGCGGAACAGGTTTTCCAGCTGCTTGGCACTTTGCGCGGTAACGTCGAAGGCGCACATAATGGAAAATGCCTGCTGCGGCGTAACAATGCCTGCCTGATGTTCTCCGTAGCAGGGATAGGCTTGGGGCGAGTGTTGGCTTTCGGCGGTGTGTTCGGCGGTTTCGCCCTGTTTTTTGCCGCCGAGATAACCTCCGATTGCGCCGACTGCTCCGGCTGCGATCGCAGTTTTAAAGAGTGTGCGCCTGGTCGGTTGTGTCGGGTTGTTCGTACTCATGTTTTATCCTTTGTTTAAACTCTGTATCCGATACAGCGGAACGCGGGGAACGGAAACCTCCGCCTTTTTCAATACCTTTCCGGTTTTGCAGATAAAATTTCAGACGGCATCTGTCGCCAAATGCCGTCTGAACGCTTAAGGCTTATTTCAAACCGAGTATGCCACGAAGTTGGGCAAGGTCTTCGGCAAGCGCGTTAATAGGGGCCTGTAACGCTTTGCGGTCGGCTTCGCTCAGCTTATCGTAGGTTTCAAAACCGTCTTTAGTCCGGTATTTCGCCAAAATTTCGTTGACCTGTTTGAAGTTGGTATCGGTTTTTTCCAACAAGGCTTTGTTTTTGGCCTCGATCAACGGACGGAACAAATCGACGATTTTTTTCGAACCGTCCACATTGGCTTGGAAGTCGCTCAAATCGGTGTGGCTGTAACGGTCTTCTTCGCCGCTGATTTTACTGCCCGCCACTTCTTCAATCAGTTCGGACGCGCCGCCGACCACTTTGCCCGGAGGGAATGCCAATGCGTCGATTTCTTTTTGCAGGGCTTCGACATCGGTCATCAGTTTGGCTGCGGTTTCCTTCACGCCGGACACGTCTTTTTCTATCCAAAGAGCGTGTTCGATACGGTGGAAGCCGGTAAATCCGGCATCTTTCGCGCCGTCTTTGAAGTCGTCTTCACGCGCATCGATGACGGGGTCGAGTTCGCTGAAAAGCTCGGCAATCGGTTCGATGCGTTCGTAGTGGACGCGGGTGGCGGCAAACAGGGATTTCGCCTTTTCAATGTCGCCTGCTTTGACGGCTTCGGTAAAGGTTTTGGTTTTCGCCACCAGCTCTTTAACCTCGCCTTGAACGTAGGCTTTATAGTCGGCGAGCGGTTGGGACAGTTTTTCCAAATCCGCTTCATTGGCGGTGTCTTTAAAGCCGCTGTCGGTTACCACCAGCTTGCCGCGCGGATTGGTCAAAAGGCCGCAAGTCATTTCGTATTCGCCCGGCAACAGGGTTACGGTCATTTTGTCGGAAAGTCCGGGGGCGATGTTTTCTCGCTCGTCCACCACCATCACGCCTTTCAGGATTTCCCATTCGAGCTTGCGGCCGCTGTCGTTTTTAATGTTGAACACAACCTGTCCACTCGGTACGGTCAGATTCATCGGTTCACAGGCATTGTCGTTGACGGCGATACTGACCGAACCGCCTTCGTTGGCGGATTGGGTCTCACCGGACGCAGCTGGTGCGGCTTTCTCCGCTTCCGGCGGCTGGCAAGCAGTCAAACCTAAGGCAAGCATCACAGACAATGCGGTCAAATTGAGTTTTCTCATTTCAGCTCCTCTTTACGGGTTAAAGTTTCAGACGGCCTACTGCCGCGTAAAAACCAAGTCATGACGGGAATAAGGTATAGCAGCCAAACCAAGGCCTCGCCCTGCGTCGGATGGTCGGTATAGCCGAAAAATCCGCCGAGCAGCACGCCCAACGGACTGTCTTCGTGCAAATATTTTGATGAGTCGAACACAATATCCTGAAGCGCGTTCCAAATACCTGCCTCATGCAGCGCGCGCAGCGAGCCGGCAAGCAGACCGGCGGCAACGACAATCAAAAACGCCCCCGTCCAACGGAAAAACTTCGCCAGATTCAGGCGCATCCCGCCCTGATAAATCAACGCGCCAATCACGGCGGCAGCCAAAACCCCCGCTACCGCACCAGCCGGCATCTGCCACGTCGGGCTCTGTTTGAATACGGCAAGCAGGAAAAAAACGCTCTCCAGACCTTCGCGCGCCACGGCAAGAAACGCCATACCGACCAAGGCCCATCCTTGACCGCTGCCACGGTTCAAAGCCGCCTGCACGGAGTCCTGAAGCTGCTGCTTCATCGAACGCGCCGCCTTTTTCATCCATAAAATCATATAAGTCAGCATCGCGACGGCAACCAAACCGATAATACCGACGACGAACTCCTGCTGCTTCTGGGGAATCTCGCCCGTTGCCGAATGGATGCCGTATCCGATACCCAAACACATCAAAGAAGCAAGGACAACCCCGAACCAGACCTTAGGCATCAGTTTGGAATGTCCGGACTGTTTCAAAAAACCCGCAACGATACCGACAATCAGTGCAGCTTCGATACCCTCGCGCAACATAATTAAAAAAGCAACCAGCATAAGTATCAGTTTATAAGTAAATGGACGGTATATTATCAGGACATTTATATGACTTGTAAATAAGAATACAAACTATTTTGCCATATTTTTTTCAAACTACCCCACCGCCGGAAAACTTCAGGGCTGTGTTAAAATCTCCTTTTTCAAACCTTTAAAAAATCAGTTGCTTGAAAATCCGACTCAAGTATTTCAACGTCATTGCCCATTATGAAAAAACACCTGTTTCAAACGGCACTATTCAGCATGGTTGCCGCCATTCTTGCCGCCTGTCAAAGCAAAAGCATCCAACCCCTCCCGATTCCTGATACATCCGTTATTCAAGGCCCCGACCGCCCTGCGGGTACCCCTTTTCCTGTCGGCACTACGGTTTCAGGCGGAGGGGCGGTTTACACGGCGGTTCCTCACGACAGCCTGCCGCACTGGAGCGCGCAAAACTTTACCCAGAGCCTACAGTCTTTCCGGCTTGGCTGCTCAAATTTGAAAAACCGCCAAGGCTGGCAGGATGTGTGCGCCCAAGCCTTTCAAACCCCCGTCCATTCCTTTCAGGCAAAACAGTTTTTTGAACGCTATTTCACGCCGTGGCAGGTTGCAGGCAACGGAAGCCTTGCCGGTACGGTTACCGGCTATTACGA